>NZ_CP104174.1:6722692-7028269 GCF_025200925.1 Bradyrhizobium sp. CB1015 | reverse complement strand
TATCCGCGTTTGTGCTTCAGGTGGCCCTGATTTCGGTGTCGCAGGTGAGGGCGGCTGTCGGTGCCATGCCGATGCCGTCCGTCACGCTCAGTGGTTCCCTGCATTTCCACGATCAGCTGGCAGGCCACGTGCATTCCCACGCCGGCGACGACGCCGAAGGCCACGTCCATGACGGGCCGGATCACGACGACGACGGCGTTCCGGGCGTGGCCTGGGACATGTTTGGCACCTCGATCGCCTCAGCGCAGGTCATGCACCTGCTCAGTTCCTTCGAAGTGCTCGGCGCCATGGACCTGCCGCTCGCGCGGGCCATTGTCGGGGTACGCCCCGAGGGACTCGTCCGCCCACCAAGTACCTTCAGCATCGCGTAGTCCCGGCGGCGCTTCGGCCGCCGCCTTTTCGCACGTCTGAAGGATCTTTCGATGTTCATGAATCAGCGCTGCCCGAAAGGGCGGCTCGCAGCTCTTGGACTGGCCGGCGCTGTCTGGTTGGCGAGTTTGTTCTTTGTCTGGGGGGCCTTTGCCCATGAAGGGCACGATCACGGCAACGCCGAGAAGACGGCGGTCGTGTCCTCAGCCTATCCGAGGATTGCCGCGCGCTCCGAGCTCTACGAAGTCGTCGGCATCCTGAAAGACGGTAAGCTGTCCGTCTTCATCGATGATGCGGTGACGAACGAGCCGGTTTCGGACGCCGCCTTGCAAGTCACGATCGGCGATTCCGCCCCGATCGAGGCGTCAAGCCGGGAGAACGGCATCTACACCGCCCCGATTCCGAACGGTACACCGTCCGGATCGGTCGAGGTGATCTTCTCGATCAGCGCCGGCAGGGGAAATGACCTGCTGGTCGACTCGTTCATACCGCGTGCAGAGGCCCGGCCCGCGGAGCAGAAGCACGCGCCCGGCTGGCTTCTCCCGAACCGAGCGGCCATCGCCGCCTCCGCGCTCGCCGCCTTGGGATTCGGCCTTCTCTTCGCCTATTTGAAGCGGCGTGGCCGCTTCATGGCCGCCTCAATGTCCGCCGTGGTGGCAGGGGCCTTCGTCATTCTCGCCGCCATCATGTTCGGCGAGGGCCGGACGAATGCAACGCAACCAAATCCGCCGGATATTCCCGCACTGAGCGATGCCCCGCGGCGCCTGCAAGACGGCAGCGTCTTCGCGGCCAAGCCGACGCAGCGTCTGCTTGATGTGCGCACCGCTGCAGCCGAGCCGCAGACGATTCATCCCGCCGTCACCCTGATCGGCCGTGTCATGGCCGACCCCAACCGCAGCAGCATCGTGCAGAGCATCTACGGCGGCCGCGTGGTTCCGGGCGATGACGGCATACCCCGCATCGGGCAAACCGTCCGCAAGGGCGATCTGCTCATTCGGATCGAGCCGCATCTGCCAATCGCCGATCGCACGACGATCCTCGAGAAGGTCGGCGAGATCGAACAGCTGATGGCAGTCACGGAAAACAAGCTGCGGCGTCTCCGGCCGCTGGCCGAACGCGGCGCGGTGCCGCAAGGGCAAGTCAACGACCTCGAAAGCGAATTGGAGGGCCTGCGGGCGCGCCGCGAAACCGTTCGCAACTCCCGCACCGGGTTCGAGGAGCTGCGGGCATCGACCGACGGCATCATCACCTCGGCCAAGGTCGCGCCGGGCCAGGTCATACAGCCGCAAGACGTCCTGTTTCAGATCGCGGACCCCCGCAGCCTTTGGGTCGAGGCGCTCGCCTATGACGAAATAGGCTTGAAGCAGCCTGAAGCCGCAACGGCAATGGCCCCGAACGGGCAGCAGATTGCGCTGAGCTTCGTCGGAACGAGCCGGGCCCTGCGCCAGCATGCGTCCGTGGTTCAGTTCGCCATTCCGGAGCCACCGGCAGGTCTCAACATCGGTCAGCCGTTGAATGTGATGATCCAGGCCGGAGCGCCCGTGTCTGGCCTGGTCGTGCCGCGCAATGCCGTCGTTCGAAGCGGCAACGGTGAGAATATCGTCTGGCTGCACACCGAGCCCGAGCGCTTCGAGCCGAAGCCGGTTCGCGTGGTGCCGGTGGACGCAGCCCGCGTCATTGTGGCCGCCGGTGTCAACGAAGGCGAGCATATCGTCGTTCGCGGCACCGACCTCATCAACCAGATCCGGTAGCCGACCATGTTCAAGCTCATCGTCCAGACCAGCTTGCGCAATCGCCTGTTCGTGCTGGCGGTCGCCGCCGCCCTGGTCGGCTACGGCCTGTTCGTCCTGCCGAGCGTTTCGGTCGACGTCCTGCCGGACATCAACCGCCCGACCGTCAACATCTTGACCGAGGCAGAGGGATTGGCACCCCAGGAAGTCGAGCAGCTCGTGACGTTCCCGATCGAGACGTCGATGAACGGCATGCCGGGCGTCATCCGGGTACGCTCGGTCTCGGGCGTTGGTCTGTCGGTCGTCTATGTCGAGTTCGATTGGGGCGTCGACGTCTACCGCGCCCGGCAATTCGTCTCGGAGCGGCTGGCGCTGATCCGCGAGCAATTGCCGTCTGCGGCCAATCCCCAGATGGGCCCGGTGACCTCGATCATGGGCGAGATCATGCTGATCGCGCTGACGAGCGATGGCACGGCTTCACCCATGGACGTGCGCGAGATCGCGGACTTCGTCGTCCGGCCGCAACTCCTCGCCATTCCCGGCGTCGCCCAGGTGATACCCATCGGCGGCGAGGTCCGCCAATACCGCGTGACACCGAACGTCGCCACCATGCAGGCGCTCGGCGTCACGCATGATCAGATCGAGCAGGCGGTCGCCAGGTTCGGCACCAACAGCGGCGGCGGCTTCGTTGACCAGCATGGCCGCGAATATCTGATCCGCAATGTCGGTCTCACCAGGCGTATCGAGGACCTCCGCAACACCGTCGTCGTCAGCCGCGGAGAGCAGCCGATCCTGCTGAAGCAGGTTGCCGCGGTGGATTTTGCCGCGCGGACCAAGCGCGGCGACGCCGGATATAACGGCAAGCCCGCCGTCATCGTCAGCGTCATGAAGCAGCCGGCTGCGGATACTGTGGCATTGACGCGCAATGTCGAGTCCACGCTGCGCGACCTGCAACGCACCATGCGCGGGGGCATCAACGTCACCAACGTGCAGTTCCGGCAGGCCACCTTCATCGAGACCTCCATCGGCAATGTCGAGCGCGTCCTGGCCGAGGCCGCGATCGTCGTCGCAATGGTCCTGTTCGTCTTCCTGATGAACGGTCGCGCCGCGTTCGTGTCGCTGACGGCCATTCCGATATCGATCTTGGTGACGGTCCTGGTGTTTCGCGCCTTCGGCCTCACGATCAACACCATGACGCTGGGCGGCCTCGCCATCGCGATCGGCGAGCTGGTCGACGATGCCGTGGTGGACGTCGAAAACATCCTGCGGCGCCTGCGGGAGAACGCTGCGTCGAGCACGCCGCGTCCTGTCCTCGACGTGATCTCCGGCGCGAGCCAGGAGGTTCGTTCCAGTATCGTCTATGCAACGATGATCATCGTTCTCGTCTTCGTGCCGCTGTTCGCCCTTCCGGGAATCGAAGGGCGGCTGTTCACGCCGCTTGGCGTGGCCTATGTGGTCTCGATCCTCGCTTCGCTGCTGACCTCGATCACGGTGACGCCGGTGCTGTCCTACTATCTGCTTTCGGGACGAGCTCATTCAGGTGACCGCGAGAGCTTTGTCGTCACGAAGCTGAAGCAGGCCAATCGGCGGGTGCTCGGCTGGGCCTTCGAGCGGCAGGGCCTGGTGCTGGTCTTCGTCGCCGCCGCGGTCGCGGTGGCGGGCTATGCCGCGAGCCAGATGCCCCGCAGCTTTCTTCCTCCCTTCAACGAGGGGACGCTGGTCCTGTCGCTGCAGTACAATCCCGGCATTTCGCTCGCGGAGTCCAACCGTCTTGGACTATTGGCGGAGCAGCTGCTCGCAAAGGTGCCCGAGGTGAAATCGGTCGGACGCCGCACCGGCCGCGCCGAGCTCGATGAGCACGCCGAAGGCGTGCACTACAGCGAGATCGATGTCGACCTCACGCCGTCCAAGCGCCAGAAGGCGGACATCTATGCGAGCATCCGGGAGGCCCTGTCCGCGCTGCCGGCGTCGGTGGCCATCGGACAGCCGATCAGCCATCGCCTCGATCATCTCCAGTCGGGTATTCGTGCCCAGATCGTGCTCAAGATCTTCGGGCAGGACATCGAGATGTTGCGGCGGCTGTCCGAAACGGTGCGCCAGCGTCTATCGACGATCCCGGGTCTGGTCGATCTCCAGGTCGAGAAGCAGGTGCTGATTCCGCAAGTGCGGGTTCAAATCGATCATGCCCGCGCCGCGCTTCACGGCCTGACGCCGGCTGCGGTCACCCAGGCACTTGACGCGCTGTCCAATGGCCGAAAAGTCTCCCAGATCGTCGACGGCAATCGCCGTTTCGATGTCGTGATGCGCCTGTCGGAGCAAGACCGTTCGACGACGGGACTGCAAAATTTGCTCATCCCGACCGGCTCGGAGTTCGTCCCGCTGGGCGCTTTGGCCGAAGTCGCCGAAACAGACGGGCCGAACCAGATTCAGCGGGAGGGGACCCAGCGCAGGATCGTCGTTTACGGCAACGGGGACGGACGCCGCGACATCGCCGATATCGCTGCCGACATTCAGAAGTCGGTTCGCGAACTCGATTTTCCGCAGGGCTACACGACCAGCCTCGAAGGCGCGTTCCAGGCCCAGCAGGAGGCGTCCTGGCGCATCGGCATTCTGTCGCTGGCCTCGATGGCGATGATCTTCGTCGTCCTCTACAGCCGCTACCGGTCGACCGCACTGGTGCTGATCATCATGGGAGGTATTCCGCTCGCCCTGATCGGCAGCGTCGCCGCGCTAGAGATCTCCGGGCAGCCCTTGTCGGTGGCCTCGATGATCGGCTTCATCACCCTGGCCGGCATCTCGGCGCGCAACGGGATCTTGAAGATCTCGCACTACATCAATCTCGCCATCCACGAAGGCGAGCATTTCGGGGCCGGGCTGGTCATTCGCGGCAGCATGGAGCGCCTCAGTCCGGTACTGATGACGGCGCTTTGCGCAGGACTAGCGCTCACGCCACTCTTGATCGGCGCGGACGAGCCGGGCCGGGAAATCCTGCACCCGGTGGCCGTGACGATCTTCGGCGGCCTGCTCAGCGCCACGGTCCTCGACACAATCGTGACCCCGATTCTGTTTCTGATGTTCGGCCAGCAGCCGCTGCAGCGGCTGGTGGCCGGACACGCCGCAACGTTCACCCCCGCGGAAGCCTATTGATGCACGCGGAAAACCACCGAGGAGCCCACAATGAGAACATATATCGGCCTCGCCATGACGGCGGTGATGATCGCGACGCTGGATGTTGCCGCGGCGCAGACGAAAGGCAGCAACGGCGGCCCCGTCGTCAAATCGCAGGGGCATCCGATCGAATTTGTCAGCAAGGGGACGGACATCGTTTTTTACGTCGGGGACGACGATGGATCGCCGCTTTCGACGAAGGAGATGCGCGGACGCGCAACGATTCAGGATGGCGGCAAGACGGTCACCGTTCCGCTTGCGCCGGCCAATCCCAACATGATGACGGGAAAGCTGCAGGCCGAGCTTTCGCCGAAAGCGATCGTGGTGTTCTCCGGCAGCTTGCACGGTCATTCGCTGACCGCGAGATACGCTGCGCAATGATTGGCGCGTGAGGGGCGAGCCGGGCGGCGGCGGCGGAAGGGATCGTGTTCTGTGCCTATCAGGGGCAGGGCAATCGCATATGGCGACGTCTCCCCTGTGGCCATCCTTCGAGACGCCCGCCTCCGACGGGCCCTCAGGATGAGGGCGGAGTATGTGAGCTGTTTTGGCAGGCGCCGGTGCCGCTCAGCCTCATCCTGAGGGACCGCGAAAGCGGTCGTCTCGAAGGACGAGGCGCGCGCTCAGGTCTTTCAGAAAAGCCATATGCGATTGCCCTGCCTATCGGGCGGGGCTGCTCCTCCGCCTCCGCCCGCGACCGTGGGCGGCCGGGACGGCCGCTTGCAAGCGCACCGCCGGCTGGGATCGGGAGGATGCCATAGTACCCCTATTTTGCCCGACGGATCAAATTCGTTTCGTAAAATCCGTAAGCTGTTGATTTCGCAGCAACGTCCTACTGTGCATGGGGTTGTTTTTCGAGTTTTGTTTTGGCCGGCTGGTTACGGCCGCTCCGGCACCAACTCCGTCAACGAGCGGATGATGCGGTCGGGCTTGACACTCGAGCCCTCGGGCAGGCCCTCGCCATGCACGTCCATCCAGATCGCGTAGATGCCGAGGCGCTGCGGCGTCACGACTTCCCATTCCAGATTGTCGCCGATCATCCAGGTATCCCCGGCGGTGACGCCGAGCGCCTGCATCGCGTGCAGATAGGCGCGCTCCTCGGGCTTGCCGAAGCCGTGCTCGCCTTCGATCTGGATGTGGTCGAAGCGATGCGCCAGCTCGAAGCGTTCGACCTTGGCGCGCTGCATGTCGGCGGCCCCGTTGGTGACCAGCGCGAGCTTGATGCCGAGCGCCTTGAACTGGTCGATCGCCTCATGCGCGCCGGGAAAGACGAACATCTCCTCCTCGCGATAGGCGGTGAAGCGGTCGGCGAGGCGGATGGCGAGGTCGTCGGGCAGGGCGCGGTGGCCGGCGGCCGCGAGCGCGGCGAAACCGCCCTTCACCGTCAGGTGCCGCGCCTCGGCGAGCTTCATCCGCCACGCCGCTTCCGCGTTGGCCCAGAAGTTTCGCGCGAAGGCCAGCACCGCGGTTGCGACCATCGGCGGCGGCAGCGGGGCGAGTTCTTCGGCGAATTCGGCCGTGATCGTGTTCCAGGCGATCTCGGGCCTTCCATAGGCCGACAGGATGGTGTCGTCCATGTCGATCAGCATGGCGCGGGGCAGCGGCGGCAGCACGGCGTTCATGGCCACTTCACCTCCGGCGGCAGCGACGACAGGATCGAGTCCACATTGCCGCCGGTCTTCAGTCCGAAAATGGTGCCGCGGTCGTAGAGCAGGTTGAACTCGACGTAGCGGCCGCGGCGGATCAATTGCTCCTCGCGGTCCGCGGGCGTCCAGGCGCTCGCGAAATTGCGCCGCACGATCTCGGGATAGATCTTCAGGAAGGCGCGGCCGACATCCTGGGTGAAGGCGAGGTCGGCATCCCAATCGCCGCTGTCGTGCCAGTCGTAGAAGATGCCGCCGATGCCGCGCGCCTCTTTCCGGTGCGGCAGGTAGAAATACTCGTCGCACCATGTCTTGTACTTGTCGTAATCGGCAACGCCGCTCGGCTGCTTGCAGGCCTCTCTCATGGCGGCGTGGAAGGCGATGCTGTCGGCATCGTCCTGCGTCCGCCGTCGCTCCAGCACCGGCGTCAGGTCGGCGCCGCCGCCGAACCAGGCCTTCGTGGTGACGACGAAGCGCGTATTCATGTGCACGGCGGGAACGTTGGGATTGCGCATGTGCGCGATCAGCGAGATGCCGGAGGCCCAGAATTTTGGATCCTCCGCGGCGCCGGGGATCTGCGCCCGAAATTCGGGTGCGAACTCGCCGTGCACCGTCGAGCAGTGCACGCCGACCTTCTCGAACAGCCGGCCATGCATCATCGACATCGCGCCGCCGCCGCCGGCCGCGCCGGTATGGTCGGTGCGCCGCCAAAGCGTGCGCTTGAAGCGGCCGGCCTCGCCCGGATAGAGACTTTGCGGCGCGTCGTCCTCGAGCCGCTCGAAGCTCACGCAGATCTCGTCGCGCAAGCGCTCGAACCAGGCGCGGGCGCGGGACTTGCGGTCTTCGATCGTCGTAACGTCCATGTTCATTCCCGGTCGCGTCCTATCTGATGCCGAGCGATTTGTGCGTCTGCACGCTCAGCCGCCATTGCGGATGGCGCAGGCAATAGTCGATCGCGCGCGCGGTGTTCTCGATGACCTCGGGCCCGTCCATCGGCTGCAGCGAGAAGCGCTCGAAGGCGAGATCCTCAAATGCGTCGGGCATCGCCAGCGCCTGGGGATAGACCAGCTTCAGCTCGTGGCCCTGGCGCACGACCAGCT
This sequence comes from Bradyrhizobium sp. CB1015, assembly GCF_025200925.1. GTDB lineage: Bacteria > Pseudomonadota > Alphaproteobacteria > Rhizobiales > Xanthobacteraceae > Bradyrhizobium. The sequence continues at coordinate 7,020,262 of NZ_CP104174.1, read as the reverse complement.
CGCTGCCGCCCTTGGGGCTGACGCAGATCCAGTCGAGCCCTTCGGGCGCTGCGATCGTGCCGTTGGTCTCGACGCCGATCTCGAAGCCTCTCGCGTGCAGCGCGTTGATCAGCGCAGCGTCGACCTGCAGCAGCGGCTCGCCGCCGGTCAGAACCACGTAGCGGTTGGCGGCAGCCCCTGTCCATTGCGCAACGATGGTGTCGGCGAGTTCCGCGGCCGAGCCGTAGCGCCCGCCGAGCGTGCCGTCGGTGCCGACGAAATCGGTGTCGCAGAACTTGCAAGTTGCCTCGCTGCGGTCGGCCTCCCGGCCGCTCCAGAGGTTGCAGCCGGCAAAGCGGCAGAACACCGACGCGCGCCCGGCATGGGCGCCTTCGCCTTGCAGGGTCAGGAAGATTTCCTTGACCGCGTAACTCAAGCCTCTCTCCTCAACCTGTCAAACTTGCGGGTTCCGGATCTGCCGCAGCGCCTCGCCGGCGGCCATGGCCACGCTCATGGCCACATTGAGCGACCGCAGCCCCGCCTTGATCGGGATCACCAGGCGCGCATCGGCGGCCTCGACCACCGCATCGGTGACGCCGGCGCTCTCGCGCCCGAATAGCAGGATGTCCGAGCTCTGGTAATGAAAATCGCGGTAGTCGGTGGCGGCCTTCGTCGTGAACACCAGCAGCCGGTGGCCCTGGCCTGCGCGCCAGTCCTCGAATGTCGCCCAGGAGACGTGGCGGGTCAGCCTGACATGGTCGAGGTAATCCATTCCCGCCCGGCGGAACAGGCGGTCCGAGACCGGGAAGCCCGCAGGTTCGATGATATGGGCGCCCATGCCCAGGCAGGCACAGAGGCGAAGAATCGTGCCGGTGTTCTGGGGGATGTCAGGCTGGAAAAGCGCGATCTGCATGGGCGGCGGCGAGTTGGCTTGCGGGCGCAAAATGTCTCAATAAAACATCGCCCGTCGGGGAATTCGTGCATTGCACGCTCCCACGCCGTTAGCGGGCTTGCGCTCGCCCGGCAAGGGTGCCAATAGAACGATTCTGGACTGCTGTTTTCCCCGTTTTGGGCGTGAGCAAGCAAAGTTCTGCCGCCGCGGGGGGCCGCGGGCGCCGGCAGCCTTTCCGGGGACCTCATGGGCGCCCCCCGGAGCGGTTCCACCGGTCGCATAAGAAGAAAGGGTTGGAATCGTGACGACAGCGTCTTCGGCGGACCATCCGACACGCCGTGATTTCTTATTCGTTGCAACAGGGGCAGCTGCAGCAGTAGGGGGCGCGGCTGCGCTCTGGCCTTTCATCTCGCAAATGAATCCTGATGCCTCGACCATCGCCGCCGGTGCGCCGATCGAGGTCGATCTCAGCCCGATCGCGGAAGGCCAGGACATCAAGGTGTTCTGGCGCGGCAAGCCGATCTACATCAGCCATCGCACCAAGAAGCAGATCGATGAGGCGCGCGCCGTCAACGTGGCGAGCCTGCCCGATCCGCAGTCCGACGAGGCCCGCGTCAAGTCCGGCCACGACCAGTGGCTGGTCGTGATCGGCATCTGCACCCATCTTGGCTGCATCCCGATCGCTCATGAGGGCAATTACGACGGGTTCTTCTGCCCCTGTCATGGGTCGCAGTACGATACGTCCGGCCGCATCCGCCAGGGCCCTGCGCCCTCGAACCTGCCGGTGCCGCCGTACCAGTTCGTTTCCGACACCAAAATCCAGATCGGCTGAGCCTCGGACTTTCGTCCGAAGCTTCGCGCCGTCTCGTCGTACTATTTCCTCAGGATCGCATCATGAGCGGACCATCCGACTACCAGCCGAGCAATCCGGCCCTGCAATGGATCGAGCGGCGCCTGCCGATCTTTGGTCTCATCCACTCCTCCTTCGTCGCCTATCCCACCCCGCGCAACCTGAACTATTGGTGGACCTTCGGCGCCATCCTCTCCTTCATGCTCGGGATGCAGATCCTGACGGGCGTGGTCCTGGCGATGCACTACACGCCGAACGCCGATCTCGCCTTCAAGTCGGTCGAGCTGATCGTCCGTGACGTGAACTACGGCTGGCTGCTGCGCAACATGCACGCGGTCGGAGCCTCGATGTTCTTCGTCGCCGTCTACGTCCACATGTTCCGCGGCCTTTACTACGGGTCGTACAAGGAGCCGCGCGAGGTGCTGTGGATCCTCGGCGTCATCATCTACCTCCTGATGATGGCGACCGGCTTCATGGGCTACGTGCTGCCGTGGGGCCAGATGAGCTTCTGGGGCGCCACCGTCATCACCAACCTGTTCTCCGCGATTCCCTATGTCGGCGAGAGCATCGTGACGCTGCTGTGGGGCGGCTATTCGGTCGGCAACCCGACGCTGAACCGCTTCTTCTCGCTGCACTATCTCTTGCCGTTCGTGATCGCGGGCGTCGTCGTGCTGCACGTCTGGGCGCTGCACGTCGCCGGCCAGAACAATCCTGATGGCGTCGAGCCGAAGACGGAAAAGGACACGGTGCCGTTCACGCCGCATGCCACGATCAAGGACATGTTCGGCGTCGCCTGCTTCATGCTGCTGTACGCCTGGTTCATCTTTTACATGCCGAACTATCTCGGCGACGCCGACAACTATATTCCGGCGAACCCGGGCGTGACGCCGCCGCACATCGTACCGGAATGGTATTACCTGCCGTTCTACGCGATCCTGCGCTCGATTCCGAACAAGCTCGCGGGCGTCATCGCGATGTTCGGGGCGATCATCATCCTGTGCTTCCTGCCCTGGCTCGATGCCGCCAAGACGAAGTCGTCGAAGTACCGTCCGCTAGCCAAGCAGTTCTTCTGGATTTTCGTCGTGGTCTGCATCCTGCTCGGCTATCTCGGTGCGCAGCCGCCGGAGGGCATCTACGTGGTTGCCGGCCGCGTCCTGACGGTCTGCTACTTCGCCTACTTCCTGATCGTGCTGCCGCTGCTCTCGCGCATCGAGAAGCCGCGTCCGGTGCCGAACTCGATCTCGGATGCCGTGCTGGCCAAGACCGGCAGCCGGTCGACGCCGATGGTCTCGACCGCGATCGTGCTGGCGCTCGCCGGCTCGCTGTTCGCAAGCTCGATCGACAGCGCGAAGGCGTCCGAAGGCAGCGACACGCCGCCGGGCAACAAATGGTCGTTCTCGGGCCCTTTCGGTAAGTTCGATCGCGGCGCGCTGCAGCGCGGCCTGAAGGTCTACAAGGAGGTCTGCGCCAACTGCCATGGCCTGTCCTACGTCGCCTTCCGCAACCTCGCCGAGGCCGGCGGGCCCGGCTATTCGGTGGCGCAGGCCGCTGCATTTGCATCCGAGTACAAGGTCAAGGACGGTCCGAACGATGCGGGTGACATGTTCGAGCGGCCGGGCCGGCCAGCGGACTATTTCCCCTCGCCGTTCCCGAACGAGCAGGCCGCGCGTGCCGCGAACGGCGGTGCGGCACCGCCCGACCTGTCCCTGATTGCCAAGGCGCGCTCCTACAAGCGCGGCTTCCCCTGGTTCATCTTCGACGCCTTCACCCAGTACCAGGAGCAGGGGCCTGACTATGTCGCCGCGGTGCTCCAGGGCTATGAGGAGAAGGCGCCGGAGGGGGTCACCATCCCGGAGGGCTCGTACTACAACAAGTACTTCCCCGGTCACGCCATCAAGATGCCGAAGCCGCTCAGCGACGGCCAGGTAACCTTTGACGACGGCGCGCCGACCACGGTCGCGCAGTACGCCAAGGACGTCACCACATTTCTGATGTGGACCGCCGAGCCCCACATGGAAGCGCGCAAGCGCCTCGGCTTCCAGGTGTTCGTGTTCCTGATCATCTTTGCGGGCCTGATGTACTTCACCAAGAAGAAGGTCTGGGCCGACTCGCACTGAGCGGCGAAAGACGAGAAATGAAAAGGCCCCCGCTAGGGGGCTTTTTTGTGTGTGCCGAGTATGAACGACAGCTTGGAGGTGGAAGTCCTCTATCCAGCCTGATGACGGCGAAGGATTAGCGAAGCGCAAGGGCGTCATCGCGAGGTGGGGTCTGAAGACAGCGTGGAGCAAAGCCGCGGCTCGATGGACAATTACCGGATAACGAGGCCTACCCGGCCGGACGAGCGAGCACATGATCGCGAAGTCCATGGTCATCAAGGGACGGGGTGGTAAATCCGGCGAGCGTGCGGTGAAGGCGGTCGGTCTTACCTCGGGAGGTCTGTGCTGTGTCCCGGCAACGGGACTGAGGTCGTCGTAAGGCGATCTGACCGCAGCGCAGAAGTCAGCAGCGGGCATAGTAGGCGGCGGCGTGCCGCCGAAGGCCCAAACGGTAGAAGCGGTTAGTAGAACGGTGATCTCGCGCGAGCCATGCGGCAGAAGAATCAGGTCAAGCTGAACTTGGGCACCGGAACGAAGGGTGAAGCCCCGAACGCCGCCGCCCGAGAGACCGTAGCGCGCGCGGCGGCCACCGCCCTCGAACGCCCGGCGGACGAAGGGCCGTCGATGGAAGCAGTTGTTGGGCGTGAGAATCTGAAGAAAGCGTTGGCGCAAGTGACGCGCAACAAGGGCGCGGCGGGCGTCGACGGGATGACCGTCGGCGAGCTGCCGGGCTACCTGAAAGAGCATTGGCCCACGATCCGGGCCCAGTTGCTTGAGGGCACCTACAAACCGCAGTCGGTGCGGCGGGTGGAGATACCGAAGGCGTCGGGCGGCCTACGGCTGCTTGGCATCCCGACGGTGCTCGACCGCTTCATCCAGCAGGCGGCGATGCAGGTGCTACAGGCGGATTGGGATGAGACGTTCTCCGAGACCAGCTTCGGCTTCCGGCCGGGGCGCTCGGCGCATCAGGCGGTGGAGCGGGCGCAGGCGTATATTGCGTCCGGACATGCCGTCGTCGTGGACATCGACCTGGAGAAGTTCTTCGACCGGGTCAACCACGACATCCTGATGGGGCTCATTGCCAGGCGGGTGGCTGACAAGCGCCTCCTCAAGTTGATCCGTGGCTTCTTGACCACGGGTGCGATGGAGGGAGGACTGGTCAGCCCGACGGAGGAGGGCACGCCGCAAGGCGGTCCGCTCTCGCCGCTATTGTCGAACCTGATGCTGGATGTGCTGGACAAGGAATTGGAGAAGCGCGGCCATCGCTTCGTGCGCTATGCCGACGACTGCAACATCTATGTGCGCAGTCGGAAGGCGGGTGAGCGGGTGCTGGCGGGCATCGAACGGTTCCTCGAAAAGCGCCTCAAGCTCAAGGTCAACAAAGCCAAGAGCGCGGTCGCCAAACCGAGCGTTCGCAAGTTCCTGGGCTTCAGCTTTACCGGCGAAAAAGAACCGCGCCGGCGCATCGCGCCGCAGGTACTCGCCCGCTTCAAGGCGAAGGTCCGAGGACTGACGCGACGCACCTGCGGCCGAAGCCTCGCGCAGATTGCCAAGGAGCTGTCGCGCTATCTGATCGGATGGCGCGGCTACTTCGGCTTCTGCCAAACCCCGTCGGTATTGCGCACACTTGACGAATGGCTCAGGCGGCGGTTGCGCGCCATCGCCTGGAAACAATGGAAGCGCGGTGACACTCGTTTGCCGAGTTGCGACGTCGCGGCGTCGGCCGGGAGCTGGCGGCACAAACCGCCGGCAGCCCGCATGGCCCTTGGCGGCTCGCCAACAGTCTTGCGCTCACCATCGCCATGCCAATCGCGTTCTTCGGCACACTCGGCTTGGCTTCCGTCGCGGCACAGCGGCCCGCATAATCCACCGAACCGCCGTATACGGACCCGTACGTACGGTGGTGTGGGAGGGGCGGAGTCGCGAGGCTCCCCCTATCCCGATTGCTCTCGTGTCCCGGACGCGCGAAGCGCGAGCCGGGATCCAGCATGCGTGTGGCTGGGCCCCGGATCAGCAATGCACCACGCCGCGAAGGGCGGCGCACTGCATTGCATCCGGGGCACGAGAGTGTGTTGCTCGGCACGATTGCCTATCGCGCTATCACCCGCCAAAATACCCCCAACGCTCCCCCAGAAACTCACCGGAGGACACCATGGGAACCAGCATCACCTTCAAGCGCCCGGACGGCAAGGACGCCTCGGGCTATCTCGCCAATGCCGCGCGCGGCAACGCGCCGGGCGTGGTCGTGATCCAGGAATGGTGGGGCCTGTCCGACCAGATCAAGGGCCTGTGCGACCGCTTCGCGCTGGCCGGCTTCGACGCGCTGGCGCCCGATCTCTACAAGGGCAAGGTGGTGCCGTATCACGACACGGACAGTGCCAACAAGGAGATGAACTCGCTCGACTTCATGGACGCCACCACGCAGACCGTGCGCGGCGCCGCGCAATATCTGTCGCGCAACGGCGCCAAGGTCGGGCTGACAGGCTTCTGCCTCGGCGGCGCCGTGACCATCATCGGCGCGACCAAGATCCCTGAGCTCGCGGCCGGCGTCGTATTCTACGGCATTCCGCCCGAGCAGGCGGCCAAGCCCGCCGACGTCAAGATCCCGCTCCAGGCCCATTTCGCCAACAAGGACGATTGGTGTACGCCGGAGCTGGTCAACGGCTTCGAAAAGGCCATGAAGGCCGCCGGCAAGTCGCTGGAGCTGTTCCGCTATGACGCCGAGCACGCCTTCGTCAACGAGCAGCGCCAGGCCGTGCACGACCGCGAAGCCGCCGAGCTCGCCTGGGGTCGGGCGACGGAGTTTTTCAGGAAGCATCTGGGGTAATCTCGGCAGCCTGTAGCCCGGATGGAGCGCAGCGCAATCCGGGGTCCTCTCGTCTTGGCGCGAACCCCGGATTGCGCTTCCGCTCCATCCGGGCTACCGCCTTGCCGCACCTTGACGCCGCCCCCGGGCCATGGTGAGTATCGCCCCATGAGCACCGCCGTCCGCCCAGCCCGTCTTTGGTGGCGCACCTCCTAAAGAGGTGGCCGGTGCGATTTCATTTCTCAAAATCGTCGAAGGTCGCCAGCACAGCGCGGCGGCCTGATCGTTTGTCCTGTGTGGCGTTCCCTCGGCAAGTTTCGTAAGAGGACGACATGAACAGGACAGTCTTTGCCCTCCCGGCTCGAAGCGACTACGTGACCCGCGCGGGTCTGGCGATCACGCGCGTGGCCGAGCAATTCACCGGCGGCGCCAACAGGCTCGACGATCTCGTGAGCCTGCTCGACCGCCGCCGCGGCGTGGTGCTGTCCTCGGGCACGACCGTGCCCGGCCGCTACGAGAGCTTCGACCTCGGCTTCTCCGATCCGCCGCTCAAGCTCGAGACCGTGGGCGTCAATTTCAGGCTGGAAGCGCTGAACGCGCGCGGAGAGGTGCTGATCGCTTTTCTCGGCGACGTCCTGCGCGAGCCCTGCGTCGTGATCTCCGAGAAGACGGCGACGCGGCTTGCCGGCCACATCATCCGCGGCGATGCGCCGGTCGAGGAGGACCAGCGCACGCGGCGTGCCAGCGTAATGTCGCTGGTGCGCGATCTCGTCGCCGCCTTCTCGGCCAACGATGACGGCCTGCTCGGCCTGTTCGGTGCCTTTGCCTACGACCTCGTCTTCCAGATCGAGGACCTCGTGCAGAAACGCGCGCGCGAAGCTGACCAGCGCGACATCGTGCTCTACGTGCCCGATCGCCTGCTCGCCTACGACCGCGCCACCGGCCGCGGCGTCGTGCTCTCTTACGATTTCGCCTGGAAGGGCAAATCGACCGAAGGCCTGCCGCGCGAGACCGCCGACAGCCCCTATCTGAAGACGCCGCGGCAGGGATTTGCCGATCACGCGCCGGGCGAATATCAGGCCACCGTCGAAACAGCGCGCGCCGCCTTCGCCCGCGGCGATCTGTTCGAGGCCGTGCCCGGCCAGCTGTTCGCCGAGCCCTGCGACCGCTCGCCGGCCGAAGTGTTCCAGCGGCTCTGCGTCATCAACCCGGCGCCTTACGGCGCGCTGATGAATCTCGGCGAAGGCGAATTCCTGGTCTCGGCGTCGCCCGAAATGTTCGTGCGTTCGGACGGCCGCCGCGTCGAGACCTGCCCGATCTCGGGCACGATTGCGCGTGGCCTTGATGCGATCGGCGATGCCGAGCAGATCCGCCAGCTGCTGAACTCGGAGAAGGACGAGTTCGAGCTCAACATGTGCACCGACGTCGATCGCAATGACAAGGCGCGCGTCTGCGTGCCCGGCACGATCAAGGTGCTGGCGCGCCGCCAGATCGAGACTTACTCGAAGCTGTTTCACACCGTCGATCACGTCGAGGGCATGTTGCGCCCGGGCTTCGACGCGCTCGATGCCTTCCTCACCCACGCCTGGGCGGTCACGGTCACGGGTGCGCCAAAGCTCTGGGCGATGCAGTTCGTCGAGGACCACGAGCGCTCGCCGCGGCGCTGGTATGCCGGTGCGATCGGCGCGGTGAATTTCGACGGCAGTATCAACACCGGCCTCACCATCCGCACCATTCGCATGAAGGATGGCCTCGCCGAGGTGCGCGTCGGCGCCACCTGCCTGTTCGATTCAGACCCCGCCGCAGAAGACCGCGAGTGCCAGGTCAAGGCCGCCGCGCTGTTCCAGGCGCTGCGCGGCGATCCGCCGAAGCCGCTCTCGACCTTTGCGCCCGATGCCACCGGTTCCGGCAAGCAGGTGCTGCTGATCGACCATGACGACAGTTTTGTGCACATGCTCGCCGATTATTTTCGTCAGGTCGGCGCCAGCGTCACCGTGGTCCGCTATGTGCATGCGCTCGACATGCTCAAGCAGAAGAGGTGGGACTTGCTGGTGCTGTCGCCCGGCCCCGGGCGCCCTGAGGATTTCGGGATCAAGAAGACGATTGATGCGGCGCTGGAGAAGAAGCTGCCGGTGTTCGGCGTCTGCCTCGGCGTGCAGGCAATCGGCGAATATTTCGGCGGCGAGCTCGGCCAGCTCACCCATCCCGCCCACGGTCGGCCCTCGCGGGTGCAGGTCCGCGGCGGCCGCCTGATGCGCAACCTGCCGAACGAGATCGTCATCGGCCGCTATCACTCGCTCTTCGTCGAGCGCGACAGCATGCCGGAGGTCCTGAGCGTCACCGCCAGCACCGAGGACGGCGTTGCCATGGCGCTGGAGCACAAGACCCTGCCGGTCGCCGGCGTTCAATTCCACCCGGAATCGCTGATGTCGCTCGGCGGTGACGTGGGGTTACGTATTGTCGAAAACGCGTTCCGGCTGGATGCTGGGGCGAATTGAGTATGGACCGTCATTGCGAGGAGCCCGCGACAAATTGCGAAGCGATTTTGCGCGGGCGACGAAGCAATCCAGACTGTTGCCGGGGAGAAGATCTGGATTGCTTCGCTTCGCTCGCAATGACGGTGGAAAAGCCAGAGTGAGATAACCAATGACTTTTGACCACGACATCAAGGCGAGCGTCCGCACCATCCCGGATTATCCCAAGCCCGGGATCATGTTCCGCGACATCACCACCTTGCTCGCGGATGCGCGCGCGTTCCGCCGCGCCGTGGACGAGCTCGTTAACCCCTGGGCCGGCAACAAGATCGACAAGGTCGCTGGCATGGAGGCGCGCGGCTTCATCATCGGCGGCGCGGTGGCGCACCAGCTCTCGGCCGGCTTTGTGCCGATCCGCAAGAAGGGCAAGCTGCCGCACACCACGGTGCGCATCGCCTACTCGCTCGAATACGGCATCGACGAGATGGAGATGCATGTCGACGCGGTCGCGCCCGGCGAGCGCGTCATCCTGGTCGATGACCTCATCGCCACCGGCGGCACCGCGGAAGGCGCGGTGAAGCTGCTGCGCCAGATCGGCGCCAACGTCGTCGCCGCCTGCTTCATCATCGACCTGCCCGAGCTCGGCGGCGCCGCCAAGCTGCGCGCCATGGACGTGCCGGTGCGGACGCTGATGTCGTTCGAGGGGCACTGAGCGGAGAATGTGGCTCAGGCTCATCTCGTTTGGATTGCTGCCGGCTGCGGCCTCGGTTCACCTCTCCCGTAGGGAGAGGTCGGATCGCATCGTAAGATGCGATCCGGGTGAGGGGATGCGGTCTCATTGATCGCTGCGGCCCCTCACCCGGATTACTCTGGACGATGCTTCGCATCGCCAAGCGCAATCCGACCTCTCCCACTGGGGAGAGGTAAACACCGAGTTCGTCGGCCGAGCACTCTATGACCGCTGCAATATCAGGCTGAGCTCGAGCTCCCGGAAGGCGATGTAATTGCGCCGCGTCCACTGGTGCAGTTCGGTGGAAGAGTCCTTTTCCTGGCGCAGATAGCCGGTGAAGGAGAAATTCAGCCGGTCGATATAGGTCTTCAGGAAACCCGGCAGCGCTGGAAGGCGGAACAGCCGGCCGCCTCCCATCGCCGGGGGCAGCTCGCCGCGGACGACATATTCGTTGTCCACCGTGACCAGGTTCATCCGCGGGATCTGCCCGCGCAGCCTCTCGTGGGCGCGCGCCGAGACGCGGTCGGTATCGGCGATGAACAGGATCTGCGGAGCGACATGGCGGCGCGCCGCCTCCTTCAGCAGGCCGATCTCGTCGGTCATCTTGAAGAACTCGTCGAAGGCGTGGAAGCCGAGGTCGATCACCTTGGCAAGACCGTCATCGACGATGACGCGGTCCATCAGCTGCATCTTGCCGAAGGTGTCGATCACGTCGGCGGTCTCGGTCACCTTCGGCAGGTAATCGAGCAGCGATGGCTCCTTCAGATTGACGTCGAAGGCCGCGACGTTGCCGTTCTTGAGCAGCAGGAATTCAGTGAGCAGCCGCGCCAGCAAGGTCTTGCCGACCTGCGGGCGAGGCGAGCAGATGATGTAGACGGGCGTTGCGGGCATCGACAGCTATTATCTGGGCCAACTCACCGCCCAATCCAGCCGTATCCCCCCGGCTTGCGCAACTATTTTTCGCTGTTGCGGGTCACCGGCTTCGAACCGACGATGTCGGTCAGGCGGATGCGGTCGAACTCGCTCCAGACATTGGCCAGCCAGTGCCGGACATAGCCGCGCAGCACGAACGAATAGTTCGCGGCCTCGTCGTTGATGCCCTTGTTGGCGACGAATTTCAGGAACGGGACGGAGGACACCTCGACCTGCTCATAGGCCATCTCGTTGAGCTTGGGGATGGTCAGCTCGGTCGCGTCCTTGATGCGGTGGAAGTAGGAATTATAGGTCGCCTGGTCCCATTGGAAGAACTGGGTGTCGTTGATGAAGTTCTTCACCAGGAAATATTTCGCACCGGTCATGAAGCCCGCCGTCTCCGCGATCTCCTCCAGCGAGGCGATCGAGGGGCCCAGGATGTGGAACACGGCGAAGGTGATCTGGCCGGCCTTGGCGGCGTCGAGGAAGCCGATGTCGCGGAGCGAAGCCAGCGCCGGCGAGAGCAGGCCGGCGCGGACGTCAATGACGGTGACCGAAGGGCTGACCGCATTGAGCGTGTCGAAGATCTTCATCTGGTCGGACGTCGTCGTCATGTCGACGATCTCGGTGATGTCGGGGTGGAAGCGCTTCAGGGTTCCGCGCGGCGACTCCGTGTCGAACGCCCGCGTCGGCACGTTGTTGGCCGAGAAATAATCGAGCAGGGTGCGCGATACCGTGGTCTTGCCGACCCCGCCCTTGTCCGCGCCCACCACAACCACTGCCGGCTTTGCCATTGCTGTCCCCTAACGCGCGCCCCCGATCGCGAGGTCGCAATCGGCCGGGCCCCAAATCGATGTCCGAAAGGACGTCCCGAGTCTGCTGTTGGGCGCGAACATGGCAGAAACAAGGGAGAATTCAATTCCTTGCGCTCCAGTTACGGCAATTCCCGAGGATTTTCCCGATTGCCGGGAAACCCGCCGCATGAAGCGGCAAATCGCACCGTCAGTAACGGCCCCACGGTCCCATCGGATTGGTTGCCGGGGCTCCTGAAGGGCTAGGCGCGGGAATAGGCGGCGGGTTGGCAGGACCGGCTCCATCGCTCCACGGCCCCTGCGAGAGCGGCGGCGGGCTGTCCTGCGCGACGGCCTGTTCGGTCTCGGGCTGTTCCGTCTCTTCGGTGGGGTCCGGCAGCGGACCGGGATCACGGCCGCCGGCGAACTTGACCAGCGCGTCGACCCGGGACTGCACGGAAGGATGGGTCGCGAACAGGTCGGCGAAGCCTTCGCGCGGATTGTCGACGCAGAGCTCCATCACCGCCGAGGTGGCGCCCGGCAGCTCGCCGCGGCCCTCGATCTTGCGCAGGGCCGAAATCATCGCGTCGGGATCTTTCGTCAGCTCGACCGAGCCCGCATCGGCGAGATATTCGCGTGACCGCGACAGCGCGAGCTTCACCACCTGCGAGAGCAGCCAGGCCACTACGATCAGCACGATTGCGATGATGATGACGATGATCGCACCGCCGCCGGAGCTCTTGCTGTCGCTCGACGACGAGGACGACCGCGACGACGAGGAGGAGCCTGATGACCACGAGCCGCCGGAGCCCGAGCTCCAGTTGAGATTCGTGAACAGGCGGAAGAACAATTCGCCGAAGAAGCCGACCACGCCGGCGATGATGACGGCCACCACCATGAGCTGCACGTCGCCGTTCTTGATGTGGGTCAGCTCGTGGCCCAGCACCGCCTCGATCTCCTTGTCGTCGAGGGCATCGAGGAGGCCGGTGGTGACCGTGATGGAATATTGCCGTGGATTGAGGCCGGTCGCGAACGCATTCAGCGCCGGGCTCTCCATGATCTTCAGCTTCGGCATGGTGATGCCGCGCGAGATGCAGAGGTTTTCCAGCAGATTATAGAGCCGCGGCTCCTCCTGCCGGGTGACGTCGTGGCCGCCGGTCACGGCATCGATCATCGACTGGTGGAAGAAATAGGCAATCGCGATCCAGCCGATCGCCGCAAGGGTCGCGAAGGGCGCAGCCTTGAGCAGGTCAGCGAAGGCCCGGCTCAGATAATAGGCGACCGTGCCGTCGCCGTTGATGACGACCTCGGCCACCAGCGCGCCGGCATAGACCAGCACATAGACCAGCGCGAACAGGCCGGCGAGCAGCAGCATCGAACGAAACTTGTTCGATGCGATGTGCGTGTAGAGACCATACGCGGCCATGACGCGGTGCCCTGCCGGCCTATCGGCTCAAATCAGAACTTCACCTGCGGCGCAGCCTCGACCTCGGTGCGGCTGGTGCCGAGATCGAAGAAGTCCTTCCTGGTGAAGCCGAACATGCCGGCGAACAGCGCTACGGGCATCTGCTGGATGCCGGTGTTGTATTCCTGGACCGCGTTGTTGAAGAAGCGGCGGCTGGCTGCGATCTTGTTCTCGAGGTCGGAAAGCTCGGATGCGAGCTGCTGGAAATTGGCGTTGGCCTTGAGGTCCGGATAGGCCTCCGACAGCGCGATCAGCCGGCCGAGCGCGCCGGACAGCTGGGTCTCGGCCGCGGACACCTGCGCCGGGCCCTGCGCCGACATCGCCGAATTGCGCGCCTTGATGACGTCGTCGAGCGTGCCGCGCTCATGCGAGGCATAGCCCTTCACGGTCTCGACCAGGTTCGGGACCAGGTCGTGGCGCTGCTTGAGCTGCACGTCGATATCGGCAAAGGCCTGGCCGACGCGCTGGCTCAGCGCCACCAGGCGGTTGTAGGCGCTGAAGGCGAACAGCACGAGGACGACGATGACGCCGAGAACGATCCAGCCGGTCGACATGGAGAACTCCTGAAGAGGAAAGAAGGCGGGCGCTAGGGTAGACCAAATTGATGCAGGATGAGAGCCCGGCGCGGGAAGGTAAGACTTGGTCGGATCAGGAACCGTTCGAGTTCAAGGCAGGCACGGCCAGCACAATTAACTTTCGGACATGACGGCATCGCCCCAGCGCCAGCGCCGGGCGCCGGCATAGGCTGCCTTGTCGCGCCGCGGGACTTTTACCGGCGCGACACCATCCTCCGTGCAGAGCTTGGCCGCGATCTCGGCCTTGCCGACGTCCGGCGGCGCCAGAACGCGCGCGGCGCGTTTGGCGGGCGGGGTGCGGGTCAGTGCGACGTAGATGAAGCGCTCGTCCTCGAACGGCACCTCGGCGCCCTTGATCTGGCGGTGCGCCTGCGACCGGGGCAGGCGCTGGCTGAAATGGCACCAGTCGGGCGCGATGAGCGGGCAGGGTTTTTCGTGCGGGCAGGGGGCGGCGACGAAGGCGCCAGCTGCGATCAGCTGCTGCCGCAGGGCGAGGCTGCGGGCATAGCCGGCGGGCGTGCCGGGCTCGATCACGACCAGCGCGTGGCGCGCTTTGGCCCACATGGCTTCTGCGAGCTTGCGCTGATCGGCCTCGTCGAGCTCATTGATAACGTAGCTGGCGATGACGAGATCGGCTTGCGAGACTTCAGCGAGATTGCCGCCGGCATCGCCGGGCAGATAGCGGAAGTCCGCGAGACGCGTGCTGTCGCGTGCCAGTTCGAGCGCGAGCCGGCTCAGCGTGGCATTGGCATCGAGCAACGTAAAATCCCGCAGCGACGGAAAGGCTTCCGCGGCCGCCCAGCTGGCGGTGCCCGGGCCTGCGCCGACGTCGAGCAATGTTTCCGGGGCGAGATCAGGCGCGATCTCGGTGAGCGCATTGAGGCTGGCCGCCACCGCCGCGTAGGTCGCGGGCATGCGCGCCAGCGCATAAGCGAGGGCATCGGCCGCCGACTTGATCGTGCCGGAGGTGCCGCCGGCGCGATAGGCGGTCGAGATCTTCTGCGAGCGCTGTGCCGCGTCGGTGCGGGAGAAGCCCTGCAGCTTGCCATCGAGGGCGGCTTTCAGTTCGGCGGGGAGGGTGGGGGAGATCATGTTTACCCACCGTCATTCCGGGGCGCGCGTAGCGCGAACCCGGAACTTCGAGATTGTAGCGCGAGATTCCGGGTTCTCGCTGCGCGAGCCCCGGAATGACGCCACAGACATCACGCCACGTTCTGGTCGAGGATGTCCACCGCCTCTTGCAGGCTCACCGACACCAGCTGCGAGACGCCGCGCTCGGCCATGGTGACGCCGAACAGCCGGTTCATCCGCGCCATGGTGATCGGGTTGTGCGTGATGATGATGAAGCGCGTGTCGGTCGAGCCCGTCATCTCGTGGAGAAGGTTGCAGTAGCGCTCGACGTTGTGGTCGTCGAGCGGCGCGTCGACTTCGTCCAGCACGCAGATCGGCGAAGGGTTGGTGAGGAACACCGCGAAGATCAGCGCCATCGCGGTCAGCGCCTGCTCGCCGCCCGAAAGCAGCGACAGCGTCTGCGGCTTCTTGCCCGGCGGCTTGGCGATGATCTCGAGGCCGGCTTCCAAGGGGTCGTCGCTCTCGATCAGGTGCAGCGCTGCCTCGCCGCCGCCGAACAGCTCGACGAACAGGCGCTTGAAGTGGTTGTTGACGACGTCGAAGGAGGTCAGGAGCCGCTCGCGGGCTTCCTTGTTGAGGCTCTGGATACCCTGGCGCAGCCGCTTGATGGCTTCGACCAGGTCGTCGCGCTCGGTGACGAGGCCGGTGTGCTGGGTCTCGACCTCGCGCAACTCTTCCTCGGCGCGCAGATTGACGGCGCCGAGGCGCTCGCGATCGCGGCGCATCTTCTCGAGGTCCTCCTCGATCTCGTGCAGCGGCGGCAGCTCCGCGCCGGGCTCGATCTCGGCAAGGCCGGCGACGGCCTGCGGCTCGACCTCGAGCATGTCGCGGATCTCGCGCTCGATGTCCTCCAGCCGGCGGCGGGCGCCTTCCATGCGCTCCTCGGCGCGGGCGGTGGCCTCGCGGGCACTCGACAGGGCTTCGAGCGTCAGCTTGGCGACACGGTCGGTCTCGGCCATCGCGGTTTCCGCGGTGGCGAGCGCGTCGGCGGCCATGCGGCGGTCGTTCTCGGCGTATTCGATCTCGGTGATCAGCGCGCTGCGCTTCTCGGCGAACACGGCCGGGGCGTTCTCGAGCTCGCTGCGCTCGATCGTGAGCTCGGCGATACGGGCCTGGATGGTGTCGATGTGGGAGGCCGCGCTCTCCTTGCGGTTTTGCCACTCGGTGCGCTCGGCGAGGATCGCCTGCACGCGGCGATCGGCGAGCTCGGCTTCGCGTGCCAGCGCCTGCGCCTCGGCGCGAACCTGGGCGGCCATGCGGCGTTGGCCTTCGATGTCGCTGCGGACGGCGGCGAGCTGGGTCTCGGTATCCTCGCTCGAGGGCAACTCGCCGATGCCGGCTTGGGCGTATTCGTAGGCGGCCTCGGCCTCGGCGCGGTCGGCGGCGAGGCGGCTGTGCGCTTCCGACAGCGTCGCCTTGCGCGCGGCGTGGCGGCTGATCTCGCGCTCGGCATTGGCGTGACGCTCGCGCGCGATGTTCAGCTCGCGCTGCGCGGCACGCCAGGCTTCGCGGCTGGCGCCTTCGGTGCTCGCTGCCATCTGCAGCTCGGACTCGGCGTTCTCCAGCGCCTGGCGCTTGATCTGCGCGTCGATGCGGGCCTGCTCCAGCTCGTTCTCGATGTCGACGAGCCGGGCGCGCTCGGCGAGGCGCCGCGCGGCGCCGGTCGGCGCGTGCGCCGCGGCGACGAAGCCGTCCCAGCGCCAGACGTCGCCCTCGGGCGAGACCAGCCGCTGGCCGGTCTTGAGCTGCGACACCAGCTCGGCACCGCGCTCGCGCGGCACCACGCCGATTTGCGCCAGGCGGCGCGCCAGCTCGGCCGGTGCCTGCACATGGTTGGAGAGCGGAACGGCGCCTTCGGGCAGCTCCGGATCACCCTCGGTGTGTCCGACATTGGTCCAGCGCATCGGCGCCGACGGATCGATCGGCGCATCGAGGTCGTCGCCGAGCGCGGCGCCGATCGCCTTTTCAAAGCCCTTGTCGACGGTGATGCCGTCGATGATCGGCGGCCACAAATTCTTGGTCTCGCCGTTGACGATCTTGGAGATCGTGCGCGCCTCGGTCTCGAGCCGCTGCACGCGCTTGTCGGCTTCGACCAGCGGCGAGCGCGAGGATTCCAGCGTCTGGCGGGCGGCGACGTGCGCGGCTTCGCTCGCCTGTGCCGCGGCTTCGGACGCGGCCAGCGTCTGTTCGGCGGTCTCGACCAGCGCGGTCAGCTCGTCGAGATCGCCGAAGCCGCCGGTCGCCTCGGTGAGCTTCTGCTCTTCCGCCGCGACGTTCGCGATCTCCCGGTCGAGACGGGCGAGCTTGTCGCGGTGGGTGCGGACGTTGGCCTCTAACTGATTGCGCTTGGCGGTGAGGTCGGCGAGCGCGGTGGTGAGCTCGGCGAAGCGCTGCTCGGTCTCGGTCAGCACCGCTTCGGCTTCGGCGACGCGCTCGTCGACGCCGGAGCGCTTCTCGACGCGCGACTTGA
Organism: Bradyrhizobium sp. CB1015; assembly: GCF_025200925.1. Lineage (GTDB taxonomy): Bacteria > Pseudomonadota > Alphaproteobacteria > Rhizobiales > Xanthobacteraceae > Bradyrhizobium. Next base: position 7,003,091 of record NZ_CP104174.1, on the reverse strand, counting down.
TCTCTTCCTTCAGCTCGGCATCTTCCGTGTCGAGCCGCTGCAGCGCGACGTCCGCGTCCATGGTCTGCTGCTGGGCGCGGGAGATGTCGCCCTCGAACTGGGCGAGGCGGCGCTCGAGCTCGGCGACGCGCTCCTTGGCGCGCTCTTCCTCACGGTCGAGCTGCTCGCGTGCATTGGTCAGGCGCTGCAGGCCGGCCGCAGCGCGCGCTTCGGCATCGCGCAGCGCCGGCATCTCGGCGGCGCGGATCGCCTGGATGCGGGCGGCTTCGGCCTGGTGCTGGGTGCGCTCGGCCATCTCGCGCACGGCGAGGTCGTGGGTCTGGCCGGACTCGTTGACGTCGGCATGGGCGCCAATCCAGCGCAGATGGAACAGTGTCGCTTCGGCTTTGCGGACCTTGGCGGCGACCTCGCGATAGCGCACAGCCTGGCGGGCCTGCTTCTTCAGGCCTTCCATCTGGCCGGAGAGTTGGCCGATCACGTCCTCGACGCGGGTGAGGTTGGTTTCGGCGGCCTTCAGCCGCAGCTCGGCCTCGTGACGGCGGGCATGCAGGCCGGCGACGCCGGCGGCGTCTTCCAGCACGCGGCGGCGCTGCTCGGGCTTGGCCTGGATGATCTCGCCGATCTTGCCCTGGTGGACGAGGGCGGGCGAGCGCGCGCCGGTGGCGGCGTCCGCAAACAGGATCTGCACGTCGCGGGCGCGTACGTCGCGGCCGTTGATGCGGTAGACCGAGCCAGCCTCGCGCTCGATGCGGCGGGAGATTTCGAGGATCTGGCTGTCGTTCATCGCCGCCGGGGCGGTGCGATCGGCATTGTCGATCGTCATCGTCACTTCGGCATGGTTGCGCGCCGGACGGTTGCCGGAGCCGGCGAAGATCACCGCGTCCATGTCGGCGGCGCGCAGCGACTTGTAGGAGGTCTCGCCCATCGCCCAGCGCAGCGCTTCGACGAGATTCGACTTGCCGCAACCATTGGGGCCGACCACGCCGGTCAGGCCGGGCTCGATGACGAAGTCCGTGGGCTCAACGAAGGACTTGAAGCCGTGAAGTCGCAGGCGGGTGATTTTCATAAGCACGCATCTCTGTTGGCAGGCGCGAATCCCCCTGCCGGGACAATACCATGGAAGGCAATGTCGCTATCCGGGCGAGTCGCGCGAGGCGCCTCATGCGGCTGGACAATGGCCGCGGTGCGCCGCGAGGGCAACCGGCGAAAGCCGCTTTTCCCAAGGGATTTATGCCGGGAAAGCTACGGCTTTCGAGATGCGAATCAGGATCTTGACGAGCGAATCAGCTCTTCAGAAGCGGGTTGATCTTCTTGGCGAACTCCTCGAACGAGGCTTCGCCCTTGATCTTCTCGCCGTTGATGAAGAAGGTCGGCGTCGAATCCACCTTGAGCACGTCGCTGGCGTATTTCTGGTCGGCGGCGATCTTGTCGAGCAGCGCCTGGTCCTTCAGGCAGGCCTCGACCTGCTGCTGGGTGAGGCCGGCCTGCTTGCCGATCCGCGTCAGGGTCTCGGTGGTGTTCTTCACCACCCAGTCGTTCTGTTGGCGGAACAGCATGTCGGTGACCGCGAAGTATTTCGGCGCGTCGTCCTTGGCAATGCAGCGCGACAGCATCGAGCCGGCGGCGGCTTTGATGTCGAGCGGGAACTCGCGGAAGATGTAACGCACCTTGCCGGTGTCGATGTATTCCTTCTTGATCTTCGGGAACACCTGCTCGTTGAAGGCGGCGCAGTGCGGGCAGGTCATCGAGGCGTATTCGGTGATGGTGACGGCGGCGTCCTTCGGGCCGAGCGCCATGTCGGGCAGCGACACCGGCTTGGCCACATCGGCGGCCGACTGCGCCATCGCTTCCGAGATGAACCGCAGCGGCGAGAGCCCGGCGAACGCGGCAAGCCCGGTCAGCGACAGCATCGTGGTGAAGGCGCGGCGGGTGATGATCAAGGTCGGCTCCCGGGATTGGCAATGTTTGCCCGAGGTTCCCCTGCGGGCGGCCTGTCGCTAGCTCGAAACGTCGCCTGAGGCAATGGTGGGCGCTACGGACAGGTCCAGAATGGCCGCGAAATGAGGCTCAATTTCGCTTGATGGCGGCCCCGAGACGCGCCAGCGCCGTCTTCAGTTCTTCATCTTCGATGTCGGTCAGGTTCTCCGCCACCTTGGCGACGGCCTTGGGGTCCGGCGGGCCGGGCCGCTTCCGGACCTGGGGCCGCGACAAGGGGGCCTGGCGGAAGGCGAGCTTGCCGACCGCGCTCCAGCCGAAGAAGCGGTTGACCCGCTCCAGGATCACGTCGGCCGAGTGCTGGATCTCCAGCGCCATCGGTCCCTCGACCCGCAGCACCAGCGTTGCCGGCTCCTGCGGCTGACCCTCGACCGGCCGCGGCCATTGCATCTTGAGCGGCTCGGCATGGGCCGCGATCTCCGGCCCCGCGATCTGCGCCCACCGCGTCACCAGCTCGCGCGCCGCAAAGCCCTGCTTGGCATAGGCTTCGGCGAAGACGTCGTCGAGCAGGATCCCGAGCGGCTTTGCGCTGATGGGACCGGGCTTGAAGATGGGACCGGATTTGGACATGCGGCCTTATAGCACTTCGGACGTCGGGCCACAGACCCCGAGGCCGTCATGGCCGGGCTTGTCCCGCCTGCGCGGCCGAAGCCGCCTCGGCGAGGCGGAGGCCCGGCCATCCACGTTCTTCCTGCGAAGAAAGGCGTGGATGCCCGCGACAAGCGCGGGCATGACGTGGAGAGGCCAGTGCATTGCCGCTACAGTGAGGAATGAGCCCCAGATCCGTACGCAAGCCGAAGCCGGAACCTTCTCGGCCGGAGACCTCATCGCGCCCGCTCGCGCTCCTGCAATGGTACGACCGCCATCGCCGCCGATTGCCCTGGCGCGCCGCGCCGGGCGAGGCGTTCGATCCTTATCGCGTCTGGCTCTCCGAGATCATGCTCCAGCAGACCACGGTAAAGGCGGTCGGCCCCTATTTCGAAAAGTTCGTCGCGCGCTGGCCTGATGTCACGGCTCTGGGGCGAGCCTCGCTCGACGACGTGCTGCGGATGTGGGCCGGGCTCGGCTATTATTCGCGCGCGCGCAACCTCCATGCCTGCGCGGTCGCGGTGACGCGCGAGCATGGCGGCGTGTTTCCGGATACCGAGGAGGGGCTGCGCGCGCTGCCGGGGATCGGGCCCTACACGGCGGCGGCGATTGCGGCCATCGCGTTCGACCGCCGCACCATGCCGGTCGACGGCAATATCGAGCGCGTGATGTCGCGGCTGTTCGCGGTCGAGGAGGAGCTGCCGCAAGCCAAGCCGCTGATCCAGCAACTCGCCGCGACGCTGCTGGCGGATTCTCGCGCCGGCGACAGCGCGCAGGCGCTGATGGATCTCGGCGCCTCGATCTGCACGCCGAAAAAGCCCGCCTGCTCGCTGTGTCCGCTGAACGAGGATTGCACGGCGCGCGCGCAAGGCACCCAGGAGACGTTCCCGCGCAAGGCGCCGAAGAAGAGCGGGACGCTCAGGCGCGGCGCCGCCTTCGTGGTCACGCGTGGCGACGAGCTGCTCGTCCGCTCGCGGCCCGAAAAGGGCCTGCTCGGCGGCATGACGGAGGTGCCGGGCTCGGACTGGCTCGCCGGCCAGGACGATGCGACGGCCAAACAACAGGCGCCGCAGCTGAAGGGGTTGTCGCGCTGGCAGCGCAAGGTGGGCGTCGTCACCCACGTCTTCACGCATTTTCCGCTCGAGCTGGTGGTCTACACAGCGAAGGTGGAAGCCCGCACCCGCGCGCCTGAGGGCATGCGCTGGGTACCGATCGCAACCCTGGCCGGCGAAGCGCTGCCGAACGTCATGCGCAAGGTCATCGCGCATGGATTGGGTCGCTAGAGCATGATCCGGAAAAGTGTGTAGCGGTTTTCCGAAAAGATCATGCTCAAACAATAACCTAAAGCGCGATGACGATTAGTCCTAATCGCATCGCGCTTTAGGATCCATCCTGCTGACAGCAGGCTGTCAGCAGCCTTGCGCTAACAAGAGGGCAAAGGAGATCTCGCATGGTCAAGACCGCGCTCGATAACTTCCGAAGGCCCCCCTGCGCCGAGCTGCTCGGCTGGCGCCTGCTCGACGCCCGCCCGCAGGAGGGCTGGATCAAGCTCGGTTTCGAAGGCAAGCCGGAGTTCTGCAATCCGGCGGGCTTCATCCAGGGCGGCATGCTCTCGGCCATGCTCGACGACACCATGGGTCCGGCGGTGCTGGTGATGAGCGAGGGCCGGCTCTACACCACCACCATCAGCATGACCGTGAATTTTTTGGCACCCGCAAAGCCCGGCCCGATCATCGGCGAAGCCAAGGTGACGCAGCTCGGCAAGACCATCGCCTTCGTCGAAGCCAGGCTGATGGCGGAGGACGGCACCGTGCTGGCGACGGCAAGCGCCAGCGAGCGCCTGCTGGAGGCGGCGAGGGTGGTGAAGTGAGGCGGGCACCGCTCTCTCGCTCCCTCGCCCCGTTCTTACGGGGAGAGGTGAAGAGGAGTGCGCGGCTCGAGATGATTGACCAGACCCTCACGCCTGCGCGCGCGCGTCCCTGCGCACGATCGGCGGCTTCGCATTCAGCGCTTCGACCTGGAAACCCGCGACGCGCTTGTAGTTGGCCGCGATGTCTTCCAGCTCCTCTTGCGACAGCACGTCGGTGACCACCTTGTACCCGTCCGGCGCGCGCTCCTCGACCAGCTGCATCACCTGCTCGGGGCCGTTCTTGCGGTTGAGCAGGACGAGGTCGGTGGTCGCGGGCCGGCGCTCGGCTTCATAGGCGAGCAGTGCCGCCTGCGTCGGGCCATGCGCCAGGATCTCGCGGGTGATGACGCGGGCGTCGAGGATCGCCTGCGAGGCGCCGTTCGAGCCGACCGGGTACATCGGATGCGCGGCATCGCCCATCAGCGTGACGCGGCCGAAGGTCCATTGCGACACCGGATCGCGGTCGACCAGCGGATATTCGTAAGCGTGCGGGCAGTTCTTGATCAGGGCGGGAACGTCGAGCCAGTCGAACGTCCAGCTTTCGAACCAGGGCAGGAACTCTTCCAGCCGCGCGGTGCGGTTATAGTCCTCGCGCCGCCACTGATAGGTCGGGGGCATGTGCCGCTCGGCGACCCAGTTGATCTGGTGGTTGCCCGCCGCATCCGGCGCCTTGCTGATTGGATAGCAGACGAACTTAAGGATCTCGTGGCCGGCCATGATCATGGTGCGGCTGGTGAGGAAGGCCTTTGCCGGCGTGACGCCCCGCCAGAGGATGCGGCCGTTCCAGATCGGCGGGCCTTCGTTCGGATAGAGCTTTTCTCGCGCGGCGGAATGGATGCCGTCCGCGGCGATCAGGATCGCGCCCTCGTACGTGCCGGCGGCCTTGCCGGTCGCCCTGTCGATGAACTCGGCGCGCACGCCGCCCGCCGTCTCGCTCCAGCCGGTCAGATGATGGCTGGTGAGGATGTTGTCGCGGCCGAGCCGCTCGACCGCGGTGTCGAGCAGGATCTGCTGGAGGGTGCCGCGATGGATCGAGAATTGCGGCCATTTGTAGCCGGCCTCCAGGCCGCGCGGCTCGCTCCAGATCGGCTTGCCGTGCTTGGAGAAATAGGCGAGCTCGCGCGTCCGCACGCCGCTGGCGTCCAGCCTGTCCAGCAGACCGAGCTCGATCAGCTCGCGCACCGCATGCGGCAGCACGTTGATGCCGACGCCGAGCGGCTTCAGTTCCGCGACGCTCTCGAACACTTTCGCGGGAACGCCGATCTGGTGCAGGCTGAGCGCAAGCGTCAGGCCGCCGATGCCGCCACCGGCGATGAGTACGGTCATGACAAATCCCCCTTCGATGGACGGCGTCTTCGCACAGCCGGGCGGCCGTGGGCAACTGCGAACAGGTCGCCTATGGACCGCGCGGCGGAGGACCGTTAACCTCCGGCTTTCCCCCATGAGGTCCGACATGCTCAAGCTCTACTACGCCACCGGCACCTGCGCGCTCGCCACCTACGTCACCCTGGAAGAAGCCGGCGCCGACTACACCGCCGAACGGCTGAGCTTCAAGGACAACCAGCAGAACAGCCCGGACTATCTCGCCATCAATCCGAAGGGCCGGGTGCCGGCGCTGGTCACCGATCGCGGCGTCCTGACCGAGACGCCGGCGATGCTGGCCTATCTCGCGCAAACCTTCCCCAAGGCGAAGCTCGCGCCGCTCGACGATCCCTTCGACTTCGCCCAGGTGCAGTCGTTCAACTCCTATCTCTGCTCGACCGTGCACATCAACCACGCGCACAAGATGCGCGGCGCCCGCTGGGCGACGGAGGAGAGCTCGTTCGCCGATATGAAGGCGATGGTGCCGAAGACCATGGCCGCCTGCTTCAAGCTGATCGAGCAGAAGATGTTCAAGGGGCCGTGGGTGATGGGCGATCAGTACACGATCTGCGATCCCTATCTCTACACGCTCTCGACCTGGCTGGAAGGCGACAGCGTCGACATCAATGCGACGCCGAAGATCGCCGATCACTTCAAGCGCATGTCCGATCGCCCCGCGGTAAGCAAGGTGATGGCGGCGCAGAAGGCGTAAGCGCAGCCACATACTCCCCTGTCGTCCAGGGCAAGCGTCAGCGCAGACCCGGGACCCATAACCCCAGGGAAAAGTTGCCGCGCGCGCTGACAACCGCGAGTCTTCGCCAAATCACGTCCTGTGGCTGGGTCCCGGATCGGCGCGCGCTTGGGGCGCGCTTGTCCGGGACGACACCGAGCTTGTTGAAGCTGCAACCTCACCCAGCCCTCCGCTTCTCCAGCTCCCGCCCCGTCTCCAGCATCAGCCGCCGCAGCCAGACCGAACCGGGGTCCATCTGCGCGCGGGTCGGATGGAACATGAACTGCTCGTCGATCCCGGGATCGAGCGGCGGCGTCACCGCGACGAGGCCGAGCTGCCGCGACAGCGCGGCGATCAGCCGGCGCGGCACGAAGGCGACGAGATCGGTGCGCGCGGCGACGTGCAAGGCTTCGAGATAGCCCGGCACGACCAGCGAGATATGTCGCTCGATCCCTTTGCTGCGTAGCCAGGTGTCGATGAGATCCTCGGCATTGCCGCGGATGATCACGCCGACATGGCCGGCGGCCAGGAACGCCTCGCGCCGCTTCAGCTTCGCTCCGACAGGATGGCCGCGCCGCACCGCGAGCGCGTCGCTGTCGGTGTAGAGCAACTGGCGATGAAAGCCCTTGAAGGCATTGCCGATCGAGATCACGAGGTCGATGGTGCGGGCGAACTCGGCGTGGAAGATCGCCGGCCCCCGCCACGGCACCACGTCGATGCGGACGTTGGGGGCGAGGCGCGAGACTTTCGCCATCAACGGCGGCATCAGCAGCTCGACCGCGAGATCCGGCATCATCAGGCGGAATTGCCGCTCGCTGCGCGCGGCATCGAAGTCATCAGGCACGAACAGCCCGCGGACCTGGTCGAGCGCCTGCGCCAGCGGTGCGCGCAGGGCCTGGGCCCGGGGCGTTAGCTCCATCCGTGCGCCCGTGCGCACCAGCAGCGGGTCGCCGAAGATGTCGCGCAGGCGCTGCAAGGCGTGGCTCGTCGCCGGCTGTGACAGGCCGATCCTCATGGCCGCGCGGCTGACATTGGCCTCGCGCAGCAATGCGTCGAGTGCGGTCAATAGGTTGAGGTCGAGCGAATTCAAATTCATGAGGCGAATAGATATCATATTTCATATCGATTTGAAGAATGCTGTCGGCCCGGCGATGATCTCCGCGTTGTCACCACGAGGAGATGCCGCCATGAGCGCGAGCGCCAACAAGAAACTGCTGCAGGATATCTTTGCCGCGGCCGCCAATCCCGATCCCGCCGCGCGCGACCGCGCCCTGTTCACCGCCAGTCTCGCCGACGACGCCAAATGGGTCGTGACGGGGCAATATTCCTGGTCGCGCACCTTTGCCGGCAAGGCGGCGATCATTGGCGATCTGCACGGCTATGTCCGCGCGCGCCTGCGTGACCGCACGCGCACGATCGCCCACCGCTTCATCGCCGACGGCGACATCGTGGTGGTCGAAGCCAAGGGCGACAACGTCACGCTCGAGGGCGCACGCTACGACAACGACTATTGCCTCGTGTTTCGGCTCGCCGACGGCAAGATCAAGGAGATCAGGGAATATTGCGACTCGGCTCTGACCGAGAAGGCGCTCGGACCGTTTCCACACACGGTCGCGAGGGTCGCGGGCTAACGGCATTGAGCACGATCTGGTCTGCCGGCTGGCGCCTTTCGTTTCGGCCTGCGAGGGTCGCATCGGTTTGGCGCAAGCTGGCGGAGATCATCCGGCTCCGGCGAGAGCACGCGCGGATCCATTGCCAGCTCGCGGCCATGAGTGAGCGGGAGCTTCTGGACTTCGGAATGACGCGGTCGGAGATTGCGTACGAGCTGAAGAAGCCTCTCCGATGGAAATCGAGCGATACAGGATGCAGCCTCCGACCACCGGCGTCGGCGCCGGTGGTCCGGAAGCAGCCCTGACGAGCGGCATGCATCGGTCTGCATGGCCCGGCGCATTCGCATGCGGCTTTGCATAGCTGCCGACAAAATCAGCAGATTTGGTGCGGGCCGAGCCCTGGCGCGCGAGGAATTTGAAGGTTCAATTAAGAAGTGTCCCCCATTGTGTCGCGGTGCAGCGTAGGCCGCCGCTGCCGGAGTGGCCGTGACGATCGCCGGAGTTGTTCGGTCCCTCGAATTTACATGCAATCTGGGTGGACAGTGGGAATGCCGAAATTTCGTTTGCGGATCAGGGGACGCCTGTACGCAGGCTTCATGGCCCTGGTGGCGGTCGGTCTCGTGATGGCGGTGGTTGCCGTCTGGAATTTGCGGGACGTGCAGGATCAGGTCGCAAGACAATCCGCCCTCTCCGACAGCACGGCGCGGGTGCTGGAAATATCGGCCCATCTGCAGGCAATTCAGCGCGCCAATCTGCGCTACGTCTACGACGCCAACGAGTCTGCAATGAAGGAGGCGCAAGAGCGGGAGACCGCGGCGAGCGAGCTGCTCCGGGTCGGTGCGCAGGGGACGCTGTCGGAGGAGCGGCGCGCGCTCTACAACGGCCTGATCGACGACATCGCCAAAATGCGACGCCTGCGTGACAATCTCGGCGACGCCGTCAACGAGACGAGAACAGGCAAGGCGACGCTGCTGCCGAGCGGAGAGGAGCTGGCCACCAAGACGGGCAAGCTCGTCGACGTGGCGCGCGCCGCCGTTGATGAAGATACCGCTTCCCTCGTCGCCGATCTCGAATCCCGCATTCTGCTCGTGAGGATCGCAAACTGGCGTTTTCTGGCGCTGCGCGATACCCAGGGACCTGCGAGCTTCAGGTCCAGTGTCGACAGGGCCGCGCAACGGCTCGCGGCACTCGAAAAGAGCCCTCAGGCGGCGGAGCTGCGAGCTGCACTCGCGCCGGTGAAGACTTCGCTCGAGCTCTACAAGTCGGCATTCGAGGCGACGTCGGCTGCGATGCTTCAGGCCGACGAGATCTACCACAAGAACCTCGCGCCCCTCATCGTCGACAGCATCGGCAAGCTCAAGACCGCGGAAACGACCCTGAAAAAGGACTACCGGGACTCGCGGAACAATGCCGAAGCCGTGCTTGCGGGAACGACGACCGTTCAGGAGATCGCAGGCATCCTCGCCATCCTGTTCGGCGGCATCGTCGCCGTCCTGATCGCCCGCAGCATCGTCGGTCCGCTGACCTCGATGACGCAGGCGATGGGGCGGCTTGCCGGCGGCAATCTCGAGGTCGAGATTCCCGGCCGCGGCAAGGCCGACGAGATCGGCGACATGGCCAAGGCGATCCAGGTGTTCAAGGACAACATGATCGAGACCGAGCGCATGCGCGCCGAGCAGGCCGAGTTCGAGGCGCGGCAGGCCGAGAGCCGCAAGGCCGACATGTCCAGGCTCGCCGATCAGTTCGAGCAGGCGGTCGGTGAGATCGTCAATACGGTATCGTCGGCGTCGAGCGAGCTCGAAGCCTCCGCAGGCACGTTGACCACGACCGCCGCGCGGGCCCAGGACCTCTCGACGGAGGTCGCCAGCGCCTCGCAGGAGGCCTCGGCCAATGTGCAGGCGGTCGCCTCGGCCACCGAGGAGCTCTCCTCCTCGGTCTCCGAGATCGCCCGCCAGGTGCAGGAATCCGCCCGCATCGCCACCGAGGCCGTCGGTCAGGCGAGCCGGACCAACGAGCGCGTCGGCGCCCTCTCCAGGGCCGCCGCGCGGATCGGCGACGTCGTCGAGCTGATCAGCACCATCGCCGGCCAAACCAACCTCTTGGCGCTGAACGCCACGATCGAGGCGGCGCGTGCGGGCGAAGCCGGCCGCGGCTTTGCGGTGGTCGCTACCGAGGTCAAGGCGCTCGCCGAGCAGACGGCCAGGGCGACCGGCGAGATCGCCCAGCAGGTCGCCGGCATCCAGGCCGCGACGGAGGAGTCGGTCGGATCGATCCGGGAGATCAGCGGCACCATCGAGCGGCTGTCGGAGATCTCGTCGACCGTTGCCGCGGCCGTGGAGCAACAGGGTGCGGCGACGCAGGAGATCTCCCGCAACGTTCAGCAGGCGGCCCAGGGCACGCAGCTCGTCTCGACCAACATCGGCGACGTGCAGCGCGGCGCCTCCGAGACCGGCTCGGCCTCCTCGCAGGTGTTGTCGGCGGCGCGCTCGCTGTCGGCCGACAGCAATCGGTTGAAGCAGGAAGTCGCCAAGTTCCTGAGCTCGGTCCACGCCGCCTAGCCGAAAGCGGACGTATCCTGCTGCATCGTCATTCCGGGGCGATGCGAAGCATCGAACTCCGGTGCGCGATTGCGCACCTGAGAATCTCGAGATTCTCCGGTGCGCAACAGCGCACCAGAGTTCGCCGTCCTGCGGCGCCCCGGAATGACTGCTATAGCGATCAGGCCACCTTGGTCGTCATATGCTTGAACATGTTGGCTCTGGCTTCGTCGTCCATCTCGGCCTTGAAGGTGAACTTGTCCTTCAGGGCGATGGCGCGCGCTGCCGCCGGGCGCGCCGAAATCTCGTCGACCAGCCGCTTCACGTTCGGGTATCGCGCAAAGGCGTCGTCGCCGAGCTTGAACGGCACCATCCGCGCCCAGCCCCACAGCGCCATGTCGACGATCGAATAGTTGTCGCCGACCATGTAGCGGCGGCCTTCGAGGTGACTATCGAGAACCTTGTAGTGGCGGTCGGTCTCGTACTGATAGCGGTTATGGGCGTAGTCGTGATTCTGGTCCTTCGGTGCAAAATGCTTGAAGTGCACGGCCTGACCGGAAAAGGGCCCGACGCCGCTCGCGACGAACATCAGCCACGACAGCAATTCGGCGCGGCTGGAGGGGAGGAATTTGCCGGTCTTCTCGGCGAGATAGAGCAGGATGGCGTTCGAATCGAACACGATGGTGCCACCATCGTCGATCGCCGGCACCTTGCCGTTCGGATTGATCTTGAGGAATTCCGGCGTGAACTGCTCGCCCTTGCGGGTGTCGATCTTCACCGGCTCGAAAGGCAGGCCGGATTCTTCGAGATAGAGCGCGACCTTGGTCGGGTTCGGTGATCCATTGAAATAGAACTTGAGCATCAGGCATCTCCCCGGTGTCTATTGCCGCGCGCGGAGGCGGCGTCATTGGGCGAGCCTGTCTTGCCTGAACCTCGTCGGAGAGAGCAACCGGCGAGTTTGCCGGGCGGTATCTGCGCCGTACGCAGATCAGGCGGCGTAACAGAGGCCGATTGCCGCCGCGACGACCATGGCCGCACCCACGGCCTCCAGCCGCAGGCCGAGCCGCGCGGCGAGATGCATGTCGGAGGCCCGCGCCGCGCGCTCCGAACCGCGCGAATAGCCGTGAACGATGACGTCGTGATTGAAAGTGTCGTGCGCCTCGTTGCTGCTGGCGAGCCCAACGCAGATCACGAGCACGCCGAACAGCGCCAGGCCGAAAAATCCGAGCAGCGCGATCAGGAACATCGGAAACATGCCGATCAGGAAGATCGGCAGCAGCGGCACCAGCAGCAATGTCTCGGACTGTCGTCGCATGGGAGCCCAACCGGTCAGGACGGGGCTGATCGGAGGAATCTAGTCCTGGCTGCCGCCTCATTCAAGCACCACTGCTGTCATTCCGGGGCGCGCCTCTTGGCGCGAGCCCGGAATCCATTGGGCCGCAAGTCCTGTGGTTGGATGGATTCCGGGTTCTCGCGGAGCCGGTCATCGGGCCACGCTGCGCGCGGACCGGTGGCGAGCCCCGGAATGACTTAGAGGAAACTACTCCGCCGCCATGCCGGCGCGGATCTCGGCGCGGAGCTCGTCGATCAGCTTGAGGCCCTTCTTGGTCTCGACGTGCCAGAAGGTCCAGCCGTTGCAGGCCTGCGCGCCTTGCGCCACCGCGCCGATGCGGTGGATCGAGCCGACCTTGTCGCCGAGCATGATGGCGCCGTCGGCGCGCACCAGCGCCCCTAACTTCTTCTTGGCGTCGAACAGCTTGGTGCCGGGCATGATCATGCCGCGCTCGATCAGCTCGGAGAACGCAACGCGCGGTGCCTCGCGCGCGGTCATGAACGGGGCAAGGCTCTCTTCCGGCAGCGGCTCGACCTTGGCGATGCGCGCCTCGGCGGCCTTGGCGTAGGTCTTGTCGCGCTCGAAGCCGATATAGGAGCGGCCGAGGCGCTTGGCGACGGCACCGGTGGTGCCGGTGCCGTTGAACGGATCGATCACGAGATCGCCGGGCTTGGACGAGGACAGCAGCACGCGCGCCAGCAGGCCTTCGGGCTTCTGCGTCGGATGCACTTTCTTGCCGTCGGCACCCTTGAGGCGCTCGTCGCCGGTGCAGAGCGGAATCAGCCAGTCGGACCGCGCCTGCACGTCCTCGTTGGCGGCCTTCAGCGCCTCGTAGTTGAACGTATACCCCTTGGCTTTTTCGTCACGCGCGGCCCAGATCATGGTTTCGTGGGCGTTGGTGAAGCGGCGGCCGCGGAAATTCGGCATCGGATTGGTCTTGCGCCAGACGATGTCGTTCAGCAGCCAGAAGCCGAGGTCCTGCATGATGGCGCCGACGCGGAAGATGTTGTGATAGGAGCCGATCACCCAGATCGTCGCCGACGGCTTCATGGCGCGGCGTGCGGCGAGCAGCCAGGCGCGGGTGAAGTCGTCATAGGCGGCAAACGAATCGAACTTGTCCCAGTCGTCGTTGACGGCATCGACATGGGATTCGTCGGGGCGCTTGAGATCGCCCTTGAGCTGCAGATTGTAGGGCGGGTCGGCGAAAACGAGATCGACCGAACCTGCCTGGAGCTTCGACATCTCGGCGACGCAATCGCCGACGATGATGCGATGCAACGGGCACTCAAAATTTGTGCGGGGCGCCCTTGCAGACGCCCCGCGACGCGACTCTACCATGACTCAAGAACTCTGACTCAGGCGACGCTGTCGGCGACGCGGGACCAAACAACCGACTGGCCGTTACATTGAACGGGCAAAGTAAAAATCGACTTAACCCGCCGCTTTCGTGAGCAGTCATCGCATCATCGTTCGCGCACAAATTGTTGCGCGGATTCGCCTTGTTTTGCAGTGTATTTCGCGATTGCGCGGCTCGCGCAATCGATCGTGGCGGGAAAAAGGCTGTAAATTTCTCTCGGAAAAAACTGCTCGGCCCTCGGAAAAATTTGCTGGCATCGACAGGCTGTCGCACTAGGCAATTTTTGCCGGCCACGATATTGATAAAAGCAACGGAAATTTTACGTATGTGGCGCGTTGAGCTTTCGCGCTTTCGTGCGTCGTCGAAACTTAAATCAGGGACCCCAGAGGAAAGGCCGCCATGCGTTACGATGACTTCCGCCGCAGCGACGACATCGAGGATCGTCGCGATGAAGGTGGTGGCTTTGGCGGCGGAGGAGGTGGGTTCGGCCTGCCGATGGGCGGCGGCGGGCTCGGCATCGGCACGATCATCATCCTCGGCCTGGTCGGCTACGCCTTCGGCATCGATCCCCGCATCCTGATCGGCGGCGCCGAGATCCTCACCGGCGGCGGCCATGCGCCGAGCTACCAGACCGATCGCCAGGCCTCCTCGGGCAAGCGCGGCGCGCCGACCGACGAGATGGGCAGCATGATCTCCGGCATCCTCGGCGAGATCGACGATCGCTGGAGCGAGATCTTCCAGGCCAATGGCCAGACCTATACCGGTCCGAAGATCGTCCTGTTCCGCAACGCCACCAACGGCGGGCGCTGCGGCATGGCACAGTCGGCCATGGGGCCGTTCTATTGTCCGCCCGACCGGACCATTTTTCTCGACACCGCCTTCTTCCGCGAGGTCGAGACGCGCTTCCGTGGCTGCTCCGGCAAGTCGGCGTGCAATTTCACCACCGCCTACATCATTGCGCATGAAGCCGGCCATCACATCCAGAACCTGCTCGGCATCATTCCGCGCGTGACGCGGCTGCAGCAGCAGGTCGGCTCGAAGGCCGAGGCCAATGCGCTCCAGGTGAAGGTGGAGTTGCAGGCCGACTGCCTGTCCGGCGTCTGGGTCAACCGCGAGGCGAAGAAGCGTCCGAACTTCGTCGAGCCCGGCGATATCGAGGCCGCGCTGACCACGGCGAGCGCGATCGGCGACGACACGCTGCAGCGCCAGGCCACCGGCCGCGTCGTGCCCGACTCCTTCACTCACGGCTCGGCGGCGCAACGCAAGCAATGGTTCATGACCGGCTATCAGCAGGGCACGGTCCAGGCCTGCAACACGTTCGGCGCGGGAGCGTTGTAGTATCCGTCATCCTGAGGTGCTCGCCTCTTGGCGAGCCTCGAAGGATGACGAGCCCCTGGCCCATCCTTCGAGGCCCGCCGTGCGGTGCGCTCGCACCGCACGGCGGGCACCTCAGGATGACGGCGGTGGTTGAGGAAGCAGGAGTGAAGTCATGGCCTCCATCGACGAATCCAAACAATTCATCCCGCTCAACATTGCGGTGCTCACGGTGTCCGACACGCGCGCACTGGCCGACGACAAGTCCGGCCAGACCCTCGCCGATCGTCTCACCGCCGCGGGCCATCATCTCGCCGTGCGCGAGATCGTTACCGACGATGTCGAGGCGATCCGCGCCGTGATCCGCCGCTGGATCGCCGATAGCGGCATCGACGTCGTCATCACCACCGGCGGTACCGGCTTTACCGGACGCGACGTCACGCCGGAGGCGATCGAGCCGCTGTTCGAGAAGCGCATGGACGGCTTCTCCATCGCCTTCCACATGCTGAGCCACGCCAAGATCGGGGCGTCGACGATCCAGAGCCGCGCCACCGCGGGCGTGGCGGGCGCGACCTACATCTTCTGCCTGCCGGGCTCGCCCGGCGCCTGCCGCGACGGCTGGGACGGCATCTTGGCGGCTCAGCTCGACTACCGCACCCGCCCCTGCAACTTCGTCGAGATCATGCCGCGGCTGGACGAGCATCTGCGCAGGCCGAAAGCGCAGGGCGCGACGGTGTGAGTGCGTTGTGCGGATAACGTCTTGCTGATCGAGGCACGGACCACCCTCCCCTGGAGGGGGAGGGTCGATCGCGCGCAGCGCGAGCGGGGTGGGGTGATCTCTCCACTCGGGCACTGTTGGATGTGGAGAGACCGTCACCCCACCCCGTCTCACATTACGCTGCGCTCCATGTGAGCCGACCCTCCCCCTCCAGGGGTAGGGCTATCGCATATGACTTGTGGCGGCGGCCTGCGCGCACGCCTCGTCCTTCGAGACGGCGCTTACGCGCCTCCTCAGGATGAGGCTAATCAGCGTCAGTGTTCGTTGAAACTGCTGCCGCGCACTCCGCCCTCATCCTGAGGAGCCCGCCCAAAGCGGGCGTCTCGAAGGATGGCTGCAGGGAAAAGCTCTCAAATGCGATAGCCCTGCCCTCCAGGGGAGGGTAAGGTCACGACGCGCGTTGTTACATTAAGACAGTCAGAGATCCAGCTCCCACGTTTCTCCGATCAGATCCTGCCCAAAGCTGTGATGCGGCTCGGTCGCGACGAGCTTGAATCCCGCACTCTTGTAGATCCCGCGGGCGGCGAGCAGGATGCTCTGCGTCCACAGCGTCATCTTGCTGTAGCCGCGCTCGCGGGCGCCCTGGATGCATTGCTCGACCAGCGCGCGGCCGACGCCGAGGCCCCGTGCTTTCTTCTCCACCTGCAACAGGCGGAGTTTTGCGATCTCGTCCGTGGCCTTGACCAGGAACACCGAGCCGACCGGCTCGCCGCCAACTTCCGCGATCCAGCAGTGCTCGCGCGCGGCGTCGTAGTTCCTGATGAACTGCGCGCAGATCTCGGCGACCAGCGCCTCGTAGCTGATGTCCCAGTTGTAGTCCGCAGCGTAGGCGGCAGCCTGCCGGGAGACGACCCAGCCCATGTCGCCGACGCGCTGGCTGCGCAGCATGAAGGAAGCGGGCGGGCTTCGGCGTTGCTCCAGCACGGCCTCGATGGTCGCCATGGCCTGCGTGAGCCGCGTCGCATCGCCGGGGGAGAGCTGAGCCAGCATCGCGGCGACCTCGTTTTGCGAGCTCAGGTTCAGCTTGGCGAAAGCCTGCCGGCCCTTGGCGGTGAGGCTGAGCTGGTATTGCCTGCGGTCCGCGGGCAGGGGCTTTCGCGTGATCAGCCCCTTCTCGTCGAAGCTCTGGACGATGCGGCTGAGATAGCCGGGATCAAGACCAAGCTCGTTGCCGATCTCTTTTGCGGCAAGATCGTCGCGATGGGCGAGTTCGTAGAGCACCCGCGCCTCGCTGAGCGAGAACGGGCTCTTGCCGAGGTGCTGGTCGAGCACGCCGAGCTTGCGGGTGTAGAAGCGGTTGAAGGCGCGGACCGCTGCGACATGGTCGCCGGCGGCCGGTTCAGCCACGGCGCTAGATGGCGAAGCTTTCGATAGCATGGGATCACCTCGATATTTGCCATTGTCAATTAATTATTTGACGTTGGCAAGTATCTCGGCTTCAGCCGACCATGACGATCCGGCTGCGCAGCATGGTCCGCGACGACCGGCCGAGCCGCCGCAGCAGCCGCGCCTCGGAATGGCGCGCGTGGGGCGGGTAGCCGCCGAGCCGGTCGTAATGATCACGCGCGATCAACAGCCCTTGATCACCGAGTGGGCCGACGAGCTTGCGCGCCACGGCCCGGAGGACGTCACGCAATGCGGTATTTTCGTAAGGTGAGCGCGCATAGCGGAACACTGCCGCACGATCCCGGCCGCTGGTGGCGACAGCCTGGATGAACTGGGTGGTCTCCTCGATCCAGCCGGTTTCCAGCACGGCACCGGCAGGCAGGAACATCAGCCACGGCGATCGGGCCTGGAGCGCGCCGGCGGCGAGCGCGGCGCCTTGCGAAGGTCCCTCGAAGCCGATGAAACGGCAGCCTGCGACGTCGGCAACGCGCTCGATGACGCCGTTGCGCGTGCCGTCGACCAGAAGCACTTCCCGGATCACGCCGGCGGCGGCGCCGGGGACCAGCGCGGCGAGGGTTGCGACCGCCGTCTGCTCGACGCCTTCGGTCGGAATGATGACGCTCAGCATGATTGAGGCTTCAGTGTCCGCACTTCGGGAGAAGCGTAGCGTTGCATGATGTTGTCATAGATCCGTCGTGCTGCCGAGTGCAACTTTCGGACGGCGCTTCGGCGTGCGATGGTAAACTGCGGCCAGTTCATTGCAGCGAAATGTGTCCGGCACGGGCAGGTCATATTGCCGAATGTTTCGGCACAAGCTGATCCTGACGGTATTAACCCGGAGCTTCGTGGCGACATTTCGCAGCGCGGGCCGTTGGTCCCTCTCGGACGAGGATCAGCTTGCAGGAAAGGTCGAACGAAATGCGTGATCTCGGTGCCGGGAGAGACCTTGTATGAACGCCGATCAACTCGCCGTTGGCACGGCGCCAACCTCGCCGAAGCAGGAGGCCGCGCCCACCTTGCGGATCCGGGCGCTGATGCTGGGCGAACGCATCAATGCGTCTGGCCTCGAGATCGGCGCGCTGGTGTCCTCGACGCCGGCCGCCTTCCGCGTCCATGCCGGCCTTGCCGTGATCTTTCGCTATGGCGTCGTCGTGCTGATCGGGCTGTTGCCGTCGGAGGAGAAGGTCCTCGTCGATAACCTGAAATCACGCGTGACCGGAGAGCTCAGCCCGTACGAGGAGGAGATCGCGCAGGCGCAGCTCTGCAACGAGGAAGCCGCGGAGACGATCCAGCCGGGCGGGCCGATCTGCCTCGCCAAATTCTCCGACGATCGGCTGCTGCTGGTCGCCGATGCGCTCGCCAAGAGCACGTCGCTGGCGCGCGACGAGCGCCGCGTCGCCGCGGTGTTCGACGTCATCGAGCCGTTTGCACGGGAGCTCGCCGAGCACGGCCGCACGCCGCGCCGGCGCAAGGGCATTCTGCAATTGATCGGCAACGCATTGCTGGTGCAGCAGCGCGTCGCCGGCCGCGTCGCGGTGGCGGAGAAACCCGACGTGCTCTGGGAGAAGCCCGAGCTCGACCGGCTCTATTCCCGGCTCGAGGACGAGTACGAGTTGAAGGAGCGCCTCGACACGCTCGAGCGCAAGCTCGCCGCGGTCTCGGAAACCGCCAACGCGCTGACCGACATCATCGACACCCAGCGCTCGCTGCGCCTGGAGATCGCGATCGTGGTGCTGATCGTGATCGAGATCGCGATGGGGGTTTTCCAGATCCTGACC
Source organism: Bradyrhizobium sp. CB1015 (assembly GCF_025200925.1). Taxonomy (GTDB): domain Bacteria; phylum Pseudomonadota; class Alphaproteobacteria; order Rhizobiales; family Xanthobacteraceae; genus Bradyrhizobium. The sequence goes on along the minus strand of NZ_CP104174.1, from coordinate 6,984,414 downwards.
GGCACTCACTGAGGCGCGGCGGCGCGCCTGTCATATTGGCCGGATTGCGCCTGCCACGCCGCGATCTCGGCGAGCTCGGCTTCGGGCCGTGTCCGGATCGTCTCGCAGCGTCCGAGATAGAGCTCGCCCGCGTCGCCCTCGATCGTGATCCACTCGCCTTCGGCAAGTGCGAGATTGCCGAGCTGGGCTTGGTTTGCGGCAGGATCGATCTTCAGCTCGCGGCAGCCGACCACGCAGGGCTTGCCCATCTGGCGCGCCACCAAGGCCGCATGCGAGGTGCGCGCGCCGACTGACGTGACGATGCCGGCGGCAAGCGCGAAGCTGGCGACGTCGGCGGTGCTGGTATCCGGACGCAGCAGGATGACCGGCTCGCCCGCTGCCGAGAGGCGCTGGGCGCTTTCGGACGAGAACGCCGCCCGTCCGATGCCGATGCCGCCGGAAGCGCCGATGCCGGTCGTCGCGAGCTTGCCGGTGGACACCAATCTGGTTTCGGCGAGCGAGCCGAGATCGATCTCCGCCAGCCGCTTCAATGCCTCGTCTTTCGAGATCAGGCCTTCATGCACGAGGTCGATCGCGATCCTGGCGGCGGCCCGCGGCGTGCGCTTGGCCGTCCGGGTCTGGAGGATCCAGAGCCTGCCGTTCTCGACCGTGAATTCGACGTCCTGGACATCGGCGAACGCGTGCTCGAGTCGCTTCAGGACATCGCCAAGCTCCGATTCGAGCTTCGGCAGCTCGCGGGCGATCGCCGCGGCCGTATCGGGCGCGCGTCGCCCGGAAACAACGTTTTCGCCCTGCGCATCGAGCACCAGGTCGATCATCGGGCGCGGCGCGCCGGTCGACGGATCGCGCGAGAAGGCCACGCCCGCGCCGGAGGCAAGACCGCCATTGCCGAACACCATCGCCTGCACGGTGACCGCGGTGCCTTCGAGCGCTTCGAGGTGCTGGAGGCTTCGATAGGTCATCGCGCGCTCGCTCATCCAGGAGCGATAGACCGCCTGGGCTGCCGCCTCCAACTGCGCGACGGCGTCCTCCAGCAGGCCATCGGCGCGATCCTCGATCAGCGACTGCTCGCGGCTGGCGAGCCGCTCGAGCGCTTCGCTGTCGAGCTCGCGGTCGCTTCCGGCGTCTTCGGCTGCGACGAGCTCGGCAATGCACGCCGCAATGGCGGCCTGATCGAGCTCGAGCACGGTCTCCCCGAAGCTCTCCAGGAAACGGCGCCGGCAATCCCAGGCGAGCCGCGGGCGGCCGGTCGCACGGATCAGGCCGTGGACGGCGTCCAGCGTGCAGCCGACATTGAGAACGGTGTCGAGCATGCCCGGCATCGATCGCGCCGCGCCTGAGCGCACCGACACCAGCAGCGGCTGGCGGCGGTCCCCGAAGCGCTTTCCGGTGGCGCTCTCCAGGAATGAGATGCCCTCCTTCAAGCCGTCGCGCAGGTGCCGCGCAGCATGCGCATGGCCGGCGATGATGTCGGCGCAGAGCTTGACCGGGAGCACGAAGGCCGGCGGCACCGGCAGGCCCAGCGCCGCCATGCGGGCGAGATTGGCGGCCTTGGCACCGATCTCTTCGGCGGGCCGCAATTCGTCGGCGTCAGCGCCGATACGCACGATATGCATTGCGATGTCCTCAAGCTGCGAGATCGATCATGATGTGACGGCGGAGCAGATGTCCGAACGCGGCGAAGCGGTCGGTGGCGCGTTCGACGGCGCGGGCGAGCTCGATCACCGACAGCGAGGTCGCGACGTCGAAGCAGCCGCAGAAGACCAGTGCGGTCGTCGCGCGTTCCCGGCTGTCAGCGGCGTGTTCGGCGTCGATCAGGCGGGTCACGGCGGACAGCGCGTCCTCTGAATCGGCGCGCCGTCCTTCCGGCACGTCGATCGCGGCGGCGACGCCGCTCGCGGCCACTTCGGTCGCGGTCTCGGCCACAGCGCAAAGCTCGACCAGTGCTGCCAGCAAGGACGGATCGGTCCATTCCGGCATCAGCGAGGCGATGAACGCGGCCTGCTCCAGCTCATCGACCGCTTCCTCGGCGCGATCGATCAATTGACCGATCAGCGGGCGGGCATTGAGGCGGTCGACCTCGTTGCGGCCCTCGAGCGCGATGCGATCGGCCTTCTGCTCGATCACGCCGCAGCGTTGCGTCAGCAGCTTGCCGTCGGCGGGCTGACCCGCCCGCAACGCGGCGATATGGCGCGAGATCGCCGCGACGAGATCGTGGCCGAGACCGATCTGACGCAGCACGGCTGCGAGCAGTGCCCCGTCGACGCGGTCGAGGTGCCGCATCAGGTCGGCTTCGATCTGGTCGCGCACCGTCCTCACCGAGCGGCCCGCAAGCAATGCCTCGGTGGAGGCGCGCAGAGACGCCTTCAGGAAATCGATCGCGGCGTTGCGGCCGGGCGCCTGGTCGAGCCGCTCGCCGAAGCCGATCCGCGTCGGGGCGGCGTTCCGGACGGCCGAGCCCAGCAGATCGTTGCCGCCGAGCTCGAGGAAGCCGCGATGGCCGATCCGTTGACGCGCCGCCCATTCCAGGATGCGGGCTGCGTCGTCCTTGGCGACCCAGGTCCTGAGCAGCTTGCGCGCCTTGTTCCAGTCGATCAGAAACACCAATGCAGCCCCGAGTGCCGCGAGGAATTCGTTGCGATCGGCGGCATGGTCGGGCTGATACTGCCCGGTGACGAGATAGAAGGAATTATCCTCGCCGAGGCCGGCTGCGGTGTGACGATCGAGCCCGCTCCAGGTCGCCTCGAAGGCGTCGAACAGCGAGATGAAGAACTTCGCCCGCGCCAGATGCACATCGGTGTAGGTGACGGTCACCGCGTTCTTCTTCACCGCGATCACCACGACATGGGCATCCGTGGTGCCGATATCGTTCTGGATCAGCAGCCGGCCGCCGGCACGTGTGGCCATGGTGTCGAGGCCCGGGTGATTGAACTTCAGACCCCGCGTCGCGTTCAGGCCCTTCATGAAGGCCGCGACGGCTGGCCGGTCCTCGCTGTGCAACCCGAAGACATGGGCGCCGTCGAGCGCTTCTTCCGAGCAGCTCGCCGCAAGCCTGTTGAGCTGCTTGTGCAGATCCATGACGAGGCGATGCAGGCTGTCGCCGGCGGCGTCGGCGACGCCGGTCAGACGCGCGATGCGGGAAAGCTCGATCTCGCCGGCGGCATCGAGCAGGCCGGCTGCGCGGATCCCCTCGAGCCGCGCCTGCGCCCTCTCGCCTTCGTGTCCCGGGCCGGCGCCGACGGCCCGCACCATGGTCGCCGCATCGTCCGCAATCTCCTGCATCAGCTTCGCAAGATCGGGGGCGGCGAGCCGGCCCTGTCCGATCAGATGCGCGCCGCCGATCAGCGCCGCGATCCCCGCGGGAGCAATGCCGGCGGTCTGGCTTTCGATGCCGAGGTCATTCGCAGGCCGACTGGGCTCCTGCGCATGTTGCGCGGCCGCCTGCAATGCGCTCATCCGCACCTTGATGCGGTCGTTGGCGGCGAGCCCTTCCGCCACCAGCGCGGGCAGCAGGATGCTGCCTTGTCCGAGCTCTTCGATGATCTGGGTTTTCATGTTCTGTCCGCAACCGGGATTGATGCCGTCTCTATGCCGCGAAGATGCGGCGGCAGCATTGCGGCAGATCATTCATAAAAATGTCACGTGACGTGGCGTCCGCGGATCAGAGCAGCGCAATGGCGCGCGATCATCCTCTCTTCGTTGGTGGGAATGACGAAGACCTCGACCATGCTGTCGTTTTTGTTGATGTGCTCGCGTGCCGCGTCGTTGCTTGCGGCATCGATGCGCACGCCCATCCAGGCGAGGCGCTCGCCGATGGCGCTGCGGATCTCCCTGGCATGCTCGCCGATGCCGCCGGTGAAGATCAGGCAGTCGAGGCCACCGAGCGTGGTCGCCATCATCGCGACCTGCTGCGCCGCACGGAAGACGAAGAGATCGAGAGCCTCACGCGCCGCAGCCTCGCGGCTCGCCAGCAACGTGCGCATGTCCGCAGAGATGCCGGAGACGCCGAAGAGGCCGGACTCGTGATAGAGCAGGTGCTGGACCTCCTCGACCGACATGTTCTCGTGTTTCTGCAGGTAGAGCAGCACGCCGGGATCGATCGCACCGCAACGCGTGCCCATCACGAGGCCGTCGAGCGGCGTCAACCCCATCGTGGTGTCGATGCTGCGGCCATCGCGCAAGGCGCAGAGGCTCGCCCCGTTGCCGAGATGTGCGATGATTGTGCGCTTTGCGGCGAGCTCCGGTGCGATCTCGGCCAGGCGTCCCGCGACATATTCGAACGAGAGGCCGTGAAAGCCGTAGCGCCTGACCCCACGCGCCTCGAATCGCCCGGGAAGCGCGAAGCGGCTCGCCGGCGGCGCGAGACCGTGATGGAAGGCGGTGTCGAAACACGCGATCTGCGTCAGCCCGGGCCGGATCGCCGCCAGCGTGCGGACCGGCGCAAGGCAGCGCGGCTGGTGCAGCGGCGCGAGCGGCGTCAAGGCCTCCAGCTTCGCAATGCTGTCGTCCGTCAGGACCACCGGGCCTGAATAATCCAGCCCGCCGTGAACGATGCGGTGGCCGACGGCCCGCAGGCTGCGTCGACCGAACCGGTCCTCGATGAAGGCGAGCACGTCGGCGAACAGATGGCCGCCGGCTGCGTCCGCCGCCTGCTTGCTTATTTCGAACAGGTCTTCGCCCGCGGGGCCCTTCACCGCCAGCCGGGGTTTTTCCTCGTGCTCGTCCAGCAGGCCCTTGCAGAGCAGGGCAGGCTCGGCCGCCGCGATATCGAACAGGCCGAACTTGATGCTCGACGATCCCGAGTTGAGGACGAGGACCGTGTCCGACATCGCTAGTCGCCGGCTTCGGTCGGCGTGTTGCCGCCGGCGCTGTTTTGCCAGACCCAATCACGGATCTCAGGCATGTCCTCACCGTGCTCGCGGACATAGCGGGAGTGTTCGGTCAGCTTGTCGCGCAATAGCTGCTTCACCTGCGCGGCCCTGGTCGCCAGTCCCGGCACGCGTTCGATGGCCTCGATCGCGAGATGGTAACGGTCGAGCTCGTTGAGCACGACCATGTCGAAGGGCGTCGTCGTGGTGCCTTCCTCGGCAAAGCCGCGCACATGCATGCCGGCATGGTTGGTGCGGTTATAGGTCAGCCGGTGAATGAGATAGGGATAGCCGTGATAGGCAAAGATGACAGGCTTGTCGCGCGTGAACAGGCTGTCGAAGTCGCGGTCGGACAGGCCGTGCGGATGCTTCTCCCTCGGCTGCAGCGTCATCAGGTCGATGACGTTGACGACGCGGATCTTCAAGTCCGGCAGCGCCTTGCGCAGGAGGTCGACGGCGGCGAGCGTCTCCAGCGTCGGCACGTCGCCGGCACAGGCCATCACCACGTCGGGCTCGCCCTTTCCGTCCTCCGTTCCCGCCCAGGTCCAGATGCCGATGCCGGCATCGCAATGCGTCGCGGCCTCCTGCATCGACAGCCATTGCGGCGCCGGCTGCTTGCCGGCGACGATCACGTTGATGCGGTTATAGGTGCGCAGGCAATGGTCGGCGATCCAGAGCAGCGTGTTGGCATCCGGCGGGAAGTAGATGCGGACGATGTCGGCCTTCTTGTTGGCGACAAGATCGACGAAACCGGGATCCTGATGGCTGAAGCCGTTGTGATCCTGGCGCCAGACATGCGAGGTCAGGAGATAATTGAGCGAGGCGATCGGACGTCGCCAAGGTAGCTCCCGCGTCACCTTCAACCATTTGGCATGCTGGTTGAACATGGAATCCACGATGTGGATGAAGGCTTCATAGCAGGAGAAGAAGCCGTGCCGTCCCGTGAGCAGGTAGCCCTCCAGCCAGCCCTGGCAGAGATGCTCGCTCAGCACCTCCATCACGCGGCCATCCTGGGCCAGGTGCACGTCGTAAGGCTCGGTCGGCTCCATCCAGACGCGCTCGGTGGCTTCGAACACGGCGTCGAGCCGGTTCGATGCCGTCTCGTCCGGGCCCATGATGCGGAAGTTGCGCGCCTCCGCGTTCAGGCGAATGACATCGCGCAGGAATTTGCCGAGCTCGCGCGTTGCTTCCGCCACGACCTCGCCGGGCTGCGGCACCTCGATCGCGAAGCTGCGGAAGTCCGGCAGCGTCAGCTCCTTCTTCAACACGCCGCCATTGGCATGTGGATTGGCGCCCATGCGCCTGATGCCTTCGGGCGCGAGCGCCTGAAGCTCGGCAATGAGCGCGCCGTTGCCATCGAACAGTTTTTCCGGCTCGTAGCTGCGCATCCAGTCTTCGAGCACCTTGAGATGCGCCGGGTTCTCGCGGCAGCCTGCGACGGGCACCTGATGGGCCCGCCAAAAACCCTCGACCTTCTTGCCGTCGACCTCCTTCGGGCCGGTCCAGCCCTTCGGGCTGCGCAGCACGATCATCGGCCAGCGCGGCCGCTCGACGCTCGTGCGACCGTCGCGGGCATGCTGCTGGATCGAGCGGATGCTGGCGAATGCGACGTCCAGCGCATCGGCCATGGCTTGGTGCATCAATTTGGGATCGTCGCCCGTGACGAACAACGGCTCGTGGCCGAACCCGCGGAAGAGGTCGCGGATCTCCGCGTCCTGCATCCGCCCGAGCACGGTGGGGCCCGCGATCTTGTAGCCGTTGAGATGCAGGATCGGCAGCACCGCCCCGTCATGGGCGGGGTTCAGGAACTTGTTGGAGTGCCAGGACGCCGCGAGCGGCCCGGTCTCGGCCTCGCCGTCGCCGACCACACAGGCGACGATCAAGTCAGGGTTGTCGAATGCCGCGCCATAGGCGTGCACCAGCGCGTAGCCGAGCTCGCCGCCTTCGTGGATGGAGCCCGGCGTTTCCGGCGCGGCGTGGCTCGGAATGCCGCCGGGGAAGGAGAACTGCCTGAACAGCTTGCGCAATCCGCCCGCGTCGCGCGCGATGTCAGGATAGATCTCGCTGTAGCTGCCTTCGAGATAGGTGTTGGCGACCATGCCGGGGCCGCCATGGCCGGGACCGCAGACATAGATCACGCTGACGTCGAGCGCGCGGATGACGCGGTTGAGATGGGCGTAGATGAAGTTCAGGCCCGGCGTCGTGCCCCAATGTCCGAGCAGACGCGGCTTGATGTGCTCGGGCCGCAGCGGCTCGCGCAGCAGCGGATTGTCGAGCAGATAGATTTGCCCGACGGAGAGGTAGTTGGCGGCGCGCCAATAGCGATCGAGCAGATCGAGGTCGCTGCTCGCTTCGGCCGTTTTTTGTTGGATTGTCATGTTCCTGCCGACCTTCACTTAGCGATCGTCACCAACCCGGTTCCGGCGCGATCGATCCGTCGGGCATGAAACGGGATGCTCGTGACGCGGGCGTTGCGTGAGGTCAAAGGCGGGCGCGCGAAGTTTGGGCAGCTCTACTTTGCATGGGGTTGTTTTCACGTTTTTTGTTTGTGTTCTTGATTTGTTCCTTTGTCATGCTATCTTGGCTGCATGAGTCCAGCATCCTCTCATGCTCTCAAGCACCCGCCGGTCACGGCGCCCTCCGAGCCGGCGGGTGCGCCTTCAGATTTCCCCGAGCTTGGCGTCGCCATCGATCGCGCGCGAAGGCGAGGGCGGGGCGCGCAGTCCAATGCCAGCGGCCGCTACGAGGCCGAGGCGCGCGTTGCCTTCGATGACGGCTGGCAGAGCCTGGACGAGCTGCCGCCGTTCAAGACGACGGTCGCCATCGACACCTCGCGCAAGGTGATCACTCGCAACGATTCCCCCGACATCGGCTTCGACCGCTCGATCAATCCGTATCGCGGCTGCGAGCACGGCTGCGTCTATTGCTTCGCGCGGCCGACCCACGCCTATCTCGGCCTGTCGCCCGGGCTCGACTTCGAGTCGAAGCTGTTCGCCAAGCCCGACGCGCCTTTGTTGCTCGAGAAGGAGCTTGCGGCCCCCGGCTACGAGCCGCGGATGATCGCGATCGGCACCAACACCGATCCCTACCAGCCGATCGAGCGCGAGCGCAAAATCATGCGCGGCATTTTGGAAGTGCTGGAGCGCACCTCGCATCCCGTCGGCATCGTCACCAAGTCGGCGCTGGTGCTCCGCGACATCGACATTCTCCAGCGGATGGCCAAGCGCAACCTCGCCAAGGTCGCGATCTCGGTCACCTCGCTCGATCCGAAGCTGGCGCGCACCATGGAGCCGCGGGCCTCGACGCCGCCGAAGCGGCTGGAGGCGCTGAAGCAGCTCTCCGAGGCCGGCATTCCCACCACGGTGATGGTCGCGCCCGTGATCCCGGCACTGAACGATTCCGAGATCGAGCGCATCCTCGATGCCGCCGCCCATGCGGGCGTCAAGGAAGCCGCCTATGTGCTGCTGCGGCTGCCGCTGGAGGTGCGCGATCTCTTCCGCGAATGGCTGATGGCGAACTATCCGGACCGCTATCGCCACGTCTTCACCCTGATCCGCGACATGCGCGGCGGGCGCGACTACGACGCCAAATGGGGCGAGCGGATGAAGGGCACGGGACCGATGGCCTGGACCATCGGCCGCCGTTTCGAGATTGCCTGCGACAGGCTCGGCCTGAACAAGCGGCGCTCCAAGCTGACAACGGACCACTTCGCGCGGCCGAAGCGGAACGGCGATCAGCTCAGCCTGTTCTGATTGGCGGCAGCCGGCCTGAATAACGGGAATATCCTGGGTTCCCGGTTGCGCTGGCGAAGCCCCCTGGCGCACGATCCCGGCCATGATTCGGGACAAGTCCGCCAAGACCCCAGCCAAAGACGCGCCCAAAAAGCAGACCGCGAACAAGGCTGCGCCTGACAAGGCGGCCAATGCGTCTGTGGCCAGGACGTCTGCAGCCAATGCTGCGAAGGTTGCCGCCGGCAAGAAAGGCATCATCGCCGTTGCTCCCCCCAGCTTCCGCCGCGAGCGCGCGCTGATCAAGCGCGGCGTCTGGCCGGTCGCGGGCTGCGACGAGGCCGGTCGTGGCCCGCTCGCCGGCCCCGTGGTGGCCGCCGCGGTGATTCTCGATCCCGACCGCATTCCGCGCGGCATCGACGATTCCAAACGCCTGACCGCCGAGGAGCGCGAAAAGCTGTTCGACAAGATCTGCGCCACCGCGCAGGTCTCGGTCGCCGTCGCGTCGCCGGCGCGAATCGACCGCGACAACATCCTGCGCGCCTCGCTGTGGGCGCTGAAGCGCGCCGTGGTGGCCCTGCCCGAGGCACCCAGGCACGTCTTCGTCGACGGCCGCGACCGGCTCGACACCGCGTGCGATTGCGAGGCCGTGATCGGCGGCGACGGCATCGTGCTCTCGATCGCCGCGGCGTCCATCGTCGCCAAGGTCACCCGCGACCGGCTGATGTGCGCGCTGGCGCAGGACTGCCCGGGCTACGGCTTCGAGCAGCACAAGGGCTACGCCGTCCCCGAGCATCTCGACGCGCTCGATCGTCTCGGCCCCTCCATCCACCACCGCAGCTTCTTCGCCCCAGTCGCCGCCGCCCGCGCCAAGCACATGCCCTGGACCGTCGATCCGGTGCAGGATCTGTTCTCGGTCACCGAGGTCGAGGTGCAGGTGGAGGCGAGCGTCGAGATCGACGCGTCGGCAGGACTCTAGGATTTCTCTTTCGGCAGCGCCCTTCGCCTCTCCCCGCTCTCGGGGAGAGGCCGGAATGCATCGTAGATGCATTCCGGGTGAGGGGACTCTCCGCGAGTCCAACTGCTACCGTGCTTGCGGATGCAGCCCCTCACCCCGGCCCTCTCCCGTTAAGAACGGGGAGAGGGAGCAAAGCGTCGTTGCCACGACGCGCAGCGCCGATTATCAAAACAGACGTGAGCGAATAGGGCCGGCTGGACGGGTTGGCTGCACCTTCGGACGTTGCATGCGGTTTACCTCCCTGGTCATCGAGCTCATTCGCGCCCGGCCGCGGCTGATCGTGTGGATTGCCGTGCTGCTCCAGGCCGCGATGTGGCTGTTCGTGGCGCTGGTGTTCTACCGCAGCCCGCCCGGCACACTCGCGACCCTCCTGGCCTTCGGCAGGGAATACCGGGTCGGCACCGATCTCGGCCCGCCGCTGCCGGTCTGGCTCGCCGACATCGCCTATCGCGCCGCCGGCGGCCACATGCTCGGCGTCTATGTGCTCGCCGAGCTCTGCGAGATCGCGACCTTCATCGCGCTCTATCATCTCTCCCGCGCCGTGGTCGGCTCGCAGCAGGCGGTGCTCGCCGTGCTCCTGACCATGACGGTGCTGGCGTTCTCCTCCTCGGCGCTGGACTTCGGGCCGCTGATCCTGGCGCGGCCGCTCTGGGCGCTCTTGCTGCTGCACTCCTGGCAGATCATCGGCCAGCGTCGCGGCAATGCCTGGTTCGCCTGGTCGATCGAAGCCGGCCTCCTGCTGCTGACGACGCCCGCCGCGATCTTCCTGCTGCTGCTGATCGTCGTCTTCGCGGTCTCGACCGCCGGCGGCCGCCAGACGCTGCGCGGGCTCGATCCGCTGTTCGCGCTGATCGTCGTCGCGGTGCTGGCGCTGCCCTATGCGGTCTGGCTGATGCGTGCCGAGACGTTGACGTTGCCGACCTTGCCGCAAGTGGCCGAGCTCAACGCCCGCGCGCTGCATGCGGCCTGGCTGCTCGGCGGGCTGGTGCTCGGCGCGGCTGCAATCCCGGCGCTGACCTTTCTCAACACCGGAATGGTCGCCGGCAAGGGCGAGGAGCCGCCGATCATCTACCGCCCGCCGGTCGAGCCGCTTGCGCGCAACTTCGTCGATTTCTTCGCGCTCGCTCTGCCGCTCGGCGCGGTGCTGATCTCCGGGCTGCTGGGGCTCGATTCCGTGGTCGGCGGCCCCGGCGTCGTGCTGATCATGTCGGGGCTTGCCGTGATCGTCGCGGCCGGCGATCTCATTGCGATGCGCCGCGCGCGGATGCTGCGGATGGTCTGGGCCGCCGCCGTCGCCGCGCCCGCCGCCGGCGTGGTGCTCGCCGTCCTGTTCCTGCCCTGGACGGGCGCCAACGAAATTGCGACCTCGATGCCGGCGGGCGCGATCTCGGACTTCTTCGACGAGAGCTTCGCCCGCCGCACCAACCATCGCCTGCGCGCCGTCGCCGGCGAGACCCAGCTCGCCAGCCTGATCGCGCTGCATTCCGGCCGGCCGCATCTGTTCATCGACGCCGAGCCCGCGCGTACGCCGTGGATGAACCAGACCAAGTTCAGCGAGACCGGCGGCGTCGTGGTCTGGCGCGCCTCCGATACCGCCGGCACCCCGCCGCCGGAGATCCTCAAGCGCTTCCCCGGCATCGTGCCGGAAGTGCCGCGCGCCTTCGAATGGCTGGTGACCGGCCGCCAGCAGCTCCTGCGCATCGGCTGGGCCATCGTGCGGCCGAAGGGGGCGTAGGTCTCGTGCCCCGGACGCAGCGCAGCGCCCCCGGCGATGCGAAGCATCGTCCGGTGCGGTGCGCTGCAGAGCCGGGCCCCATCTCGCCCCATCGTACTATTTTGCGCTCTGGATCCCGGCTCTGCGGGGCGTCACTGCGTGCCGCACCGCGTCCGGGACACGAGAGCATCAACCCGCCAGCGCCTTCGCGATCGATCGCAGGTCCTGCCAGGCCAGCCGCTTGTAGGACGGCGAGCGCAAGAGATAGGCCGGGTGAAACGTCGGCAGCGCGCGGATCACCCGCTGGCCGGTGTCGTAGTCGAACCAGCGCCCGCGCGTGCGCATGATGCCTTCGCGCGTTCCCAGCAGCGTCTGTGTCGAAGGATTGCCGAGCGTCACCAGCACGTCGGGGTTCACCAGCTCGATCTGGCGCTGGATGAACGGCAGGCAGATTTGCGTCTCCTGCGGCGTCGGCGTGCGGTTGCCGGGCGGCCGCCAGGGAATGACGTTGGCGATGTACGCTGTGCTGCGGTTGAGGCCGATGGCTCCTATCATCAGATCGAGCAGCTTGCCGCTGCGCCCGACGAAGGGCAGTCCCTCGATGTCCTCGTCGCGGCCCGGCGCCTCGCCGACGAACATGATGCGCGCCTGCGGGTTGCCGTCGGCGAACACCAGCCGCGTCGCCGTGTGCTTCAGCGCGCAGCCCTCGAAATTCTGCATCAGCTCGCGCAGCGCCTCGAGGGTCGGCGCGGTGCGCGCGGCCTCGCGCGCCGAGGCGATGGCGACCTCCGGCGCAGGCGCGGCTTCGCCCCGCATGACCGCGGGCGCGGCGACCGGCCGCGGCGCCTCGGTCGGCGGGGCCGCGCGCGGGCTGGGTGGCGGCGCATCGATTTCCGCCAGGCGGTCTATCGGTTCCTCCGCAAGCGCGCAGTCGACACCGGCCTCCAGATAGAAGGCGAGCAGCTCTCGGACGGTGGGTGCGGGTTCGGGGATCATGGGAAAGTCTGACTTTTATATCACCTTGGACGGCCTTGCATCCCGGCGGAACGAGATTCCGAGGTTGTCCTACCCGGAAAAATCGGAAACAAGAGGGCGCAAACGACCAAGGACCGTCTCAAGGGCTGAGATCAGATGAGCACCGAAGAACTTCCCCCGCGCGAATCCATGGAATTCGACGTCGTCATCGTCGGCGCCGGCCCCTCGGGTCTGGCGGCCGCGATCCGGCTGAAGCAGCTCAACGCTGATCTCAACGTCGTCGTGGTGGAGAAGGGCTCCGAGGTTGGCGCGCACATCCTCTCGGGCGCCGTGATCGATCCCGCGGGCCTCGACAAGCTGATCCCGGACTGGCGCGAGGATGCCGACTGCCCGCTGAAAACGCAGGTCAAGGACGACCGCTTCTACTGGATGACCGGCGGCGGCGCGATCAAGCTGCCGAATTTCATGATGCCGCCGCTGATGGACAATCATCACTGCTACATCGGCTCGCTCGGCAATGTCTGCCGCTGGCTGGCGCGCAAGGCCGAGGCGCTCGGCGTCGAGATCTATCCGGGCTTTGCGGCGGCCGAGGTGCTCTATGACGAGGAGGGCAAGGTCAAGGGCATCGCCACCGGCGACATGGGCATCGGCCGCGACGGCAAGCCAAAGGATTCCTTCACCCGCGGCATGGAATTGCTCGGCAAGTACACGCTGTTCGCCGAAGGCGCCCGAGGCAGCCTGACCAAGCAGCTCATCAACAAATTCGTCCTGGACGCCAAGAGCGAGCCGCCGAAGTTCGGCATCGGCCTCAAGGAGGTCTGGCAGATCGATCCCGCCAAGCACCAGAAGGGCTTGATCCAGCATTCATTCGGCTGGCCGCTCGACATGAAGACCGGGGGCGGCTCGTTCCTCTATCATTATGACGACAATCTCGTCGCCGTCGGCTTCGTCGTGCATCTGAACTACGACGATCCCTATCTATCCCCGTTCGACGAATTCCAGCGTTTCAAGACCCACCCCTCGATCCGCGGCACCTTCGAAGGCGCCAAGCGGCTCGCTTACGGCGCGCGTGCGATCACCGAGGGCGGCTATCAGTCGGTGCCGAAGCTGAGCTTCCCCGGCGGCGCGCTGATCGGCTGCGCGGCCGGCTTCGTCAACGTGCCGCGCATCAAGGGCGTGCACAATGCGATGGGCACCGGCATGCTGGCTGCCGAACATGTTGCGGCCGCGCTCGCCGCCGACCGCGCCAATGACGAGCTGGTCGAATATGAGAACGCCTGGCGCTCCTCGTCGGTCGGCAAGGACCTGTTCCTGGTTCGCAACGTCAAGCCGCTGTGGTCGAAGTTCGGCACCGTGCTCGGCGTCGCGCTGGGCGGCTTCGACATGTGGTGCAATACGCTGTTCGGCGCCTCACTGTTTGGCACGCAGTCGCACGTCAAGCCCGACCGCGCCACGCTCGATCCGGCCAAGAGCCACGCGCCCAGGAACTACCCGAAGCCGGACGGCAAGATCACGTTCGACAAGCTGTCCTCGGTGTTTTTGTCCAACACCAATCACGAGGAGGACCAGCCGATCCATCTGAAGGTCACCGACATGAACCTCCAGAAGAGCTCCGAGCACGACGTCTATGCCGGCCCCTCGAATCGCTATTGCCCGGCTGGTGTCTATGAATGGATCGAGGAGGGCTCCGGTCCGCGCTTCCAGATCAACGCCCAGAACTGCGTCCACTGCAAGACCTGCGACGTGAAGGATCCCAACGGCAACATCACCTGGGTTGCCCCGGAGGGCGGCGGCGGCCCGAACTACGAGGCGATGTGAGGGGCGCATCGCACGGTGACCAGGCGCACGTTCCCGTGAGGACGAGGCTGCGGCGACCCGCCGCGGCCACGATAAGGCCATAGTGGCGGCGTCTTGGGCTGCTCCTGATCGAACTTGGCCGATTTGGGGGCGTGCGGAGGGGAGCGGCCGGTCCGAATCCTTGCGGCGAAGCGCCAAAAGCGGCATTGTCGGCCTGACGGTTCCGGGTCCGGATGTCACCGGCCGCATTCGCATGCGATACGGCCTTCTGCTGCAAACCCAGGCACCACCAACTCAAGGCGAGCCCTGATGTTTTCAAATCGTTTCAACCGCTGGACTGCTGCCGCCATCGCCCTCATGGGCACTGCGATCGCGACGGTCCCCGGCGCGGTCCTGGCGCAGACGCCGGATCATCCGGAGAACACGGCGGCGCAGTTTCCGACGCGAAACGATCTGAAGTCGCTCACCGGCGCCGGCAGCTATCTCGCCGCCCGCCACGCCAGCGTCGAGCGCGACGCGGCCTCGGCCGCCGCATTCTACCGTTCGGCGCTCCGCACCGATCCCAAGAACAACGAGCTGCTCGACCGTGCCTTCATCTCGTCGGTCGCCGACGGCGACATCGACGAGGCGGTCAAGCTCGCCGAGCGCATCCTCACCATCGACAAGACCAACCGCGTCGCGCGTCTCGTCGTTGGCGTGCACGATCTCAAGCTGAAGAAGTACGTCGCGGCGCAGACCAACATCAACCAGTCGATCCGCGGTCCCATCACCGATCTCGTCGCCACGCTGCTTTCGGGCTGGGCCGCCTATGGTGCGGGCGATGCCAAGGGCGGTGTCGCCACGATCGACAAGCTGGCTGGTCCGGAATGGTATCCGCTGTTCAAGGACCTCCACACCGGCATGATCCTGGAGCTCTCCGGCAAGGAGAAGGACGCCGGCACCCGCTTCGAGCGCGCCTACAAGCTCGACGATTCCATGCTGCGCGTGACCGAGGCCTATGCGCGCTGGCTGTCGCGCAACAAGGATTCCGCCGCGGCCACCAATGTCTACCAGGCCTTCGACAAGAAGCTCGCACGCCATCCGCTGATCCAGGAAGGCCTGCGCGAGACCAAGGCCGGCAAGAAGATGCCGCCGCTGGTCGATTCCGCGCAAGGAGGCGCCGCCGAGGCGCTCTACGGCATCGGCGCGACGCTGACCCGCCGCGGCGGCGAGGATCTGGCGCTGGTCTATCTCCAGCTCTCGCTCTACCTGCAGCCGAGCCATCCGCTGGCGCTGCTCTCGCTTGCCGATCTCTATGAATCGGTGAAGCGGCCGCAGATGGCGATCAAGGTCTATGAGCGCGTGCCCGCGGCCTCGCCGCTCAAGCGTAACGCGCAGATCCAGCTCGCCATCGATCTCGATTCCGCCGACCGCACCGACGACGCGATCAAGATCCTCAAGGGCGTCACGACGGAGGATGCCAAGGACCTCGAAGCCATCATGGCGCTCGGCAATATCGAGCGCGGCCGCAAGCGGTTCGGCGATTGCGGCGCGACCTATTCGAAAGGCATCGACGTGCTGCCGGCCGGCAACGACAAGGCCAACAGCGTCTGGTATTATTATCGCGGTATCTGCGAGGAGCGCTCCAAGCAGTGGGCCAAGGCCGAAGCCGACATGAAGAAGGCGCTCGAGCTGCAGCCCGACCAGCCGCACGTCCTCAACTATCTCGGCTATTCCTGGATCGACCAGGGCGTGAATCTCGACGAAGGCATGAAGATGATCAAGCGTGCCGTCGAGCAGCGTCCCGACGACGGCTATATCGTCGACTCCCTCGGCTGGGCCTATTACCGCATCGGCAATTACGAGGAGGCGGTGAAGAACCTCGAGCGCGCGATCGATCTCAAGCCCGAGGATCCCACCATCAACGACCACCTCGGCGATGCCTATTGGCGCGTCGGCCGCACGCTGGAGGCAAAATTCCAGTGGTCGCATGCGCGCGATCTCAAGCCCGAGCCGGAAGAGCTGCCGAAGATCGAGGCCAAGATCGCCAATGGTTTGACCGAGGACAATTCGAACTCTTCTGCGGCGCAGGCCGAGAAGAAGAAGGACGACGGCAAGGGCGGTTGAGAGAGCGTTTGGGGGCTGATCGCCAATGTCGGCGTTGATTGAAGAGGGGCGGGCGAAGGTCAATTTGAGCCTTCGCGTCGTCGGCCGTCGTGCCGATGGTTATCATGATCTCGAAAGCGTGGTCGCGTTCGCCGACTGCGCCGACCGGCTGACGCTGGAGCCGGGCGGCGAGCTGAAGCTCACCACCACCGGGCCGCTGGCTGCCGCTTGCGGCGACACCGCCGACAATCTCGTGCTCAAGGCCGCCAGGCTGCTGGCCGAGGCCGTCCCCGGCCTGAAGCTGGGCGCCTTCGCGCTCGACAAGGTGCTCCCCGTTGCAGCCGGCATCGGCGGCGGCTCGGCGGATGCAGCGGCCGCGCTGCGGCTCCTGGCGCGTCTGAACGATCTGTCGCTTGACGATCCCCGCATTCAGAAGGTCGCGCTCGCGACCGGCGCCGACGTGCCGGTGTGCCTCCTCTCGCGCGCCTGCGACATGACCGGCGTCGGCGAGCAGCTGTTGCCGCTCGCGCTGCCGAGTATGCCCTGCGTCATGGTCAATCCGCGCGTGCCTGTTGCCACCAAGGACGTGTTCCAGGCGCTGGGCTTGCGCAACGGCGAGCTCCTGGTCGGCGTCACCGACGTCATCCGCGCACCGGCTTGGCCCGAGGAGGGCGGCTCGATTTCCGACTGGGTCGAGGTTCTCGATACCGTCGCCAACGACCTTGAGGCGCCCGCGCTGCGGATCGAGCCTGTGATCGGCAAGGTGCTGGACGCCTTGCGCGATTCCGCCGGCGTCAAGCTCGCCCGCATGTCCGGCTCCGGGGCGACGTGCTTTGCGATCTACGGCGCGCCTGCGGAGGCGCATGCCGCCGCCGAAAAGATCCGCCGCGATCACCCCGACTGGTGGGTGCATGCGGGCACGTTGAGCTAACCCGCGCCGTCCTCGTCGAGCCCGAGAAACCGCCGGATCTCACCCAACACCTCCTGCGGCTTGTCGTGCTGCAGCCAGTGTCCCGCCCCGGCGATGGTTTCGACGCGCGCGTTCTGGAAATAGCGCTCCAGGCCTGCGGCCCTGGCGCCCGTCAGAAAGCTTTCGCCGGCATTGAGCAGCAATGTCGGGCAGGTGATGCGCGACCACAGCTCGATGTGATCGTCGGGCCAGAGCCGGTGCGGCGCAGAGACGCGCTGGTAGGGATCGAATTTCCAGCTATAGCTGCCGTCCTCGTTCCGCCGGGCGCCATGCGTGGCGAGATGCAGCGCGAGGTCGCGGGCCAGGCGCTTGTTGTGAAGCATCATCTGCGCGGCCGCGTCCTCGATCCTCGCATAGCGGCGCGGGATGCGGTCGTGCAGCCTGTCGAGCTGGCCGACCCATTTGCCGATGCGCTCATGCACCGGCGGCTTTGGTGTACCGGGCAACATGGTCACGCCGTCGAGGACGACGAGCCTCGTGACCTGTTCGGGGAATGCGCCCGAATAGATCAGGCTCACCATGCCGCCCATCGAATGGCCGATCAGGGTGACCTGAGGCGCTGCGGTGCTGCGAACCAGCTGCGCGAGATCGTACACATATTCTGTCAGCGCGTAGCTGCCGCCCCGCGTCCAGTCGGAATCACCATGACCACGCAGGTCGGGCGCGAGCACGCGAAAATGCGGTTGCAGCGAGCGCGCGATGTGGTCCCAGCTGCGGCAATGATCGCGACCGCCGTGCACCAGGATGGCGACGGGTGCACCCTCGTTGCCCCAGTCGGCGTAGTGCAGCCGCAGGCCGTGCGATTCGTAGAAGCGGCTTTGCGGGGCGCTAGCCATTTGCCGGCCGCCGCGCCAGCGCGAGCGAGAGGCCGAGGCCCGCGATGAAGACGGCGGAGCCCTGCGTGAGGCGACGCATCAGCTGCGGCCGTCCGATCAGCTGCGCGCGCGTCGCCGAGGCCATCAGCACCACCACGACATCGGCGAGCGTGTTCAGCGCCACCGAGATCGCACCCAGCAGGATGAATTGCAGCGTCGGATTCGATCCCGCGGGATCGAGAAACTGCGGAATGAAGGCGAGGAAGAACGCCGCGGTCTTCGGATTGAGCGCTTCGACCAGCACGCCGTCGCGGAACGCGCGCTTGTCGCCGATGGGCTCGCTCCCAAGCGACAGGTTGCTGCCGGCGCTGCGAAACGTCTTGATGCCGAGCCAGATCAGATAGAGCGCGCCGACGAATTTCACGGCGGCAAACAGCTCCGCACTGGCCAGGATGATGGCGGAGATGCCGAGGCTGCCCGCGACCACATGAACCAGTCCACCCAGCGCCGTGCCCGCGGTCGAGGCAAAGCCGCTGGCTCGCCCCTCCGACAAGGTCCGCGCCGCGACGTAAAAAATGCCAGGACCGGGAACGGCGGCGATGAGGAAAGCTGCGGCCAGGAACAGCCCAAAATTCGTTTCGATCATCCCGTTTTCGTAGCGGAGCGAGCGGCGATTGCAAGGCCTCTCGTTCAGCCCATCCGGCGCAAGATCACGCTGGCATTCACCCCGCCGAACCCGAACCCGTTGGAGATGGCATGCTGCATCGGCATCGGCCGCGCGCTACCTGCGACAATGTCGATGCCGTCCGCGCTGGAATCGGGGTCTTCGAGATTGAGCGTGGGCGGCGCGATCTGGTCGCGCAGCGCGAGCACGGTGAAGATCGCTTCCAGCCCGCCGGCGGCGCCGAGCAGGTGACCCGTGGCCGATTTGGTCGCGCTCACGGCAATGCCGCGGTTGCGGCCGAACAGCGCGGCGATGGCGCCGAGCTCGCTCTCGTCGCCCGCCGGTGTCGAGGTCGCATGCGCGTTGAGGTGCTGCACATCGGCAGGCGCAAGCCTGGCCTGCCGCAGCGCGATCTCCATGGCGCGGCGGGCACCGTCGCCATCGGGCGGCCCTGACGTCATGTGATAGGCGTCCGCGGTGGTGCCGTAGCCGACGATCTCCGCGATCGGCCTCGCGCCGCGCGCCTGCGCATGCTCCAGCGCCTCGATCACCAGGATGCCGGCGCCTTCGCCCATGACGAAACCGTCGCGGTTGCGATCGAACGGACGCGAGGCGCGCGCGGGCTCGCCATTGAAGCCGCTCGACAGTGCACGCGCTGCCGCAAAGCCGCCGAGGCTGACGATGTCGATGCAGGCTTCCGCGCCGCCGCAGATCGCAACGTCTGCTTCGCCTGATCGAATCATGCGCGCGGCATCGCCGATCGCCTGCACACCGGCCGCGCAGGCGGTGACGGGCGTGCCCAGCGCGCCCTTGTAGCCGTACTTGATCGAGACGTGGCCGGCGGCGAGATTGGCGAGGAACGAGGGGATCGTGAACGGCGACAGCCGGCGCGCGCCGCGCTGCTCGGTGATGCGCACCGCCTCCGCCATCGCCGGAAAGCCGCCGACGCCGGAGGCGATGATCGTCGCGGTGCGCTCGAGCGCGCTCGCGTCCTGCGGTGTCCATTTGGCTTGCGCGACGGCTTCTGCCGTGGCGAGCAGCGCAAACAGGATGAAGCGGTCCATCTTGCGCTGGTCTTTGGGCGCGGCAGCTTGCGCGGGATCGAAACCGCCGTCGGCATCATCCGTCTTGTCGGGCACGAGACCTGCGATGCGCGCCGGCAGCGCCTGTGCCCATTCCGGCAACGGGCGCAGCCCGCTTTGCCCGGCGAGCAGCCGCCGCCACGTCAGTTCGACGCCGCAGCCAAGCGGCGACACCGCGCCCATTCCCGTTACGACGATACGACGCATGTCAGTCTCCAGCCGGCGCGACGGCCGGGTTCATGGCCTTGAGCGAAGCGAGCCGTGCGCGCATGCCGCGGCTGGCGCGGGGACCTGCGACGACGACCGCATTGGCGAGCGTGATCGGGCGCTTGTCGGTGGCATCGACCACAATCGGCTCGAGCGGGCGGACGTCGCTCCGGTTCGCCAGCAGGATGGATTCGCCCTTCGGCGCGAGATGCTTGTTGCCCCAAGCGAGCAGCGTAGCGATCACCGGGAAGAAATCCCGCGCCTTGTCCGTCAGCACATATTCGTAGCGCGGCGGACGCTCCTGATAGCGGCGACGAACGAACATGCCGCTTTCGGTGAGATGCGCAAGCCGCCGCGACAGGATGTTCGGCGCGATGCCAAGGCTTTGCGAGAACTCGTCGAACTTCGTGGCACCCTGAAACGCATCGCGCAGAATCAGGATGCTCCACCATTCGCCGACCGTCTCCACCGCGCGACCGACCGGGCATTCGAGGATCGAGGAGGATTTTGGCTGCATGGCGGGAAGTTAGGTGAGTCACTTGCAAAATGCAAGTGACTGGATGAGCGCAAGCACGCGGAGCGAATGAGACTGGCTTCTGCTGGAGAGACGAAGCGCAGTTGCAGGACAGACGCTCTCGTGCCTCGGACGCAGCGCAGCGCCTCCTTGCGGTGCGCTGCAGAGCCGGGGGCCACACTGCTGATCGTTGAATGTCGCATGGGGTCCCGGCTCCGCGCAGCAGCGTTTCACGCTGCAGCGCGTCCGGGACACGAAAGCGAGCGGTGCCGTCGCGCATTACGCCGTCATTGCGAGCGCAGCGAAGCAATCCAGGCTTGAGCCTCCCCTAAATCGGTGGACACCTATAGCTTAGGCAGCGAGAGGTGTCAGATGGCTGTCTCCGCGGCGGGATTCTGGATTGCTTCGCTGCGCTCGCAATGACGATGTTGATGCAGCGCGCACTTATCCATCACCGTCACCCTGAGGCGCTCGCCTCTTCGGCGAGCCTCGAAGGGCGACGGCCCGGCTGCAAGCTCGGCCGTGCATCCTTCGACCGGACTAACAACGGTACGGAAGCGAGAGGGGGGCGCCGTCGCCTAATGCGACCTTGCCAAGCAAAACGCCACGACCTGCTCCAGCGCGCTCTTCATTGGCGAGGGCGGGAACAGCGCGAGCGCATCCACCGCCATGGCGCCGTAGTGCTGAGCGCGGCTCAGCGTGTCCTCGAGCGCGCGGTGCTTGTTCATCAGGCCAATGGCGTGATCGAGATCGGAATCGCCGATCTCGCCGCGCTCGAGAGCCCGGATCCAGAAGGCGCGCTCGGTGTCGTTGCCGCGGCGGAAGGCGAGCACGACGGGCAGCGTGATCTTGCCTTCGCGGAAATCGTCGCCGGTGTTCTTGCCGAGCTTGGCGCTCTTGCCGCCGTAGTCGAGCACGTCGTCGACGAGCTGGAAGGCGATGCCGAGATTCATGCCGACCGAGCGGCACGCGGTCTGCTCCGCCTTGGGGCGGTTGGCGATCACGGGACCGACCTCGCAGGCGGCGGCGAACAATTCGGCCGTCTTGCCGCGGATCACGGCGAGATATTCGTCCTCGGTGGTCGCGGTGTTCTTGGCAGCCGCGAGCTGCATCACCTCGCCTTCGGCAATGGTGGCGGCGGCCGCGGAGAGGATGTCGAGCGCGCGCAGCGAGCCGACCTCGACCATCATGCGGAAGGCTTGCCCCAGCAGGAAGTCGCCGACCAGCACGCTCGCCTCGTTGCCCCAGAGCATGCGGGCCGAGAGCTTGCCGCGGCGCATCTCGCTCTCGTCGACGACGTCGTCGTGCAGGAGCGTCGCGGTGTGCATGAACTCGACTGAGGCAGCTAACTTGATGTGGCCGTCACCGGCGTAGCCGGCGAGATTGGCCATGGCGAGCGTCAGCATCGGCCGCAGCCGCTTGCCGCCGGAGGAGATCAGGTGGTTGGCCACTTCCGGAATCATGGTCACGTCGGAGCCGGTCCGCGACAGGATCGTGGCATTGACGCGCTCCATATCAGGGGCGACAAGGGCAACCAGCTCTTCGATCGACGCGCCGGGAGTTTCGAAAGGTACGATGACGGCCACGCCGGTCTCCAATATTTGCCCCGGAAGGGCTATTCTGATGGAAATACAATAGAAACTGGCAGCGGATGCGGCAAGGGCCGCGGAACCATTGACATTTGCCGCGTTAGCCACTTTCAGGCAGGAGATCTGCGTTTTGCGTGAACTGGTTCGGACCAACGATATGGTGCTGGTGTCGGCGATCGGCGCGCTGCTCGACGGCGCCAACATCCATCACCTGGTGCTGGACCAGAACATGAGCATCATCGAGGGTTCGCTCGGCATCTTGCCGCGGCGGATCCTGGTTCATGAGGACGACGCCGAGGAAGCCAGGGCGCTCCTCACCGAAGCCGGCCTCAGCCACGAACTGCGCGGCGATGATTGAGGCCGCGGATATTACCGAGGACGGCTTTCTCGGCGGGCAGTTGCGCTTGATGCAGAAGCGGTCAGGTCACCGCGCCGGGCACGACGCCGTCCTGCTCGCAGCGGCGACCGACGCTAAGGCGGGTGACCGCGTCGTCGATCTCGGCGCCGGCGTCGGCACGGCGGGGCTCGCGCTGGCGCGTCGCGTCGCGGGGATCAGGCTCAGCCTGGTCGAGATCGATCCGGAACTGGCGCAGCTCGCGCGGGCCAACGCCGCGGCGAACGCGATTCCCGCCGAGGCCATCGTGCTCGACGTCACCGCCGATGCGCAGGCGTTTGCAGCAAAGGGACTTCTGCCCGACAGTGCCGACGCTGTGCTGATGAACCCGCCCTTCAACGATCCCGCACGCCATCGCGGCTCACCGGATCAGGCGCGCCACACTGCGCATGTGGCGACGCAGGAGACGCTGCATGCGTGGGTGCATGCAGCCCGGCGTATTCTCCGATCGAGCGGCGTGCTGACTCTGATCTGGCGCGCGGACGGAATCTGCGACGTCATGGCAGCGCTGTCACGCGGCTTCGGCAGCCTTGCGATCCTGCCGGTTCATGGCGAAGCGGGAAAACCCGCCATCCGCGTGCTGGTGCGCGCAGTCAAAGGCGGCCGGGCACCGACGCGATTGCTGCCCGGCCTCATGCTTAACGAGGAGTCAAACGTGCCTAAAAAAGAGGTGCGGGATATTCTGGAGGGGAGGGCGGCGTTGCCGCTGGCGGAGCCGTGACGGCTTACTGCGGAAGCGATTCCGTCTGCTGCTCTTGCGGGGACGTAAAGCGAATCGCCGTGAAGAGCGCACCGATCAGCAGCAACAGCAGATAGATCTTCATGGCGTTTCCTCCGCTGCCTATTGCAGCTTCCCAACGGGGATTCTGCAAAACACGTTCCAGGCACTTTCAATGACACTCGCGTGATAAGAAATGGTTAATCAGAGGTAAGGCCATGGACGAACAATTGAACGATCGTGAGAGTTCCGGCCTGGCCGACAAGCTCATGCAATATCTGCCGGCGCGCTTTCGTCCCGGCACGGCGGTCGTGCCGGTGGTGCGGCTGTCCGGTGTGATCGGCGCGGTGACGCCGCTGCGTCCGGGCCTGACGCTTGCCGGCGTCGCGCGGGTGCTCGAGCGGGCGTTTTCCTATCGGCACGCCAAGGCGGTGGCGCTGGTGATCAACTCGCCCGGCGGCTCGCCGGTGCAGTCGCGCCAAATCTTCTTGCGCATCAAGCAGCTTGCCGCGGAGAAGAAGCTTCCTGTGCTCGTGTTCGTCGAGGACGTCGCGGCGTCCGGCGGCTACATGATCGCCTGCGCCGGCGACGAGATCATCTGCGATCCCTCCTCGATCCTCGGCTCCATCGGCGTGGTCGGCGGCAGTTTCGGTTTCCAGGAGGCGATCAGGCGGCTCGGCATCGAGCGGCGCCTCTACACGGCAGGCGAGCACAAGGCGATGCTCGACCCGTTCCTCCCCGAAAACCCCGATGACGTCATGCGACTGAAGGCGATCCAGCGCGAGATCCACCAGATCTTCATCTCGCTGGTCAAGGAAAGCCGCGGCGCCCGGCTGAAGGGAGCCGACGACACGCTGTTCACGGGCGAATACTGGGCGGGGGAAAGCGCGATCGCGCTGGGGCTCGCCGACAGCATCGGCGATCTCCGCTCAACTCTTCGTGCCCGCTATGGCGAGAAGGTTCTCACGCCCGTGATCGCGCAGCCGACCGGGCTGCTGTCAGGCCTTTTGGGCCGGAAATCGCCCGGCGCGGGGCAGCTTTTGGCCCTGGACTCAGTGGCCGGGCTGCCGGACGAGCTGATCTCGGCGGTCGAGACGCGGGCGATTTGGGCGAAATTCGGGTTCTAGGGCTCGCGCTCCCGCGCCATTTCGCCCGGGCGGCGCCGATTGCGGCGCAGGTCCATCTGCGCAACAATGCGCGTGGGGGCTGAGCATGAGACGAGGATCGACCGATGCCGCCGTTCGTCGCTTTCGCGGGCGTCCTGGGCGGGCTTGCCGTGGTCCGCTGGGCCTACAAGACCGCCGTCCGGATCAACCAGGAGCTGGAGGAGATGCGCCTGTCGCGCGTCGCCGAAGCCGCCCGCATGGGGGATATCCAGACGCTGAAGCGTGACCCCGTGACCGGAGCTTACCGGCCGGGCTAGGCGCTTTCTCCCCACGCACAGCTGCGCTCCCTCTCCCGCTTGCGGGGGAGGGCTGGGGAGGGGGCTCTCCACAAGCGAGACCCCCCGAGGACAGAACCCTCACCCGGCGCTTCGCCATAGCCGAGGCTTTGCCTCGACGTCTCTTAGAGGAACGGCCGCCATAGGCGGCCTACGCCTCTCCCGCAAGCGGGAGAGGTAAGAAGCCCCCTTCGCCTTGATTCCCATCCCCGCCGTCGATACGGTCCCGCGCGATTCAAAACCCCCCGCGAGAGCCTGATCTGACGATGGACGCCTCATTGCCCGCCCATATGCGCCCGGAACGCTCGTTCCAGGGCTTCATCCTCGCGCTCCAGCGGTTCTGGGCCGAGCAGGGCTGCGTGATCCTGCAGCCCTACGACATGGAAATGGGCGCGGGTACCTTCCATCCGGCGACCACGCTGCGCGCGCTCGGGCCAAAGCCCTGGAACGCGGCCTATGTGCAGCCCTCGCGCCGGCCCAAGGACGGCCGCTATGGCGAGAACCCGAACCGGATGCAGCACTATTACCAGTTCCAGGTGATCATGAAGCCGTCGCCGCCGAACCTTCAGGAGCTGTACCTGAAGTCGCTCGCCGCGATCGGCATCGATTCCGCCGTGCACGATATCCGCTTCGTCGAGGACGATTGGGAGAGCCCGACCCTGGGCGCTTGGGGCCTCGGGTGGGAGTGCTGGTGCGACGGCATGGAAGTCAGCCAGTTCACTTACTTTCAGCAGGTCGCGGGCTTCGAATGCGCGCCGGTCGCGGGCGAACTCACCTACGGGCTCGAGCGCCTCGCGATGTATGTGCAGGGCGTCGACCGCGTCTACGACCTCAACTTCAACGGCCGCGAGGGCGATGCCAAGGTCACCTATGGCGACGTGTTCCTGCAGGCCGAGCAGGAATATTCGCGGCACAATTTCGAATATGCCGACACCGCGATGCTGTTCGAGCAGTTCAAGATGGCGGAAGCCGCCTGCGAAAAATATCTCGACGCGGGCTGGCGTGACGGCGGCAACAAGAAGCAGCATCTGATGGCGCTGCCCGCCTATGACCAGTGCATCAAGGCGAGCCACGTCTTCAACCTGCTCGATGCCCGCGGCGTGATCTCCGTGACCGAGCGGCAGAGCTACATTCTGCGCGTGCGCGAGCTGGCAAAAGCTTGTGGCGAGGCGTGGATCCACACTGAAGCGGGCGGAGCGGCCTGATGCCCGATCTTTTGCTTGAACTGTTCTCGGAAGAGATCCCCGCGCGCATGCAGGCGAAGGCGGCCGACGATCTGCGCCGCATGGTCACCGACAAGCTGGTTGCCGAAGGCCTGGTCTACGAGGGCGCAAAGGCCTTCGCAACGCCGCGCCGCCTTGCGCTCACCGTGCACGGCATCCCTGCGCGCCAGCCCGACCTGAAGACCGAGCGGCGCGGCCCGAAAGTCGGCGCGCCGGACGCGGCCGTGCAGGGCTTTCTGAAAGCAACGGGATTGAAGTCGCTGGACGAAGCAAAAATCCAGCGCGACCCCAAGGGTGATTTCTACATCGGCTTGATCGAGAAGCCCGGCCGCGACGCGATCGACGTGCTCGCCGAAATCCTGCCCGTCATCATTCGCACCTTCCCCTGGCCGAAATCGATGCGCTGGGGTGCGCGCTCCGGCAAGCCCGGCTCGCTGAACTGGGTGCGTCCGCTGCACGCGATCACCGCGACCTTCGGGCTCGAGACCGAACAGCCCGATGTCGTGAAGTTCGAGGTCGACGGCATCGAGAGCGGCCAGACCACTTACGGCCACCGCTTCCTCGCGCCGGCGGCGATCTCTGTGCGCCGGTTCGAGGACTATGAAGCAAAGCTGCTCGAGGCCAAGGTCGTGCTCGATCCCGAGCGCCGCAAGGACGCGATCCTCACCGACGCCAAGCAGTTGGCCTTCGCGCAAGGCTTTGAGCTGGTCGAGGACCAGAACCTGCTCGACGAGGTCGCGGGCCTCGTCGAATGGCCGGTCGTGCTGATGGGCTCGTTCGAGCCGGAGTTCTTGAAGACTCCCGACGAAGTCATCCGCGCCACCATCCGCAACAACCAGAAGTGTTTCGTGGTGCGCGACCCCAAGACGGGCAAGCTCGCCAACAGGTTCATCCTGGTCGCCAATATCGAGGCGACCGATGGTGGTGCGACCATCATCGCCGGCAACGAGCGCGTGATCCGCGCGCGGTTGAGCGATGCGAAATTCTTCTACGAGACGGATCTCAAGACCAAGCTCGAGGACCGGCTGCCGAAGTTCGAGCAGATCGTGTTCCACGAGAAGCTCGGCACGCAGGCTGCGCGCATCAAGCGCATCGAGCGCCTCGCTGCCGAGATCGCGCCGCTGGTTGGTGCCGATGTCGTTAAGGCCACGCGGGCGGCGCATCTCGCCAAGGCGGATTTGCTGACCGAAGTCGTCGGCGAATTCCCTGAAGTGCAGGGCCTGATGGGCAAGTACTACGCGCTCGCGCAGGGCGAGGACGCCTCTGTCGCCGCTGCCTGCGAGGAGCACTACAAGCCGCAGGGGCCCGCTGATCGAGTGCCGACCGATCCGGTCAGCATTGCCGTGGCGCTCGCCGACAAGATCGACACGCTCGTGGGCTTCTGGACGATCGATGAGAAGCCGACGGGCAGCAAGGATCCGTATGCGCTACGCCGTGCTGCACTGGGTGTGATCCGACTGATTGCCGAGAACGCGTTGCGTCTGTCGCTCATGAAGGTGGCGGGATCCGCGCTCGCCGGCTTGTCGGTGAAGCCAACCGATGCCGCGAAGCTTCCCAGCGATCTTCTCGCCTTCTTCGCCGACCGCCTCAAAGTCCAGCTCCGCGAGCAGGGCGCGCGGCACGATCTCGTCGACGCCGTGTTCGCGCTCGGTGGCCAGGACGATCTCCTGATGATCGTCCGCCGCGTCGAGGCGCTCGGCAAATTCCTCGATTCTGACGACGGCAAGAACCTGCTCGCCGGCACCAAGCGCGCCAGCAACATCCTCGCGATCGAGGAGAAGAAGGACAAGCGCAGCTTCGACGGTGCGCCCAATGCCGCGCTCTACAGCCTCGCTGAGGAGAAGGCGCTGGCGAAGGCGATCGGTGAGGTCAAGGCGGAAGCCAGCGCTGCGGTCGCCAAGGAAGACTTCGCCGCCGCCATGAGCGCGATGGCAAAGCTGCGGCCCCCGGTCGATGCCTTCTTCGACAAGGTTCGCGTCAACGAAGACGATCCGAAGGTGCGCGAGAACCGCCTGAAGCTCTTGAACGAGATCCGCAGCGCCACGCGTGCGGTGGCGGATTTCTCGAAGATACAGGATTGAGGCGCGGGGTATAGCGGCTCTCGTGCCCCGGACGCTGCGCAACGCTTCTTAGCGTTGCGCTGCAGAGCCGGGGCCCATGCTAGCTGCGTGCTCGGAGCTGCTGGGTCCCGGCTCTGCGTCGCAACGCTTGCGCGTTGCGCCTTGTCCGGGACACGAGAGTGACGCCCGCAAAAAAGC
The DNA here is from genome assembly GCF_025200925.1 of Bradyrhizobium sp. CB1015. Taxonomy (GTDB): domain Bacteria; phylum Pseudomonadota; class Alphaproteobacteria; order Rhizobiales; family Xanthobacteraceae; genus Bradyrhizobium. Next base: position 6,956,354 of record NZ_CP104174.1, on the reverse strand, counting down.
CCCGCCCGGCGGGGGGAGAACCGGGCGGGGCCTGATGTCCGAATTAACACTGCTCGCGCCAGCCTGATGTGACGCGCCGGACATCGAATGGAGCGGCAGTGTCTTTAGTCCAGTACCTCGACGATGCGGCGCGAGCGCGGCTCGACCAGCACGGTTTCGCCGTTCACGACGGTGTAGCGATAGGTCGTGGCGCCGAAACGTTGCGGCACGTCATAATAAGTGACGCCTGCCTCGGGTAAGGTGGTGCCGACCACCACGCGATCCGGAATGCGAAAGGCCGGCACACGTTGTTCGACGACATATTCGCGGAAGGCCGGCCGCTGTTCGACGGCAATCGTCGGCGCGCTGTCGACCACGGCGGGCGCGCGTCCGATCGTGACATCGCTTTGCGCCTGCGCCGCGAGGGGCGCGCCGGCCGCGGCCGCGAGCGCTGCGAGAGCAAGAATCCTGTTCCGCATGGACAACTCCTTCGACGTGATTCTGCGGACGCGCCAGCGGCGCGACCGGTTGCCAATGCGGGCCTAGAGCCAATGTTCCGGGAAAGGTCTGCCGTAATCGCGGCAATTTCGGGCAGTTTTCGTGAGGCCGGGAACTCGCAGCAGCGCTTGCGCATCTCTACTCCCGGAACCCAGCCGGTTATGATCCGCGCGATTCGCCTCACCTCATAGAAAGATAGTTCATGCACATCACCGTCGCCCACATTTCGCCGATCCTGTCGTTGATTGCGGGCGTGCTCATCCTGATCATGCCGCGGCTTCTCAACCTCATCGTCGCGATCTTCCTCATCGTCAACGGCGCGATCGGGCTCGGGCTCCTGAAGTGGCTCCGCTTCTAGGCGTTCACTTTTCGGAACTGTCCGTCTTGCGCGGGCCCGCCCAAAATGGTGTAAGGCCCGCGATTTCCCATTCCTCTCGCAGGTTGTGTGCAAGCTATGGCCAAAGCCGCCTCGAAGCCCAAGAAAATCCCAGCGAAAATGCCAGCGAAATCAAAGCTATCCGCCGCCGCGAAGGCCGCGCCGCCAGCCCGCAAGGCGCTGGCCAAGAGCGCGCCGAAGCCGATCGCCAAAGCCGCTGCCAAGCCCACCGCAAAGCCGGCGGTGAAGGCGGTGACGAAGGCGGCTCCGCCGAAGGTCGCCGCGAAGCCCGCGCCGAAGAAGGCTGCGCCCGCCAAGGCGGCGCCTGCAGCGGCCAAGGCCGGCAAATGGGTGTTTACATTCGGTGACGGCAAGGCCGAGGGCCGCTCGGAAATGCGCGACCTGCTCGGCGGCAAGGGCGCCAACCTCGCCGAGATGGCCAATCTCGGCCTGCCGGTGCCTCCCGGCTTCACCATTCCGACCTCGGTCTGCACCTATTTCTACGAGCACGACAAGACCTACCCGAAGGAACTGAAGCCGCAGGTTGAGAAGGCGCTCGACTATGTCGGCAAGTTGACCGGCAAGGTGTTCGGCGACACCAGGAACCCGCTGCTCGTCTCGGTGCGCTCCGGCGCGCGCGCCTCGATGCCGGGCATGATGGACACCGTGCTCAATCTCGGCCTCAACGACCAGACCGTGGAAGCGCTGGCCGAGCTGTCGGGCGACCGCCGCTTCGCCTATGACAGCTATCGCCGCTTCATCACGATGTATTCCGACGTGGTGCTCGGCTTCGAGCATCATCACTTCGAGGAAATCCTCGACACCTTCAAGGACAGCCAGGGTTACACGCTCGACACCGATCTGTCCGCCGAGGATTGGGTCGAGCTGGTCGGCAAGTACAAGGATGCGGTCGCACGCGAGACCGGCAAGGAATTCCCGCAGGATCCGCACGACCAGCTCTGGGGCGCGATCGGCGCGGTGTTCTCATCCTGGATGAACGCGCGCGCGGTGACCTACCGCAAGCTGCACGACATTCCGGAATCCTGGGGCACCGCGGTCAACGTACAGGCCATGGTGTTCGGCAACATGGGCGAGACCTCGGCCACCGGCGTTGCCTTCACCCGCAACCCTTCGACCGGCGAGAGCAAGCTCTACGGCGAGTTCCTGATCAACGCGCAAGGCGAGGACGTGGTGGCGGGCATCCGCACGCCGCAGGACATCACCGAGGAGGCGCGGAAGGAGTCGGGCTCCGACAAGGCGTCCATGGAAGCGGCGATGCCGGAAGCCTTCAAGGAGCTGACGCGCATCTACACGCTGCTCGAGAAGCACTACCGCGACATGCAGGACATGGAGTTCACGGTCGAGCAGGGCAAGCTCTGGATGCTCCAGACCCGCGGCGGCAAGCGCACCGCCAAGGCGGCGCTGCGCATCGCGGTCGAGCTCGCCAATGAGGGGCTGATCTCGAAGAAAGAAGCGGTGACGCGGATCGATCCGGCCTCGCTCGATCAGCTCTTGCATCCGACCATCGATCCCAACGCCAAGCGCGACGTGATCGCGACGGGCCTGCCGGCTTCGCCGGGCGCGGCCTCCGGCGAGATCGTGTTCTCCTCGGACGAGGCGGCCAAGCTTCAGGCCGACGGACGCAAGGTGATCCTGGTCCGCATCGAGACCAGCCCGGAAGACATCCACGGCATGCATGCCGCCGAAGGCATTTTGACCACCCGCGGCGGCATGACCTCGCACGCGGCGGTGGTCGCGCGCGGCATGGGCAAGCCCTGCGTCTCCGGCTGCGGCACGATCCGCGTCGATTACGGCCGCGGCACCATGAGCATCGGCTCGCGCACCTTCAAGACCGGCGACGTCATCACCATCGACGGCTCGCTCGGCCAGGTGCTCGCCGGCCGCATGCCGATGATCGAGCCGGAGCTCTCCGGCGAGTTCGGCACGCTGATGAACTGGGCCGACCAGGTCCGCAAGATCGGCGTCCGCGTCAACGGCGACACGCCGGACGACGCGCGCACTGCGATCAAGTTCGGGGCCGAAGGCATCGGCCTCTGCCGCACCGAGCACATGTTCTTCGAGGAGACGCGCATCCGCACGGTGCGCGAGATGATCCTCTCCGAGGACGAGCAGTCGCGCCGGGCCGCGCTCGCAAAACTGCTGCCGATGCAGCGCGCCGACTTCGTCGAGCTGTTCGAGATCATGAAGGGCCTGCCCGTCACGATCCGTCTGCTCGACCCGCCGCTGCACGAGTTCCTGCCGCACACCCATGCCGAGGTCGAGGAGGTGGCGCGCGCCATGAACACCGACCCGCGGCGCCTCGCCGACCGCGCGCGCGAGCTCTCGGAGTTCAATCCGATGCTCGGCTTCCGCGGCTGTCGTATCGCGATCGCCTATCCGGAGATCGCCGAGATGCAGGCCCGCGCGATCTTCGAGGCGGCGGTCGAGGCGCAGAAGCGCACCGGCAAGGCCGTCGGCCTCGAGGTGATGGTGCCGCTGATCGCGACCAAGGCCGAGCTCGATCTGGTCAAGGCGCGGATCGATGCCACCGCACAGGCCGTGATGCGTGAGACCAACACCAAGCTGGCCTATCAGGTCGGCACCATGATCGAGCTGCCGCGCGCCTGCCTGCTCGCGGGCGAGATCGCGCAGTCGGCCGAGTTCTTCTCGTTCGGCACCAACGACCTGACGCAGACGACCTACGGCATCAGCCGCGACGACGCGGCGAGCTTCCTCGGTCCCTACGTCGCGAAGGGCATCCTCTCAGTCGATCCCTTCATCTCGCTCGATCAGGAAGGCGTCGGCGAACTCGTCAAGATCGGCGTCGCCCGCGGCCGCAAGACCCGCGCCTCGCTCAAGGTCGGCATCTGCGGCGAGCACGGCGGCGATCCCGCCTCCGTCGCCTTCTGCCACCATATCGGTCTCGACTACGTCTCCTGCTCGCCCTACCGCGTGCCGATCGCGCGGCTTGCAGCGGCGCAGGCCGCGCTCGGCAAGGCGATCGCGAGCCAGGCGTAAGCCAAGGCGCAGATGTGAGCTTGAGAGAGGCGGGGCCCAGCCCCGCCTCTTTCGTTTCAGGCGCTTCGCAAAGTCGGGTGGGGCGCGCGCCCCCTTACATCATCCCCGTCTCGTCCTCTTCGGCCTGCTCGATCAGCGCTTCGCTCGGCACCACCTCGCGGCGGGGCACGACGAACATCATCACGCAGGCGCAAAGAATCGAGATCGCGAGGACCGCGGAGGTCAGCGGCAGCGTCGTTGCGGAGTGGCCGCCGAGATAGGCGCCGAACTGCGACATCAGCGCGCCAATGCCTTGCTGCAGGAAGCCCATCGCGCCCGAGGCGGTGCCGGCCGCTTCGGGGCGGATGCTGATGGCGCCGGCGGCGGAATTCGCCATCACGAAGGCGTTGCCGGCCATCACGATCATCTGGGTGCCGAACAGCCAGGCGGGCGCCTCGTTCCAGCCGGCGAAGCTCCAGAGCAGATTCGCAAAACTGCCGCAGAGCTGCAGGGCGAGCCCGAACCAGATCAGCTTCTCCAGCGAGTGCCGCGGCGCAAAGCGCACGCAGAGCAGATTGCCGACCAGAAACGCAAAGCCCGTTGTCGCGAACCAGGCGCCGTATTCGGCGCTGCTGCGGCCCATCTGCGTCACCACGATGTAGGGCCCGCCGCCGGCGAAGGTGAAGATGATCTGCGACGCGAGGACCTGGCACATCACATAGCCGACGAAGGCGCGGCTGCGGATCAGCATGCCGATATCGCCGCGGAAGCCGCTGCCGGCGGCGCGGCTGCGGCGGGTCTCGGGCAGCGCGAAAGCGATACCGACGGCAACGACGATGGCGGCGATGGTGATGGCGTAGAAGATCGCGCGCCAGCCGAACGCGGTCTCGATCAGGCCGCCGGTGAGCGGCGACACCATCTGCCCGATCATCAGCGCCGCCACGACGAGGCTGATCATCGAGGCGACGCGGTCGCGCTCGTAGATGTCGCGGATGATGGCCCGGCTGATCACCATGCCCGATGCGCCGCCGAGCGCCTGGAAGAAGCGTGCGGCAATCAATTGCGGCAGCGTCTCGGCAAAAATGCAGCCGATGCTGGCAACCACCATCAGCGCCAGCCCTCCCAGCAGCACCGGCCGCCGTCCGAACCGGTCCGACAGCGGACCCATGATCAGCTGCGACAGCGCGATGCCGACCATGTAGAGCGACACCGTCATCTGCGCGATCGAGATGTCGCTGCCGAATGTCGTCGCCAGCACGGGCAGTGCCGGAACCAGGATGTAGAGCGAGATCGGCGCGACCCCGGTCATCACGACCAGCAGCAGCAACACCAGGCGCGAGGTCGCGAGGTTTTTCGTCGCCGCGTCCGGCGGCCTGCTGATCATGCCGTGCATATCTAGTCCGTCGTTCGAATTCGAATCGACTGTAGCGTGCCCACGCACGACCGATATCGGCGATTCGGAATGCGGCTATTCGGATTTCGGGACGGTTATGATGAATGCACGATGGCGACCGATTGGGCGCACATCTCGATCCACAAATGCGATGTCATTCCCCGCGAAAGCGGGGAATCCAGTACGCTGCGGCTTCTCCGTATACGTTTGCTGTCTCTGGAATACTGGATGCCCCGCCCCAGTGCGCACCTGCGCACAAGGCGGGGCATGACAGCTGTAATGCGGAAAGAGCGTTGCGCAAATCGTGGAGGGCTATGCGCAACGACGAGCCTAAGCCCTCAGCTCCGCCGTGGCCTGATCGAGCCAGGCCTTCGTCGCCTCGTCCAGCGCCGGCCTCACGTCGTCCCTCACGCGCGCATGATAGGCGTTCAGCCAGTCGAGCTCGTCGCGGCTCAGCATCGCGACATCGATCAGCCGGCGGTCGATCGGCGCCAGGGTCAGCGTCTCGAACGCGTTCATCGGCTTCTCGGCGCCCTTGATGTCGGCGGCGACGACCAGCTCGAGGTTTTCGATACGGATGCCGAAACCGTCGGCCTTGTAGTAGCCGGGCTCGTTGGACAGGATCATGCCGCGCTTCAGCGGCGTGGTGCCGAGCTTCGAAATTCGCGCCGGTCCTTCGTGCACCGAGAGATAGCTGCCGACGCCGTGGCCGGTGCCGTGCTCGAAATCGAGCCCGGCGGCCCAGAGATATTGCCGCGCCAGCGTGTCCAGTTGCGCGCCCGTGGTGCCGTCCGGAAAGACGGCGCGCGCGATCGCGATGTGGCCGCGCAGCACGCGGGTGAAGCGGTCGCGCATCTCGTCCGTCGGCTCGCCCACCGCCATGGTGCGCGTGACGTCGGTGGTGCCGTCTTCATATTGCGCGCCGGAATCGATCAGCAGGAGGTCGCCGGGCGCGATCCGTCGGTTGCTCTTGCGGGTGACGCGGTAATGCACGATGGCGCCGTTCGGGCCGGTGCCGGAGATGGTCGGGAACGAGACGTCCTTGAGCGCGCCGGTGTCGCGGCGGAAGGTTTCCAGCGCCTCGACCGCGTCGATCTCGGTGAGCTTGCCGCTTGCGGCCTTGCGATCGATCCATGCGAGGAAGCGCGCCAGCGCCACGGCGTCGCGCAGGTGAGCCGTCTTGGTGCCCTTGATCTCGGTCGCGTTCTTGACCGCCTTCAGCAGTGCAACCGGATCGCTGCCGCGCATCGGCTTGCCGCCGGCGCCCGTGATCAGCCGGCTGAGTGCGTCGGCGGCGGTGGCATTGTCGAGCGCGATCGATCCGCCACTCTTGGCCAGCGCCATCAGCATCGGCGCCATGGCATCAGGTTCGCGCACGTCGGCGGACTGCTCGAGATGGTCGCGTGTGAGGTTGGAGAGCTTGCGGTGGTCGATGAAGATGGTGGGACGGCCGTCCTTCGGCACCAGCGCGTAGGACAGCGGCAGCGGCGTATGGGCGACGTCGGCGCCGCGGATGTTGAAGGTCCAGGCCACTGCGTGGCTGTCCGATAGCACCAGAGCATCGCTGCCGAGCTTGGCAATCTCGGCCCTGATCTGCGTCAGCTTCTCCGCTTCAGTGACACCGGCATGCTGGAGGCTGTGCACCGCGACGGGCGCGAGCGGCGGCTGCGGCCGGTCGTGCCAGACTGCGTCGATCGGGTTGCTGTCGACGGCGACCAGCTCGGCACCGGCCTTGGCGCAGGCCGCGGACAGTCGTTCGGCTGCCGAAAAAGTGTGCAGCCACGGATCAAATCCGAGGCGGTCGCCGGCTTTCAGATGCGCTGCCACCCAGCTCTCCGGCGGCGGGTCGATCAGCGATTCCACCGACCATGCCTTGGCGTCGACCTGCTTGGCGGCTTGCAGCGTGTAGCGGCCGTCGACGAACAGCGCTGCCTCATGCGTCAGAACCACTGCTAGTCCCGCCGAGCCCGTAAAGCCGGTCAGCCAGGCGAGCCGCTCTTCCGATGGCGGCACATATTCGTTCTGCTGCTGATCGGCACGTGGCACGACGAAGCCGGTCAACTTGCGACGGGCAAGTTCTTCGCGAAGTGCGGCCAGTCGTGCCGCCAAAGCGACGCCGGCCTCCGGCTCCTCGAATGTCTGGAAGTGCGCTTCGAACATGGTGGATCACTTTAGGATCATGAGGATCAGTCCGCAATGTAGACGCATTTGCGTCGCATCTGGCATGGACTGTGCTTGAAATAGTTCCATTCGAATTGAGTGGAGTAAAGGATGCGGCAGTTGCGCTTCGTCCGAATAACAGGGACATTCGAGCAGGTGGTTCATCTCAACGGCGAGGGGACACACGATGCCAGCGTTCACCTTTGAGAAGATTTCGCCGCCGGCGCACCGCGCCCCGACAGCGGCGACACTGAAGAAGCCGCGCAGCCTCATCAGCCAGATGATCGACCGTTTTGCCGAGCGCCGCGCGCGGCGCGCCTTGCGCGGGCAGCGCGCGATGCGCCGCGACGAGAAGCCGGCGGAGTAGGGTGGCGAGGATCGGCATTCACCTCTCCCCGCTTGCGCGAGGGGGTGGCCCCTCACCCCAACCCTCGCAGCGCGAGCAAAGCTCGTCGCGTCCCCGCAAGAACGGGGCGAGGGAGCGCACCGCCACCGTGGAGGCGCTTTACCCCACCTTCCTCAGCAACAGGCTGCTCCACCCCTCGATCCGCAGATGCTTCACCGGCATCAGGCCGCGCGCGCGGTAGGCGGCGATCACCGCGGGCGCCTGGTGCGTCAAGAGGCCGGAGAGGATGACGCGGGCACCAGGCGCAAGGTGCCGTACCATCGGGCTCGCCAATTGCCGCAACGGATTGGCAAGGATATTGGCGAGCACTAGGTCGAACGGGCCCGCACGCGCAAAATCCGGCGCGGCAAAGCCGGTGGCGCGGATCACCCGCACATGGTTGCCCACTTCATTGAGCGCGGCGTTCTCAGCCGCCACCCGTACCGAGGGCGGATCGATGTCGGAAGCCAGCACCGCGCGGTGCAGCGCCTTTGCCGCTGCGATCGCCAGCACGCCCGTGCCGGTGCCGAGGTCGAGCAGGCTCCTCGGGCGGGAACTCTTCAGGACATGGTCAAGCAGAAGTAAACAGCCGCGCGTCGTGCCATGGTGACCGGTGCCGAAGGCGAGCGCCGCCTCGATCTCGATGGCGAGCTTGTTCGGCGCCACACGGTCGCGATCGTGGCTGCCGTGCACGACGAAGCGCCCGGCCGGGACCGGGACGAGATCTTCGAGGCTGGCCTTGACCCAGTCCTTGGCTTCGACGGTGTCGAAGACGAGCGTCGCCGCGATCCCATTTCCTGCTGAATTTGCAACGAGTTCGCGCAGCCATGCCTGATCCGGCGCCGCGGCGAAATGCAGCGTGACGTCCCATTGTCCGTCGGGTCGTTCGAAGGCGGCGACCGCCGCGTCGCCATCGAAAAACACCTCGGTGAGGACATCGACGACCCTCTTGGCGTCGGCTTCGCTGCCGATCGAAAAGCTGGCGCGATGGGTGGGGGAGGGCTGCATTCAGAGTTCCGCTGAGTTCAATTTTTGGGACTTTTGCTGTCGAATTTCCGGACAAGTTGCGGTTCGCGAGTTAACCCGCCTGTAGCGCCTGCCCCGTATATTCTCGGATGTGCAATCAAGCCAACACAGCTTGGAATTGAAACGGAGGCGAGTTTTGAAGCGCATGGTTCAGAAGTTCTGGTCGGATGAGTCCGGTGCAACCGCGATCGAATACGGCCTGATCGCCGCGGGTATTGCCCTGGCGATCATCACCGTGGTGAACAGCCTGGGCACCACCATGAACGAGAAGTTCAGTTCGATTAGCACCTCCTTGAAGTAATTTCCGCCGGCATTTCCCAGCCGGGGCTATTTTTCTTCAGAGGCTGTTCCTGATCACCGCCCGCTAGGGGATACCCCTGGTGGGCGAGGTCGGTTGGGGCTCGCGGTCTCCCAAGGGCTTTCACAGTTTATCCGCCTGCTTGTCCGGACCCTGTCCACCACTTTTCCCGTGATCGCCACGCCGATTTTCCACCGGCTTTCCCCAGGATCGCTCCCGACCGTCTGGCCCAGGCATCCTCAGGCCGGTCACAGACCCTTCGACAGCCTGTCCACAACCCATCCACAGGCCTATCCACGGCTTCCGAACAGGGAGCGGTGGTCCCGCAGGATCGCCTGCGCCGCGTTGTGGCCGGGGGCGCCGGTGACGCCACCGCCGGGGTGGGCGCCGGAGCCGCAATGGTAGAGGCCTCTCAGCGGCCCGCGATAATCGGCGTGGCCCAGCATCGGCCGCGCCGAGAACAGCTGGTTCAACGTCAGCGCGCCGTGGAAGATGTCGCCGCCGAGCAGCCCGAATTGCCGCTCGAGATCGAGCGGAGACAGGATCTGGCGGCCCAGCACGCTCGCCGCAAAACCCGGGGCGTACTTATCCACCGTCGCGATCATGAGATCGGCGACCTCTTCGCGATGGTCGTCCCACGACTTGCCATCGGGAAGCTCCGGCGCGACGTGCTGGCAGAACAGGCTCGCGACATGCTTGCCGGCCGGGGCCAGCGTGTCGTCGAGCGTCGAGGGGATCAGCATTTCCACCACGGGCTCTCGGCTCCAGCCCTGGTTGCGCGCGTCGAGAAAGGCGCGGTCCATGTAGCCGAGACTCGGGGCCAGGATGATGCCGGAGGTGAGGTGATCGCCCTCGCCTGATAGCGCTGCGAAGGAGGGCAGGCGGTCCAGCGCCACGTTCATGCGGAACGTGCCGGAGCCGTTCTTCCAGTGCCGGATGCGGGCGAGGAAGTCCGCAGGGAGAGTCTCGGCCGCGATCAGGTGCGTGTAGAGCAGCTTCGGATTGACATTGGCCGCGACATATTTCGCGCGGATGGCAGAGCCGTTCTCCAGCACCACGCCGACGGCGCGGTCGCGCTCGACGATGACCTCGCGGACGCCGGCATCCGTGTCGATCACGACGCCGCGGTCGCGTGCCGCGCGGGCCATGGCCTGCGTGATCGCGCCCATGCCGCCGATGGCGTGGCCCCAGACGCCCTTCTTGCCGTTCACCTCGCCGAAGGCGTGATGCAGCATCACATAGGCCGAGCCGGCGGCGTAGGGGCTGGCATAGTTGCCGACGATGGCGTCGAAGCCGAACAGCGCCTTGACCAGATCGTGCTCGAAACGTTCGTCCAGCATCTCGCCGGCCGAGCGCGTGAACAGATCGAGCAGGCTGCGGCTCTGTTCCAGCGTCAGGCCACGCAGAATGTTGGCGCTCTGCAATGCGTTCACGGCTTCGCGGATCGCGTTGGTGCCAAAGCCGTCGAGCAGGTTCGGCGGCGCGCGCAGCACGAACCGCCTGAGCACGTCGGCGATGTCTTCCAGCTCGCGCGCGAAGCCGTCGAGTGCTTCGGCATCATGCGCGCTGAGCCGCGCCACCGAGGCTTTCGTCCGCCCCTCGCCGGTGAGGAGATAGCTGCCATCCGGCGCGGGCAGAAAGTTCTGCGCGCGCCGCTCGACGATGCGCAGGCCCTGCTCGGCGAGCTTGAGGTCACGGATCACCTGCGGATTGAGCAGGCTCACGGTGTATGCGGCGACAGAATTGCGAAAGCCGGGGTGAAACTCCTCCGTCACCGCCGCACCGCCGACCACCTTGCGCCGCTCCACCACGCGCACGCGCAGACCCGCCATCGCGAGATAGGCCGCGCAGGTGAGGCCGTTATGGCCCGCGCCGATGATGACGACGTCGGTTTCGGTCATGATGTCCCTGGTGTCATTCCGGGGCGATGCGCAGCATCGAACCCGGAATCTCGAGGTTCCGGGTTCGCCTCTCCGAGGCGCCCCGGAATGACATCTCTATATCAAGCATTCCTCGCTGCAACATCACGCCACACTTTATTGCCCGTTCAGGCGCCTTGTGCTCCATTGCGCGCGATCCGGCGCGCGCCGGGGTTTGAGCCGGAGCATTCATGGATTCGATCGTGCAACCCGCCGCCACGGAGCAGCCGTCGTCGTCGCGCAACCGGCTGCTGCTGACGGTCTACACCGCTGCGATCTTCGTCAGCGCGCTGCTGCTGTTCTCGGTGCAGCCGCTGTTCACCAAGATGGTGCTGCCGCGGCTCGGCGGCTCGCCGGCGGTGTGGTCGGTGGCCATGGTGTTCTTCCAGTCGCTGCTGCTCGCCGGCTATGCCTATGCGCATCTGTTGATGCACGCACGGAACCGGATCGTCCCCGTGGCGGTGCATCTGGTGCTGCTGCTCGCCGCCTTCGCCACGCTGCCGCTCGGCATCCCCTCCGCCTATGTCGAGCCGCCGGCCTCGGGCTATGCAGTCTGGCTGCTCGGCCTGTTCGCGGTCTCGATCGGGCTGCCGTTCTTCGCGCTCGCCGCCAACAATCCGCTGCTGCAGGCCTGGTTCGTCCGCACCGGCCATCCCGCCGGGCACGATCCCTATTTCCTCTATGCCTCCTCGAATATCGGCAGCTTCCTTGCGCTGTTGTCCTATCCGTTCCTGCTGGAACCGATGTTCACGCTGCAGACGCAGAACCGGTTCTGGACCGGTGGCTATGGCCTGCTGATCCTCCTCATCGGCGCCTGCGGCGTGCTGTTGTTGCGCTCGCCGAAGCTGGCGGTGGTTGACGCGCGGGTGGACGACGTGAATGCGCCCGCGCCCGGTCTCTTGACGCGGCTGCGCTGGATCTTCCTCGCCGCCGTGCCCTCGGGGCTGCTCATCGCCGTCACCGCGCACATCTCGACCGACGTCGCGGCGGCGCCGCTTTTGTGGGTGCTGCCGCTCTCGCTGTATCTGCTGACCTGGGTCGTCGTGTTCCAGTCGCGGCCGCTGCTGCCGCACAAATGGATGCTGATGCTCCAGCCCGTCGCGATCGCTGGCGTCGTCGTCCTGCTGGCTTTCGGCGGCGAGCAGAACCTGCTGCTGACGCTCGGCGGACATCAACTCTGCTTCTTCGTCATCGCCATGGCCTGTCACGGCGAGCTGGCGCGGACGCGGCCTGCCGCCAGATATCTCACCGGCTTCTATGTGGCGCTGTCGTTCGGCGGCATGGTCGGTGGCTTGTTCGCGGGGCTCGTTGCGCCCTTCACCTTCTCGTGGATCGCCGAATATCCGATCCTGATCGCGCTTGCCGCGCTGTGCCGTCCGTCCGCGAACGAGCGGCTGGCCGGCGTCGTCAAATGGTACTGGCTGGCGCTCGCCGCGCTCGCGGTGGCGCTCATCGCGCCGTCATACACGACGGGCAGCCTCTCGACCTGGTTCGAGGATCATCGCGTCTGGGTCGCCGGCGCCGTCGGCGTGCTCGCCGCGCTGCTCGCGCTGATCCTCAATGCCGGGCGCTGGAAGATCTTTGCCACCGTTGCGCTGGCGCTGGCGTTGATCCGCGTTTATCCCGCAGACGAGGGCCGCGTCACGACGGTGCGCAGCTTCTTCGGCGTGCACAAGATCGTGGTGACGCCGGGCGGCTATTTCCATGTGCTGATGCACGGCACCACCATTCATGGCGCCGAACGCTTCCGGAACAATGACGGCACGCCGGTCGAAGGCAAGCCCGAGCCGATCACCTATTATCACAAGGACGGCGGCATCGGTCAGGCCGTCAGCGCGATCCGCGAGCGCAAGGGCGCGCCGCTGAAGGTCGCCGCGATCGGCGTCGGCTCCGGCACGCTCGCCTGCGCCGCCGAGCCAGGGGAGAGCTGGACCTTTTTCGAGATCGACCAGTCCATGGTCGACGCGGCGCGCGACCCCAGGAATTTCCGTTACATCTCGAGCTGCATGCCGGACATGAAGCCCGTCATCGGCGATGCGCGCCTCACCTTCGCCAAGGAGCCCGACGGCGCCTATGATCTCGTCATCGTCGATGCCTATTCGTCCGATGCGATTCCGATCCACCTTGCGACCGAAGAGGCGATGAAGATCTACAAGGACAAGCTCGCGCCGCACGGTGCCGTGGTGATGCACGTCTCCAACCGGCATCTGGATCTGGAGACCGTCGTCGTCGGCATTGCGGATGCCAACGATCTCAAGAGCTGGGTCTTCAACGAGGATTCCGGGCGCGATGGTGACTACATCTTCTCGACCGACGTCGTCATCTCCGCGCGCGAGGAGGCCGATGTCGGCAGGCTCGCATCCTCCAAGCAATGGGAGCAGACCGAGGCCGATGACAGGGTGCGGGTCTGGACCGACGATTATTCCAACATCCTGGGCGCGCTGTATCGGCGTTTTCGGGACGGGGAGTAGGGCTCTCTTCGTAGCCCGGATGGAGCGAAGCGCAATCCGGGGGCGCTCGCGGCGTGGCACAATCCCGGATTTCGCTGCGCTCCATCCGGGCTACGAGGCATCGCAACTAAGGCGCCACCGGCGTCCCAGCCGGCAGCGCGATCCCCTTCTCGCCGGCGACTTGCCGCAGCAGGTCGGGCCTGTCCGAGATGATGCCGTCGACGCCGATCTCGATCATCCGCGCCATGTCTTCACGCTTGTTCACCGTCCAGACCACGACGCGCAGCCCGAGCGCGTGAGCCTCCGTAACGAGCGCCGCGGTCACGTCGCCGAAATGAGGCGACCAGATCGCGCCGCCCGCGGCCTTGATCGTCCGCGGCAGCGAGCCGCCGTGATCGGCCGGGCTGAACCCCGCCGTCCAGCTCGTCGCCTTGTCGAGCGCCACCGTCGGAGCCGAGCCGCGCTGGAGCGTCAGATACACGGTCGGGATGTTCGGCGCCTGCTGCTGCACGAGAAGCAGGGTTCGCCAGTCGAACGACTGGATCATGACGCGGTCGGAGAATTTTTCGGCCTCGATCACTCCGAGCAGCTTCGCGACGAAGGCCTGCGGATCCAGCGTTTCATCCGGATGGTTCGGATCGATCTTGGTCTCGATGTTGAAGCGCACCTGCGTGTTGCCGGACTTGCGCACCAGCGCGAACAGCTCGCGCAAGGTGGGAATACGCGTCCCCGGCAGCGCACGCTGGTCGGGGAATTGTCGCGAGTAGGCACTCTCGGGGCGGATCTGGCCGACGTCATAGGTCCTGACCTCGTCGAGCCGCAGCTTGACGAAAGGCGTGCCGGGCGGAGCGATGTAGGCCCCATCGGGCCGCCGTGCGAGATCGGGATTGAGCCCGCGCTCATGCGAGACGATCACTTCGCCGTCCGCGGTGACGCCGACGTCGAGCTCCAGCGTGTCCACGCCCATCGTGAGCGAGTGGGCGAAGGCGGGCAGGGTGTTTTCCGGCAACAGCGCCCGCCCGCCGCGATGCGCCTCGAGGTCGAAGGCCAAATCGGATCCCATGGCCTGTCCCGCTATCACAATCGAGATCACAATCAGAATCGTCGTGGCACGTGAGGGCATGGTGCCTCGCGGTTGATGGCGGTCGCGTCAGTTCTGATAGTAATACCCGCGCGGCTGATAATATTGCCGGGGCTGCGGCTGATGATAGTAGCCCTGCTGGCCGTAGCCCTGATCGTAATACGGCTGCGGCTGCTGGTAGACCTGCGCATCGTAGAGCGGGCGGGTGGCCGAGCGCGGCGCCGGATAGCGCGCGCCAGTGTCGCTGCCGTCGGCCGGGTAGATGTAGTTGTCGTCCTGCGGCATGTAGCGCCGCGCGGGCTGCGCCGGCGGCGTCAGGTTCATCGGGGCGCCTGTGGTGGCGTATTGCTCCTCAGCGGGCTGCGGGGCGCGGGCCACCGCATTGGCATTGCGGCCGCGCGGATTGCGCGCCAGCGCCACCTGTGCCGAGCCGGTCAGCGTCACCGTGGTATTGAGCACGCCCTGCTGCTGCACCAGCGCATAGAGCGTCGAGGCGTTCTGGCGCGACAGCCGCACGCAGCCATGGGATGCCGGCGAGCCGAGCCGGCCGACCGAGTCCGTGCCGTGGATGGCGTGCCCGACTTTGGTGAAGAAGATCGCGTGCGGCATCGGCGCGTCGTCGAATTCCTTGGAATAGTGATCCTCTTCCATCCGGAAGGCGCGGAAGGCGCCGTTCGGTGTCTCGCGCGAGGGGATGCCGGTCGACACCGGCCAGTGATAGCGCGCGACGCCGTCGACGGCGACGGTCATCTGCTGATTGTCCTTGTCGACGGTGATCTCGACCTTGGCCTGCGCGGTGCTTACGCTCAAAAGCATCAGGGATGTAAAAGCAATTAAAAACGAACGCATCTGACGTCTGGCCTCCGGCCTGTTCATGCTCGCGCCGCGGCTCTCCGTCCCCCGGCGTGCATTATGCCTGCAGCCTAGCGTTGGTTCCAGCGGCCAGCCAGCCCATCGTTAACGTGATGCCAGGCGTAAGCAAGGCCGCTTTGTGCCGCGCCGGCTGGCGGTGCTGACATTTTCGCGAGCGCCGCGCGGTCAGTTCTTGAGCCGGTAACCGGTGCGGAAGATCCACCAGATCACGACCAGACAGATCACCAGGAAGGCCAGCGTCATGCCGATGCTGACGGACACGCTGACGTCCGCGATCTCGTAGAAGCTCCAGCGGAAGCCGGAGATCAGATAGACGACCGGGTTGAGCAGCGCGACCGTGCGCCAGGCGGGCGGCAGCATGTCGATGGAATAGAAGCTGCCGCCGAGGAAGGTCAGCGGCGTCACCACCAGCATTGGGATCATCTGCAGCTTCTCGAAGCCGTCGGCCCAGATGCCAATGATGAAGCCGAACAGGCTGAACGTCACGGCCGTCAGCACCAGGAAGGCCAGCATCCAGATCGGATGGTGGATGTGCAGCGGCACGAACAGGCCGGCGGTCGCCAGGATGATCAGGCCCAGGATGATCGACTTGGTCGCGGCGGCGCCGACATAGCCGAGCACGATCTCGAAATAGGAGATCGGTGCCGACAGGATCTCGTAGATCGTGCCGGTGAATTTCGGGAAGTAGATGCCGAACGAGGCGTTGGCGATGCTCTGCGTCAGCACCGAGAGCATGATCAGGCCCGGCACGATGAAAGTGCCGTAGCTGACGCCCTCGACCTGGCTGATGCGCGAGCCGATCGCAGCGCCGAACACCACGAAATAGAGCGAGGTCGAGACCACCGGCGAGACGATGCTTTGCAGCAGCGTTCGCCAGGTGCGCGCCATTTCGAACAGATAGATGGCGCGGATGGCGCGGTGGTTCATGATGTCCTCACGAGGTCGACGAAGATGTCCTCGAGCGACGATTGCGTCGTGTCGAGGTCGTTGAAGCGGATGCCGGCGGTGCGGAGGTCGCCGAGCAGGCTGGTGATGCCGGTGCGCTCGCCCTGGGTGTCGTAATCGTAGACCAGCGTCGCGCCGTCATCGCAAAGCTCGAGCTCGTAATGCGCGAGGCTTTCCGGCAACGACGTCACTGTGTGCTGCAAATGCAGCGTCAGCCGCTTCTTGCCGAGCTTCTGCATCAAGGTGGTCTTGTCCTCGACCAGCACGATCTCGCCCTTGTTGATGACGCCGATGCGGTCGGCCATCTCCTCGGCTTCCTCGATGTAATGCGTGGTGAGGATGATGGTGACGCCGGACTGCTGAAGTCCGCGCACCACCTCCCACATGCCCTTGCGCAGCTCGACGTCGACGCCGGCGGTCGGCTCGTCGAGGAACAGGATCTGCGGCTCGTGCGACAATGCCTTGGCGATCATCACGCGGCGCTTCATGCCGCCCGAGAGCGTGATGATCTTGTTGTCCTTCTTGTCCCACAGCGAGAGGGCCTTCAGCACCTTCTCGATGTGATCGGGGTTCTTCGGCTTGCCGAACAGGCCGCGTGAGAAGCTCACGGTCGCCCATACGCTCTCGAAGGCGTCGGTGTGCAATTCCTGCGGCACGAGGCCGATCAGCGAGCGTGCCTTGCGGTAGGAGGTCTGGATGTCCTCGCCGCCGACCAGGACGCGGCCCTCGCTCGGATTGGCGATGCCGCAGATGATCGAGATCAGCGTGGTCTTGCCGGCGCCGTTGGGGCCGAGCAGCGCGAAAATCTCGCCGCGCTTGATATCGAGATTGACGTTCTTGAGCGCCTTGAAGCCGGACCCATAGGTCTTCGACAGATTGGCGACGGAGATGATGGAAGACATGATGGCCGCAAGGCTGAGGAGCAAAGGCTGGGGGAAGGGGCCGGACCATCCAGGAGGGCAGGTCGGCGGAGCCCTGAAATAGGAACGCTGTTGTCCCTCCGCAATTCCCCGGAGAAAAATGGTCTCGAAACAGGCGCTTCAGTGGCATGTTCCGGGCAAGTGTTGCGCTATGGCCACGGGCTGTGGCTAAGATTGCCGTTCACGCGGCTCTTTGTTGCGTCTGCGAGCGCGCCGTGGCTACGATTCCGGCCAATCGCGAAGCGTATTGTCTCCGGGGAAAAGATCGATGAGACCGAACGGCCGTCACACCGCCGGCGCCAGCCAGCTGTCCGCCCTCCGTGCCTGGGCGATGGGCCTGCTCCTGCTGTCAGCTGTTGCCATCAGCCCGACCACCGCCAAGGCCGCGCCGAGCCAGGTCGCGGCGGCGACCACGCACGTCTATCTGCTCCGCGGCGTGCTCAACATCTTCTCGCTCGGCCTCGACACGATCGGTGCCCGGCTCCAGGCGCAGGGCATCCCGGTGACCGTCGCCAATTTCGTGTCCTGGTCCTCGCTCGCCGATGAAGCGGCAGCTGCCTACAAGGCCGGCCGGCTCAAGACCATCATCCTGGTCGGCCATTCCTCCGGGGCGACCGCGCTGCCCGACATGATCGCCAAGCTCAACCAGCTCGGCGTGCCAGTGAAGCTCGCGATCGGTCTCGATTCCGTGTTCAAGACCAAGCTCTCGACCGGCGCGGAACGCTACATCAACATCTATATCGGCGACGGCCCCGGCGAGCCGGTGCGGGCCGCGGCCGGCCTTCGCGGCAAGCTCGACAATGTCGACGTCCGCGGCACCGGCGTCGGCCACATCTCGATCGACAAGAACGAGGCGATCCAGCGCCGCGTCATCGCCGAGATCGACGCCGCGATCATGCGCTCGCGCGCCCCGGCTGCCCCCGTTGCCGAGCCCGGCGCACCGCGGCCCGCGCGCGCGGCGGCGGCGGCTCCGGCGAGGAACTAGTCCGGAACGGCTAGGCTTCGGCGCCGCAAAATCTGCCAATTCCGCGGTCAAGAAGTACCGCAAGGGGAGGCGCCGCCTCCGGTGGTAGGACTTCTGAACGGATGGCTCATCCAAGGCGCCTGATCGTGCTTGCAGCAGTCGTGCTGCTCGCCCTCGGCACGGGCACGGCCGCGGCTTCGCCGCCCAAGTCCAAGACCATTGCGGCCGTCCCCGCCGCGCCGCCGCCTCCGCCGTTCGAGCCGTTGCCACCGCCGAAGGTCTACCTGTTTCGCGGCGCCATGGGCCCGATCTTCTCGACCGGCATGGACCGGCTCAGCGAGAAGCTGACGCAGGCCGGCTTCTCGGCCGACGTCTACGAATTCACCCTGTGCCGGCTGATCGGCAACCGCGCCATCGCCAGCTACAAGGAGAAGGCGGCGCCGATTGTGCTGATCGGCCATTCCATGGGCGGGCTGTGCTCGATCGTCATCTCCGAGATGGCGGCCAAGGAGAACATCCCGATCAGCCTCGTCATCGCCATCGATCCCGCGCACGCGACCGGCGATGTCCCCCTCAACGTCGAGCGCTTCATCAACATCTTCCTGTCCGACAGCGTGCTCGGCGGCGGCGACGTCGTTGCCGTGCCCGGCTTTCGCGGCCATTACGCCAGCTACGACCTCAAGGAAAACGCGCGCGTCAGCCACATCAACATCGAGAAGTCCGACGATATCCATCGTCAGATCGTCGAGATGGTGACGCAGCTGCCCCGCATTCCGCCGCGGACGCAGGCCGATGCCGTGCCGCTGCGCTATCTGGTGCCGGCGGATACGCTGGTCGAATTGTGGGACAGCGGCGTGCGGGTGTCGGTGCGCCGCGGCGACACCATGGAGAGCATTGCCGCAGCCAATCGCGTGCCGCTGTGGACGCTGGCGCAGAGCAACTCGCTGCCCGAGAACGCGCAGCTGACGCCGGGCCAGACCATCATCGTCCCTCGCCATCTGACGCCGCCCGAGCCGGCCGCCGCGATGGCCACGCCGCCGGCTGCACCGGCGGCGCGGAGGTAGGGGCCGTTATCTTGCCGCAGAAGACGGTGCGCTCCCTCTCCCGCTTGCGGGGAGGGTTGGGGAGGGGGTGTCTCCACGATCGAGAACCCCCGAGAGGAGAGAGCCCCCACCCGCCGCGCTACGCGCGTCGACCTCCCCCGCAAGCGGGAGAGGTGCAGCAAGTCCTGGGCGACACTCGATCCGATAAGACTACACATTCGATCCGTGGATCGCATCGATCACGGCGTCCGTGACCTCCTTCGTCGTTGCCTTGCCCCCGACATCCGGCGTCAGCACGCCCGCGGCGCAGACGCGCTCGACGGCGGCCATCAGCCTTGAGGCGGCATCCTTCTCGCCGAGATGCTCGAGCATCTGCGCGCCGGTCCAGAACGTCGCGACCGGGTTGGCGATGCCCTTGCCGGTGATGTCGAAGGCCGAGCCGTGGATCGGCTCGAACATCGAGGGGAAGCGGCGCTGCGGATCGATGTTGCCGGTCGGCGCGACGCCGAGGCTTCCCGCCAGTGCGCCGGCGAGATCGGAGAGGATGTCGGCGTGGAGATTGGTCGCGACGATGGTGTCGAGGCTCTTCGGATGCAGCGTCATGCGCACCGTCATGGCATCGACCAGCATCTTGTCCCAGGTCACGTCAGGGAATTCGCCGGCGACCTCGGCCGCGATCTCGTCCCACATCACCATGCCGTGGCGCTGTGCGTTCGACTTGGTCACGACGGTCAGGAATTTGCGCGGGCGCGACTGCGCGAGCTGGAACGCATAGCGCATGATGCGGGTGACGCCGACGCGGGTGAACACGGCGACCTCGGTGCCGACCTCCTCCGGCAGGCCCCTGTGGGCGCGCCCGCCCATGCCGGCATATTCGCCTTCCGAATTCTCGCGCACGATCACCCAGTCGAGATCGCCGACGCCGACATTGCGCAGTGGCGAGGCGACGCCCGGCAGGATCTTGGTCGGCCGCACATTGGCATATTGATCAAAACCCTGGCAGATCGGCAGGCGCAGGCCCCACAGCGTGATGTGGTCGGGCACGTCAGGGGCGCCGACCGCGCCGAAATAGATCGCGTCGAACTTCTTCAGCTCGCTGAGACCGTCCGCCGGCATCATCACGCCGTGCTTCTTGTAATAATCCGAGCCCCAGTCGAACGTCTTGACGTTGAAGGAGATGTCGCCGCTGCGCTTGGCCAGCGCCTCCAGCACGCGGACACCGGCCGAGATCACCTCGGGGCCGATGCCGTCGGCGGGAATGGCTGCGATCGAATGGGTGCGCATGGGAAGGGCTCCGTTTGAGAGATCGTGCCGGCATATCCGGCGGTCGGCGTCGCCGGCGAATCTAGTCGACAGTGCAGGGCAAACTCAATCGGCGCTGGTTTATACAAAAAAATGATATAATCATCGCCGCGAGACGAGAGGATTTTCCGGAATGGAATTGCATCAGCTCCGATGCTTCGTGGCGACGGCCGAGCAGCTGCATTTCGGTCGCGCGGCGCAGCAGCTCCAGATGCTGCCTTCTGCGCTCGGCCGGCAGATCAGGCTGCTGGAGGAGGATCTGGGAACGCGGCTGTTTGCGCGGACGACGCGCGCGGTGCAGCTCACCGAGGACGGCGCGACGCTGCTGCGCGATGCCCGCGCCATCCTCGCCAAGGTCGAGGCGGTCGAGAGCAATTTGCGCAACCGCTCGCGCGCGGGGGCCGCGCGGCGGCTGCGGGTCGGTGCCATCGACAGCGCGGCGGCCGGATTGTTGCCGCCGCTCCTGCGCGATTTCGGCGCCAGGCATCCTGACATCGCGGTGCAGCTCCTCGAAGACAAGACTGTCCGGCTGCTGCCGAAGATCTTGACCGGCGCGCTCGATCTCGCCTTCGTGCGTCCGCCTGACCGGCCGGACAAGCGGCTTGAATTCCACGACCTGCTCCAGGAGAGCGCGATCGTTGCGTTCCCGCGGCGGCACGCGCTGGCCGGGCGCAAAGCGATCACGCCGGCGGATATCGCCGACGAGGCGATGCTGGTGCCGGACCGCCGCTCGCGCCCGCATAGTCACGACCTCACGGTCAAGCTGTTCGAGCAGGCCGGCCTGACGCCGCGCATCGTTCAGGTCGCCGACGAGAAGCAGACCATCATCAACCTCGTGGCAGCGAAGCTCGGGGTCGCGATCGTGCCGCGCTGGACCGCACGGATGGCGGTGACGGGTGTGCGCTTCGTGCCGCTTCGGCCGAAGCAGCGTGGGCCGGTGGGCCGGCTGCCGCTTGCCGCGGCCTGGCTGCGCGGTTCGCGCGATCCGGCGCGCGATGCCATGCTGGCCGTTCTGGAAGCCCGCCTGCGCAGCTATGCGCGGGAAGCGTGAGCGGCTATGACATCGGTCAGGATAGAGGGATGGTGATGACGGATCAGAAGGCTTCGAGCGAATTGCGGGTGGCCATTGCGGGGCTGGGCTCGATCGGCACCAAGATTGCAGCCGCGCTCGATCAGGGCATCGAGGGCCTGTCGCTCGCGGCCGTGGCCGTGCGGGATCCCGCCAAGCAACAAGCCTTCATCGACAGCTTGCGTCGCCCACCGAAAATCCTGCCGCTCGACCAGCTCGGCGAAGCTGCCGACATCGTGGTCGAGTGCGCGCCGAGCAGCCAGCTGCGAGCGATCGTCGAGCCTGCAGTGAAGCGCGGCAAGGCCGCGGTCGTGGTCAGCGTCGGCGGCTTGCTCGACAATTTCGATCTTGTCGATCTCGCCCGCGCCAATGGCGGCCGCATTCTCGTGGCGACAGGTGCGCTGATCGGTCTCGATGCCGTCAACGCCGCCGCCATCGGCACCATCCATTCGGTGAAGATGGTCACGCGCAAGCCGATCGACGGCTTGAAGGGCGCGCCGTTCATCGTTCAGAACAACATCGACATCGACAATCTGCGCGAACCGCTGAAACTATTCGAGGGCAGCGCGCGCGAAGCCGCAAAGGGCTTTCCGGCGAACGTCAATGTCGCCGTTGCGTTGTCGCTCGCGGGCATCGGGCCCGATCGCACCCAGATCCAGGTTTGGGCCGATCCGACCGTGACACGCAACGTTCACCGCATCGAGGTCGAGGCGGATTCGGCGCGGTTCTCGATGGGTATCGAGAACATCCCGTCCGAGAATCCCAAGACCGGCCTGATCACGGCGCTGTCGGTGATCGCACTGCTCCGCAAGCAGCGCGCCACGCTGTGCGTCGGGACGTGACGGGTTGAGGCCTAACTAACCTAAAGCGCGATGGCATTAGGTTCGAGAGCCTGAATTTTTGAGGTAGTTGGCGCATTCCTCTGAGGTAAAGGCATCGAGTGCGTGGCCGATTGCAGCGCAGACGGAGTCAACGGTTCGCGCGGCAGCTTTGCGGACCAAGTGCTTGAGCTTGGCAAAGACTTGTTCGATGGGGTTCAGGTCTGGCGAGTATTTTGGCAGGAAGAAGAGTTTGGCGCCGACCGAACGGATGAGCTGGCGAACCGCTTTGCTCCTGTGGCTACCGAGATTATCCAAGACGACGATGTCACCGGGCTGAAGGGTCGGCAGGAGGACCTTCTCGACATAGGTGCGGAAGCTCACGCCATCGATCGGCCCCTCGATGAACCATGGCGCATCGATCCGGTCATGGCGCAGGGCCGCCAGGAAGGTCATGGTCTTCCAGCGGCCGTGGGGAACCTTGGCGTGAAGTCTGTGCCCGCGCGGCGCCCATCCTCGCAAGGGGGCCATATCGGTCCGGGTCCAGGTCTCGTCGATGAAGACCAGCCGTTCAGCTTCGACGCGACTTTGATACTTTGCCCACTGGGCTCGCCGCCGCGCGACGTCGGGACGATCGCGTTCGCCAGCCGCCACGCTTTTTTTTGAAGCTGAGCTTCTCGGCATGTACGAAGTCCCATACCGAGTGATAATCGACTTTCAGGCCGCGCCCGGCGAGCTCAGCAACGAGACCGCGGATGGTGAAATCGCCGTCCTTGATCCGCTGCGACAGCCAGACCGCGTGCTCACCCGAAATTGCCTTCGGCTTGTAGCCGCCGATCTGGCTAGGCTCGACACTGCCGGTCTCATCAACCCGCTTCATCCAGCCGATGGCCGTGCTGATTGCCACCCCAAACTGCTTGGCGGCCTGATTGCGGGACATCCCGCCCTCGATCGCGGCCACAACACGTTTGCGAAGATCAAGAGAGTACGGCTTGCCCATCCATGCTGGCCTCCGTCCAGCCAGCATGGTGAATCAGAAACCGACTGATTTGGGAATCCCAAATCGATTCAGTCTAAACCCATCCCGCTTTAGACGTACCGCGCTCTATCACCGTCATCCTGAGGTGCTTGCTCTGCGGCGCGGAGGCGCCGCAGAGCAAGCCTCGAAGGACGACGGCCCGGCTGCATCGCGGCCGTTCATCCTTCGAGGCTCCCCTTGCGACGCGTTCGCATCGCAAGCGTCGCACCTCAGGATGACGGAACGCATTGCGATCGCTTCGGCGCCTACTTACGCTCCCGTCACGCGCCAGATCACGTTGCCGACGTCGTCGGCCATCAGCAGCGACTTCTTGTTGGGACCGATCGCGACGCCGACCGGGCGGCCGTAGGATTCCTTCTCGTCCGGGGACAGGAAGCCCGACAGGATGTCGCGACCGGGGCCGGAGGGCTTGCCGTTCGCGAACGGGATGAATACCAGCTTGTAGCCGGATAGCTTGCTGCGATTCCACGAGCCGTGCTGGCCGATCACCATGCCGTCGCCGAAGCCGGGCAGGGTGCCTGCGGGCATCCAGCACAGACCGAGCGACGCGGTGTGGCCGCCGAGCGCATAATCCGGTTGAATCGCCCTGGCGACCATCGCCGGATCCTGCGGCACACGGTCGTCCACCGTCTTGCCCCAGTAGCAATAGGGCCAGC
This sequence comes from Bradyrhizobium sp. CB1015, assembly GCF_025200925.1. Classification (GTDB taxonomy): domain Bacteria; phylum Pseudomonadota; class Alphaproteobacteria; order Rhizobiales; family Xanthobacteraceae; genus Bradyrhizobium. The sequence goes on along the minus strand of NZ_CP104174.1, from coordinate 6,932,163 downwards.
CGTAGAAGCCGCCGTCGCGCACCGAGGTGAGATAGTCCGGCGGCGTCTCGTCGCCGAGGCCGTCGCGCTCGTTGACGACGGTCCACAGCACGCCCGTATTCGGCTCCCAGGCAAGGCCGACCGGATTGCGCAGGCCGGAGCCGAAAATGCGATGCGTGCCGGCGGCGAGATCGAGCTCATAGACCGCGGCGCGGCCTTCCTCGACCTCCATGCCCATCTCCGCGATGTTGCTGAGCGACCCGACGCCGGCATAGAGCTTCTTGCCATCGGGACTGGCGAGAAGGCTGCGCGTCCAGTGGCCGGCGGGCTTGAACGTCGTGAGCCGCTTGCCCGGCGCAATGATGCGATCGGCATCGGCAACGTAAGGAAAGGCCATCACGCCGTCGGTGTTGCCGACGTAGAAAGTGTCGCCGACCAGCGCCATGCCGAACGGCTGGTTGAGGTTCTCCATGAACGCGCCGCGAACCTCCGCAACGCCGTCGCCGTCCCCGTCCCGCAGCAGCGTGATGCGATTGGCGGAGACGCCGAGCGCCGCGGCGCGCCGCATCGTCGCCTGCATCGCATAGTGGAACACGCTGCGCGGGGCGCCTGCGATCTGCGTTGCCTCCGCGATCAGCACGTCGCCATTGGGCAGCACCTCGATCCAGCGCGGATGATCGAGACCGGTCGCGAACGCGTTGACCTTGAGCCCGGATGCCGCGATCGGCTTCTGGCCCTCGCGCCAGCCGCGTGCGGTCGGCATCTTCAAGGTCGGGATCGCGCCTTGCGGTTTTGCTTCGGGAATGGCGGGCTTCTCGCCCCAGGCCGGTGCGGGCTCGGTGCCCGTCATCTTGCGCCATTGCAGCGCGATGCCGCCGATGAACGCGACGAACTGCGCGAAGATGCTGGAAAAAGTCATGACAAGCCCCCGTTTGCGCGCGCATCCAACTGGCTGACGGGGCCGACGTCAACCTGTGCGGCGCGCCGCCGGGGCCTATTCCCGAGGAATGGCAGCCGATCGAATTTGCATGGGACAGTCGCCGCATCGGCCCGGAGATCAACGACCGATCTGCCGCTCCAGCCGCCGCGCCGCGCGAAAATCGTCCAAGTGACGGATGTTCGGCGCCAGCGCCGCTTCCCTGGACAGCAGATGATAGACCCGCGCCACCGTGCGCTGCTTCTGCTTCGTCCGCCCGGGCGGCAGCGCCCGCGCCTTGCGGACGGCGGCGATCGCGTGTGCGCGAAAATAATCGTAGGCGTCCGACATGGCTCGATGCTCTGCGGCCGGTGGCAGATGTCGCGGGCTAACGGACGAGTGGAGGGGCGGTTCCTTGTGGATTCTGCGCTCGTGCCCCGGACGCAGCGCAGCGCGTCCGGGATACAAGCGTGATGCCCTTACCGCGGCGACGTGAACGGAATGATCATCGGAACGCGGCGGCAATAGGCGCCATAGGCGTCCTCGCCGAGCTCCTTCGAGAGGAACACCTCTTCCATCCGGCCCTTCTGCCACATGCCGAGCGAGATCAGGATCGCGCCGAGGATCGTCGTCACCAAGCCGATCGCGACGCCGGTCACCAGCATCCCGAAGATCAGCCCGGTGTAGATGGGGTGGCGCACCAAGCCGTAGGGGCCGGTGTCGATGACGCGATGGTCTTCCTTCTGGGTGATGGTGTTGGACCAGAACTTTCCAAGATGCAGCCGGCCCCACCATGCGAAGGCAATGCCGGCGGCCGAGAGGATCGCGGCGATCGCGATGCCGGTGTTGCCGAGCACCCAGAGCGGCTTCCAGCCCAGAATCTCAGCGACCCATGGCGTGTACAGGATGCCGCCGACCAGGATCGGCAGGCGGTAGCGCTGCGACTCCAGCGTCATGACCTGCTTCTTGGTCTGCCCCTGCCAGAACGAGGCACCGACCCAACTGGCCAGAAAAGCGAGCCAGAGCAGAGCCAGGAGTTCGGTCGGCCAAGTCGTGGTCCAGCCACCCCAGGCGACAGAGAGAAGCTTGCTGAAATCGAAAGACATGAAGGTTCTTTGCGTTTGAAGCGGCGGCGTCAGCTCGCGCGCGAGGAGAGCGCGTGATGCTTGAGGGCGCCGGAGGGCTGCTGGCCGTTGCGGGCGAGCAGGTGGGTGATGGTTTCGCGCAAGACCGGCTCGATCGGACGCGGCGAATAGCCGAGCTCGTTACGGGCCTTGCCGATCGAGAGGTCGCTCGCGGCGAGCGCGATCCGTACGCCCTCGGCGGTGCCGTTGGGCGGCCGGCGCGTGATGTGGTCGGCGATGTATTCGAGCATGATCGCGGAGAGCTCGGCGATCTTGCCGGGTACGACGATCGGAAACTGCCGGCGGCCGCTCATCGCCGACATCATGCGCAGAATGTCGCCGAGCGGGACGCAGTCGCCGCCGAGGATGTAGCGCTGCCCGAGGCGGCCGCGTTCCATGGTCAGCACGAGGCCCATGGCGACGTCGCGAACGTCGACCAGGTTGACCAGGAAGTTGAGATGCGGCTGCACCTTCTTCTGCAGGAAGTACCAGAGCATCGCGGTCGGCGGTGTCAGATTATGGTCGGCGGCGCCGATCGGCATGGTCGGCGTGCCGATCACCAGCGGAAAGCCCGCGGCCGCCGCCTTGGCGGCATGATGCTCGGCGAGCGATTTCGAGCGCGTGTAGGCGCCGGGCATCGCCTCGGCCGGCTGCAGCGCCTCTTCGGCGGGAACGCCCTTGAGGTCGGAATAGGGGAACAGGATCGATTCGGTCGAGCAGTGCAGGAAGCGCGAGACGCCGTGCTTCATCGCGGAAGCGAGCACGATTTCGGTGCCGCGGCAATTGACCTCGTGAAAGTCCTGCTTGTTGGCGACCCACATGCCGGGCAGGCCGGCGAGGTGATAGACCTGATCGACGCCGGCGATGGCCGCATCGACCGCGGCGCAGTCCAGCACCGAGCCGTGGACGTGCTCGACGTCCGCGTTCGCCGCGGTCGGCACACGGACATCGAGAACGCGGACCCGCTGCCCACGGGCGCGGAGCGCTTCTACGAGGTGATGTCCGATGAAGCCACTGCCACCGGTAACCAGGACGAGAGCCATGCAGAAGGTTGCTGTTTCGCTTCGAGCGTTATCGGGTTGAAAGGGAATTGGCCGGAAGAGGCGCCAGAATCGCGGCAAGGTCGCGACGGAAGCCCAATGCAATGAATAATTTTGCCATGACGAACATCGGTCCAAGCAAAAGATGCGAGGGGAACGTGAACAGCGAGGCCTCGCGCCCCTCAAAAACCTTGTGGCCGATGGTCTGTGCGGCGAGGCCGAGCACCACCAGCGTGGCGAAAATCGCCCACATTGTCGCGGTGCTGACTTGCGCGGCAATGCTCGTCGCAACCGAAAACAGCACGACGGAGACGGCGAGAATGCCGAGCCCGAGCGCCGCGTCGAGCAGCAGCCAATAAATCAAGACCGGCAGCGCCAGGATCACCGCCAGGCTGACGCTGAAGCCGAACAGCGGAAGCTTGACCAGCGTTAGCGGCAGCACGGCGCCGGTGAACAGCAGCAGGATGCCGACCACATGCATCGCCGTGTTGCGGGGATCACGATGGTACTCGACATACACGGCAAGTTGGCGCTGGAAAAAGCCACCCATTTCGGTCTCATGCAGCACGGGGTCGGGAAGGGCGAACAGAGGCTATAGCACTGGACCGGGCGGTGCACAAACCGGCACTTTTGTCGCGTGAAACCGTGTACGCGCGCCCGGGACAGGCTGCAAAACATCCCGCACTTCAAAGGGTTCCGTCAGCCGCGGAGCCGCTTTCGCTCAGCGTTTCTTGGCGGGCTTTTTCGCCGCAGGCGCAGGGGCCGCAGCCGGACGCGGCGCCTCCTCCGGCAGCTTGGCATAGGTCAGGATCTGCAACTGGCCGTTGACGGCCGAGGTCGGCTTGGCCCGGTCGAGAAACTGCTCCTCGCCGAGGCCGATCGGATGCAGCCGCTTGGTCGAGATCTTGAAGGTGTTGACCAGCACGTCGCGGATCGCATCGGCCCGGCGCTGGCTTAGGATCGCATTGGCCTCGCGCGTCTTCGAATTGGATTCGACATGGCCGACGATCAGGAAGGTGTAGGGCAGCAGCGAAGAATGAACCAGCGCGTCCGCAATGCGGCCGACGGTCTGGTAGGACGCCGGCTGGATGATCGGCGTATCGGCGTCGAACTGGATCTGCGCATTGAAGGCCGGCAGCTTGGCAAGCTCCGGCGCGATCAGCGGCCGGTTCACCGGACCCGGATCGTTCTTGATCCTGGTCTTGGCGCGCTCCATCACCTGCTGCTTCAGCGCGGGCAGATCGACCTCGGCGGCCTCTTCGAAATGGTTCAGCTTGCCAACGATGTCGTCGCGGGTCGGCGCCCCCGTCTGCGCGCCGGCGGTGCCCGCGAGCAGGACGAAGCCCAGCGCGATGCCTGTTCGTGCGATGGCGAGCCCCGTCGCGCGCATCAGCGATACCCCGCGTCGTCGACCGCCTTCAGGCAGTTGTTGCTGATGCCCTTGGGGGTCGAGACCAGGCAGGGGACCGACTTGCTGGTCTCCTTGGTCGAGCCGCCGCAGATCTTGACGATCTCGCGCTGGCAGGCATTCGCCACCGTGACGCGCGCGGCGACGCGCTTCTGGATGGCGTCGAACACGCCGAGATAGTCGCTCGCGCATTGCGGCGTGAGCGCATCGCGGTTGCGCGACAGGCATTCCTTCAGCCGGGTCGAGTCCGGGTTGACGCCGCGGCAATTGGCGACGATTTCCGCGCCGCAGCTCGCCGCAAGCTTCCCGATCGAGTCGCCAAAGCTCATGGTCTCCGCCGCCGCAAGCGACGGCATCCCCAATGCAAGCACGATCAATGTGATGGAGCCCCGGACCATGGGTTTATCTGATACGGGGAAGTTCGCGGTGGTCAAGGGGCGTTCGGGCGAGAACTGTCGAGAGTTGCGCCAGTGCGGCGAACAGTCCTCAGTCGGCCTCGGCGAGGGGCGGCCAGTCGATCAGGACGGCCGTGTGGTTCCTGAGGTCATCGGCAAACTCCGGATCGGCCTTGAGTTCGTCCAGCGTCCGGGGCGGCGGCAGCTGGCGACCGTCCGCGATCAGCTCCTGCGCATAGAGCGCCAGCGCTTCGGGTGCATTCTCGATGGCTTCGTCGACATCGTCGCCGCCGGAGATGCAGCCGGGCAGGTCCGGAAACCAGACGCCGACTGCCTCATCCGGGTCGGCGTCTTCAATGATGGCGATGTAGTGAGCCATATCGGGCCTCACGCCCGCTGCACGAAGCTGTCCACGACCTTCTTCTCGCCGGCCTTGTCGAAGGCGATGGTGAGCTTGTTGCCGTCGATCTTGGTGACGCGGCCATAGCCGAACTTCTGGTGGAAGACCCGGTCGTCCAGCGAGAATTCGGACGTCGTGCCGGTGGATTTGGCGACCAGCTCGCCCTCGATGGTCAGGGGTCCGCGGCGGCGCGAGGAGAAGCTGCCGAAATCGGGGCCCGATGACGCGGAGGACGAGAACGTTGCGGCCTCTTCCTCGAAGCCGCCGTTGCGGCCGCCGCCGCGATTCCGGTTCGCCTGCGCGCGCTGCCAGCCCGGGGTCGAATAGCTGGAGCCGAACGCCTCCATGTCGTCGAAGCGCGAGGCGCCGTAGCCGCCGCTGCCGCCCCATCCAGAGCCGCCCTTGGATTCCGTGATCTCGACATTGGCCGCCGGTAACTCGTCGAGAAAGCGCGACGGGATCGTGGTCGACCAAGTGCCATGGATCCGGCGATTGGTCGCGAAATAGATCTTTGCGCGGCGGCGGGCGCGGGTCAGGCCGACATGGCCGAGCCGGCGCTCTTCTTCCAACCCGGCGCGGCCCTGTTCGTCCAGGGTGCGCTGGCTCGGGAACAGGCCTTCCTCCCAGCCCGGCAGGAAGACGTTGTCGAATTCGAGGCCCTTGGCCGAATGCAGCGTCATCAGCGACACCGCGTCGTCCTCGGCGCCACCCTCGCGGTCCATCACCAGCGAGATGTGCTCCAGGAACCCTTGCAGGTTCTCGAACTCCTCCATCGAGCGCACGAGCTCTTTCAGGTTCTCCAGCCGGCCCGCGGCATCCGCCGAGCGGTCCTTCTGCCACATCTCGGTATAGCCGCTCTCGTCGAGCACGATCTGGGCGAGATCGGTGTGCGCGGTGACCTCGCGCTGGGCACGCCAGCGGTCGAACTGCGCGATGAGATCGCGAAGCGAGCCGCGCGCCTTCGGCTTCAGCTCGTCGGTCTCGACCACGGCGCGCGCCGCCTCGAACAGTGGAATGCGGCGCTTGCGGGCGTGGTCGTGCAGCATCTGCACGGTGGCGTCGCCAAGCCCGCGCTTGGGCGTATTGACGATACGCTCGAAGGCGAGATCGTCGGCCGGCGAATTGATGACGCGCAAATAGGCCAGCGCGTCGCGGATCTCGGCGCGCTCGTAGAAGCGCGGGCCGCCGATGACGCGGTAGGGCAGGCCGAGCGTGACGAAACGGTCTTCGAACTCGCGCATCTGGTAGGAGGCGCGCACCAGAATGGCGATCTCGTTGAGCTTCTCGCCCTGGCGCTGCAGCTGCTCGATCTCCTCGCCGATGCCGCGGGCTTCCTCTTCCGAATCCCACGAGCCCGTGACGGTGACCTTCTCGCCGTCCTGGTCCTCGGTGCGCAGCGTCTTGCCGAGCCGGCCTTCATTGTGCGCGATCAGATGCGAGGCGGCGGCGAGGATGTGACCCGTCGAGCGGTAGTTGCGCTCGAGGCGAATGACCTTGGCGCCCGGGAAATCGTGCTCGAAGCGCAGGATGTTGTCGACCTCGGCGCCGCGCCAGCCATAGATCGACTGGTCGTCGTCACCGACGCAGCAGATGTTTTTGGTCTTCTCCCTCGCCCCGCTTGCGGGGAGAGGGTCGGGGTGAGGGGCTGTCTCCACGAGCTCGGTCTGCGGAGAGTCCCCCTCACCCGCATCGCTGCGCGATGCGACCTCTCCCCGCAAGCGGGGAGAGGTGAAAGAAGGCGCCTGCGACAAGAGCCGCAGCCACAGATATTGCGCGACGTTCGTATCCTGGTACTCGTCGACCAGGATGAACTTGAAGCGCTGTTGGTACTGCCTGAGAATATCCGGGTGCTCGCGGAAGATGCGGATGTTCTCCAAGAGGAGATCGCCGAAATCGGCCGCGTTCAGGATCTTCAGCCGCTCCTGATAGCTCGCATAGAGCTTGCCGCCCTTGCCGTTGGCGAACATCGCGGCCTCGCCCGACGGCACCTGCGCTGGGCTCAGGCCGCGGTTCTTCCAGCCGTCGATCAGGCCGGCCAGCATCCGCGCCGGCCAGCGTTTCTCGTCGATGTTCTCGGCCTGGAGCAGCTGCTTGAGCAGCCGGACCTGGTCGTCGACGTCGAGCACGGTGAAGTTCGACTTGAGCTGCGCCAGCTCGGCATGGATGCGCAGGATGCGGCCGCCGATGGAGTGGAAGGTGCCGAGCCACGGCATGCCCTCCACGGCGTGGCCCAGCATCTGGCCGAGCCGGTGCTTCATCTCGCGCGCGGCCTTGTTGGTGAAGGTCACCGACAGGATCTCGGCCGGGCGGGCGCGACCCTGGCTCAGGATATGGGCGATGCGCGTGGTCAGGACGCGCGTCTTGCCGGTGCCGGCGCCGGCCAGCACCAGGACCGGGCCGTCCAGCGTCTCCACCGCCTCGCGCTGCTCCGGATTGAGCCCGGCGAGGTATTTCGGGCCCACCGAGGCGCGCGCACGCGCGGCGATGCCGCCGGCTGCGGGCTGGTGGTCGGGTACGGCTGTGATCTTGCTCGGCTCGGTCATGCGAATCATCGGCCCCACGATGGCACCGCGGGGTGGTGGAAGGGAGCCTTCTTAACAGGGATTGGTGCCTATATGGGGCGCCGGGCGGGGTTTTCCACGTGCGCGGCAGGCCGATTTGTTCCAGCTGAGCCAGCGAATTTCGCTCCCGCCAGGGCCGGAACCATCGTTCCGGCGTCGAGATTGTCAGGACAGGTGGCGCGGCCAGCCGCGTCGATCGCAGACAATATCAAGACGAGGGTTTGACCATGCTAGGCTGGGTTGTGACGTTTCTGGTTATCGCACTGATCGCCGGCATCCTGGGCTTCGGCGGCGTCGCCGGCGCTTCGATCGAGATCGCCAAGATCATTTTCTTCATCGCAGTCGTTCTGTTCCTGGTGTCGGCCGTCGTCGGCCTCGCCCGCGGCCGCAACAGGATATAGCGCGCCTAGGTTACCTCTCCCGCCGGGGAGAGGTGAACTGGCAGCGTTGCCTGAGCTGCTAACGCTTCGAGGGCATCGCCACGCTGCGGCCGATGCCCTCGGGTCGCGTCAAGGCGCTGTGGGACTTGGCGACGCCAGCAATGCGCTGCTGGATGTCAGGCGGAAACGGCGCGACGCGCCGCGCCTTCATGTCCATGTGCAGCGACATGTTCTCGGAGGTCGCCGACAGCCAGCCCTCTGATGCGTGCCGCATCTCCTCGAACGTATGCAGCCGCTTGTCGTCGGCGTCCAGCAGCCAGACCAAGATCTGCACGGGATCGCCGAGATGGATCTCGCGCAAATAGCGCACGTGGCATTCGGCGGTGAAGGTCGAGCCGTGGCGCTCCTTCTTGTAGACCGGGCCAATCCCGAGCTCGAGCCAGAACTCGTCGATCGCCCGGTCGAACATCACGTTGTAATAGGCCATGTTGAGATGGCCGTTATAGTCGATCCATTGCGGCTCGACCTGCATGATCGAGGCGCGGAACGGCGCGGCATTGGGCGTTGAGGCGGCGGTCTCCGGCATGTGTCCTTCCCAGGCTATGCGTCCGGTCGCTTGACTTGACCAGTTTTATGTCCTTTGCCACGGTTCTTCTTTCGGGAGGAATTCCGTGGGTACGACCATCACCAATAATCCGCCGCGGCCGGAGCCGAAAGCCCTCGCGAGCGCGCTGGAGCAGCTTGCCGCACGCTTCGGCAACCGCCTCATCACCTCGCACGCCGTGCGCGAGCAGCACGGCCATACCACCACCTGGATCCCCAACCAGCCGCCGGACGGCGTGGTGATGGCGCAGGAGACCGCCGACATCCAGGACGCGGTCCGGATCTGCGCCAAGCATCGCGTGCCGGTCATTCCCTTCGGCACCGGCACCTCGCTCGAGGGCCAGGTCAACGCGCCCGCCGGCGGCATCTCGATCGACCTGCGCGACATGAACAAGGTGCTCGCGGTGCATGCCGAGGACCTCGACTGCGTGATCCAGCCCGGCGTCACCCGCAAGGCGCTGAACGAGCATCTGCGCGACCAGGGCCTGTTCTTCCCGATCGATCCCGGCGCGGATGCTTCGCTCGGCGGTATGGCCTCGACCCGTGCCTCCGGCACCAATGCGGTGCGCTACGGCACCATGCGCGACAGCGTGCTGGCGCTGAAGGTGGTGCGCGGCGACGGCGAGATCATCACCACGGGAACGCGCGCCAAGAAATCCTCGGCGGGCTACGACCTGACGCATCTGTTCGTCGGCGCCGAAGGCACGCTCGGCATCATCTCGGAATTGACCATTCGCCTGCGCGGCATTCCCGAGACGATCGCGGCCGGCGCGGTGTCGTTCGAGACCGTGCACGGCGCCTGTCAGGCTGTGATCCTGGCGATCCAGACCGGCATTCCCGTGGCGCGTATCGAGCTGCTCAATGCCGCGCAGGTGAAGGCCTGCAACGCCTATTCCAAGCTGACGCTGCCGGAGACGCCGCTGCTTTTGCTGGAATTTCACGGCAGCGAGATCGAGGTCGCCGAGCAGTCCAAGGCCTTCGGCGAGATCGCAAAGGACTGCGGCGGCGGCGATTTCTCCTGGACCACCAAGCCGGAGGATCGCACCAAGCTGTGGCAGGCGCGGCACGATGCCTATTGGTCGGTGAAGGCGCTGCGGCCCGGCGACAGCATCGGCGTGGTCGCGACCGACGTCTGCGTGCCGATCTCGCGGCTCGCCGACTGCGTTAGCGAGACCGAGGAGGATCTCAAGCGGCTCAATTTGCTGTCGCCGATCGTCGGCCATGTCGGTGACGGCAATTTCCACTGCTCGCTGGTGTGCGACACCAACGATGCCGAGGAGATGGCGCGCGGCGAGGAGTTCATGCATCGCCTGGTCGAACGCGCGCAGGCGATGGACGGCACCTGCACCGGCGAGCACGGCATCGGCCAGGGCAAGCAGAAATATCTCAAGGCGGAGCTCGGCCCCGAGGCGCTCGATGCGATGCGGACGCTGAAGAAGGCGCTCGATCCGCTCAACATCTTCAATCCAGGCAAGATCGTGCCGGAGGCATAAGGCCCGGGGCTAGGTCCGGGAACTTTCGGCAATGTTGCCGGTTCCAATTCCCGCCAAGTTCCGATGCCGCAATGGCAGGGCTGTGCGCGGGGAGAGTGCGATGGTGCGACCGATCGTTGGAATTGCCGCAATGGCCTTTGCCTGCATGCTGGCGGGTGCGGCGCTGGCGAAGGGCGGCCATGGCGGTGGCCATGGAGGCGGCCACGGCCATGGCCATGGAGGCGGGCATGGCCATCACGGCGGCGGCCATTTCCGTGGGCACGGCGGCGGGCACGCGCATGGCGGCGGGCATCATCGCGGGATGCGGTTCACAACCGGTGCCCGACGTGGCGGCCCGAGCTTCGGTCAGATCCGCAATGCCGCGATACGGCCGACGAACTTCCGCAACGCCTGGAACGCCAGCGCATTCCGCAACGGCCGGCTGGTCAGCAATCCCGCGGCCCGCGCGCAGATCGCCGCGGCGGCGGCACTCGCCGGCTGGAGCGGCGCAAGCAGCGGATGGTGGCAACATCCGGGTGGCGGCTATGGCTGGGTCGGGCCGCTGTTCTGGCCGTTCGCCTATAACGACCTCTACGATTACACGATCTGGGGCGACGGGCTCGGCTTCTGGGGCTACGGCTATCCGGACATCTATGCCGGCATTTTCGGCCCCTACGGTTATGATCGCCTGTCGGCCTATCTGCCGCAGCAGCCGCATGGACGGCGGCGGGCGCGCAGCGCACCGCTCGATCAGCTCTGCGGCAGCGATCGCCGCGCCATCGTCGGCCTGCCGATCGATCAGATCGCAGCCGCGGTGCAGCCGACCGATGCGCAAGGCGCCGCCCTCGATGCGCTCGGCAACGCCTCGATCGACGCGGCGGCGCTGATCCGCACATCCTGTCCGACGCAGGCCGCAGCGACGGCGCCCGGCCGGCTCGCCGCCATGCAGCAGCGGGTCGAGGCGATGCAGAAGGCCGTCGAGCTGGTCCAGCCCGCGCTCGAGACATTCTATGGTTCGCTCAACGACGAGCAGAAGGCGCGCTTCAATGCGCTCGCCGACGATCAGCGTCGTGCCACCGCATCGAACAATGCGGGCGGATCGTCGGTGCAGACTTGCAGCGCGTCTGCCGCGTTCGATTGGCCTGGTGCCACGATCGAGGACAGACTTCGTCCCAACGACACCCAGCGCGCGGCGCTCCAGGTGCTGCAGGACACCAGCGCCAAAGTCAGCGCATCGCTCAAGGCGGCCTGCGAGCCCAATGAGGTGATGACGCCGCCGGCACGCATGGCCGCGATCCGCAAGCGCCTCGACGTGATGCTGGAGGGGATCAAGTCGGTGCGGGCGGCGCTCGATGATTTCTACGCCACGCTCAACGACGAGCAGAAGGCGCAGTTCGAGGCGATCGGCCCGCGCCGCATGTCCTGAACGCCACGAGCAATCGAAGACCATTGGTGGGGCAATGAAGTGGTTCGCGAGGCGAGAGCCGGCAGACGTCTGGGACGAGCCAATCGGGGGGCCGATCGGCGATATCGAAGCAGCCGACCGGATTCGCAACATCTGTCAGGCTGCGCGGGCGATCGCCGAGGCTGCCGCAGCTTCAGCGCAGAACAGCACGCGCGAGCGCTATGAACGCGCGGCCCGCGCCGCGATGGAGATCGCGATGAAGATCTCCGACGATCTGATGCGCGACGACGCCGTGCGCCGCATCGTGGATCTCTGCATGAAGGCCGAGGACATCAAGACGGCGCAGATCTTGTCGCGCGCGATCCAGGCAGGCTGGATTCGAGAAGCCGTGCTCCGGGACTACCCGGTGCTGTCGCAATAAGTTCGGCTCGCGCGATTGGCGCGAGCCGAATGCTGCTGGTGCCGGACCGGCTCAGTATCTGCGGTACCCGCCGCCATTATGGTCTCCGCCGCGGCCGCCCATTCCCATGCCGAGGCCGATCCCTACGCCGATGCCGATGCCTTGCATCACAGCCTCCGGCGGCGGGCCGCGATCCGGCGGCGGCGCGCGCTCGTAGACCACTTGCTCGGACGGCCGTCGCTTGGGCGGCGTCTCGACCACCTTGCGCTTCGGCGGGGTCTCGTCGACGCGCTTCTTGATCACGGGCGGGACCGAGGGGTTGACCGGCGTTGCCGGGGTCGCGGGCGTCGAGCACGGGCAGGTCGGCGCCATCGCGACCGCGACGGGCGTCGCGGCGGCGGCCACGGGCACGGCGTAGTTGCGGTTCTGCACGCGCAGCAGCAGCCGGCGGGCGGTTGCAGCGAGATCGCTGTTGTCCCAGTTCGCCAGATAAGCTTCGAACGAGGCGCGGGAGTTGATGGCGGTGGCACGCTCCCACGCCAGCATCTGGCGACGCCGCTCCAGCACCGTACGAACGCGCGGGGTGCGGGTGTCCTGGGCGTACAGCTCGATATAGGCCTGATACGCCTCCACCGTGTCCTCGGTGATCACGAGCTCATAGGCCACCATGGCCGGCTTGCCCTGCAACGTCTTGCGCCAGTCGTCGACGCTGCGCGTGCCGCTGGCGAGCGCCATGGCGGATGCGCCGGGAAGAGCGGGCGTGCTGCCGCTGCTCTCGCCGAAGAACTTGAAGTCGGTGGTCAGCGAGGAGCTTTCCCAGGGGATCTGCCGCCCGTCGGTCGATTGCGCCACGGCGACGCGGATGCGCTTGAACACTTCCTCGATCGGCAGGTTCGGCTGCTTGGCAATGGTCAGCGCAGCCGTGGTGTAGGGGCTGTCGATGCCGTTGCCGTCCTCGGCCTCGGCGCCGGGCGAGGTCGAATAGGAGATGAAGGAGCCGGGCGCGCCGGCCTTGGTGTCGACGATCGCAAGGCCGTGGCCGGCGCCGCTGAGCGCGGGGAACGGATTGTTGCGGCAGGCATCGAGCATGAAGATGCGGGCCCGCGTCGGGAGCGCGCCGAGCGTGTTGAGCAGGTCGTTCAGCCGCACGCCCTGCAGCGGGATGTCGGCCTCGCGCTTGGGGTCGAGATCGACAGGCACCAGATAGTTCTCGCCGTCGATCTGCAGACCGTGGCCGGCATAGAACACCAGCGCGACGGTGTCGGCGCCGCTGGCACTGACCTTGCCGGCGAAGTCCGAGATCGCCGCGCGCATCTCGGTCTGCGCCAGATTGGCCGCCGTGGTGACGGTGAAGCCGGCACTGCCGAGCAGCTCCGTCATACCTTTGGCGTCGTTGGCGGCGTTGGGCAGCTCCGGCACGGTGCGATAGGCCGATTGGCCGATCACCAGCGCAAGCCGCGCTTCGGCGGCCGCGTCCGTCGGCGTCATCAACTGGGTGAGTGCGAGAAGACCGGATGCAAGAAGCAAATTCGAAAAGACTGGACGGCGCATGATGTCACCTCCAACGGCAATGCGCACGATGATGTCACTTTTTCTAGGTCTGTGCCATGACACTGTCTGTGCGCTGGCTCACGTTGGGCGTGCGACAAAATCGGGCAGTGGCTCTGCCCGAGCTTGCGCGCGTCCGCCCGTGCCCCGTCACGGCAGTCCGCGGTCCCATGGCGTCACAGGCGCAAAGCGCGCGGCGAGAAAGTCGATGAAGGCGCGCACCTTGGCCGGTGGGCGGCGGTCGGGCAGGTAGACCGCATGCACCGCCGACGTCTGGATCTCCGGCTGGTCGAGCCGGAGCGCGACGAGCGCGCCCGAGCGAAGATCGTCGGCGATGATGAAGGTGGGCTGCCGCGCAAGGCCAAGGCCGGCCAGCGTCGCCGCGCGCAACGCATCGCCATTGTTGGCCCGCAAGGTGCCGCTGACCTGGACGCGGATCTCGCCCTCGGCACCGAACAGCCATTCCGCCGCGCTCGCTTGCTGCGAGAGCGTGTAGCCGAGGCAATTATGTCCGGCGAGCTCGGCGACGCTGCGCGGGGTGCCGTGCCTGGCAAGATAGGAAGGTGCGGCACAGACCACGAGGCGGTTCGGTGCGAGCTTCCGCGCTACCATGCTGGAGTCGCGCAGGCTGCCGATCCGGATCGCAAGGTCCCAGCCTTCCTCGGCGAGGTCGACGAGGCGATCGTTGAGGCCGAGCTCGATGGTGACCTCGGGATGGGCTGCCGAAAATTCCGCGATCGCAGGCGCAATCTGCCTCGTGCCGAACACGACGGGGACATTGACGCGCAGCAGCCCGCGCGGCTCGATGCGTTCGCGCGCGATGGCGGCATCGGCAGCCTCCATGTCGGCGAGGATGCGTTCGGCGGATTCCAGATAGCTTCGTCCAGCCTCGGTGATGGAGAGCCGTCGGGTCGTGCGGTGGAACAGTTTTGTGCCGAGCCGCGCCTCCAGCGAGGCGACATGCTTGGTCACCATAGTTTGCGACAGGCCCATGGCCCGGGCCGCACCGGAGAGGCTGCCGGCCGCGGCAACCCTCGCGAAAACCTCCAAGCTGGTCAGGCGGTCGAGCAAAGCCAATCTCACTCTGCTAGTGTGAAGTATATTTCAAAAATAGCATATTATCATCGATTTGAGAATATATCATGTTGCGCCGCAAAGGAGACCCGCCATGATCGATTCCCGTACCGCCCCTTACGCCGCGCTGGTGCTGCGCGTGACCCTGGGCGCGCTATTCCTCGCCCATGCCAGCCTGAAGCTGTTCGTATTCACCCCGGCCGGCACCGCAAAGTTCTTCGGCAGCCTCGGTTTCCCGCCCGAGCTCGCCTATCTCATCATGACCGTGGAAGTGCTCAGCGGCGTCGCTCTGATCCTCGGCGTCTGGACCCGCTATGCGGCGCTCGCGGGCATTCCGATCCTGCTCGGCGCGATCTTCTCGGTGCACGGCGCGGCCGGTTTCTTCTTCACCAATCCGAAGGGGGGCTGGGAATTCCCCGCCTTCTGGGCGATCGCGCTCGCCGCGCAGGCCCTGCTCGGCGACGGCGCCTATGCGCTGCGTCCCTCGCGTGATGTCGCCGCGGCAGGCGGCCAGCTCAGCGGCGCGCATTCGCGCTGACATCACTGCATTCGCTCAAATGTTGCGAGCCGTGGGATCACGATCCCGCGGCTTTCGCTCGTCGTCTGCTTTGTGCAATCCAATCGATATGCGTTCGAAGCCGATCATGGGCTATCTTGGCCTCCTGTTCCTCTGCCTGCTCGTCATCGCCTTCGTGCTATGGCTCTCGACCGCGCTGCCGCGGGCATTCGGCTATTGAAGGAGGCTTGTCGTGAAGGTCCTGCTCGCGCACACCCCGGAGATGCGACGTAACTATTACGGCGATCGCAGCCTGAACGGCCTCCGCGCTGCCGCCGAGGTGATCCTGCACGAGAGCGACGAGACTCTGGACGCCGCCGGCCTCGTGCGTGCCGCGAAGGATGTCGACATCATCGTTGCCGATCGCATGACGGAGGGCCGCGGCGAGATTTTCGCGCAATTGCCGCGTCTGCGGGCGTTCGTCCGCTGCGCCGTCGACATGCGCAACGTCAGCGTGGATGCGGCCTCGCTAGCCGGCGTGCTGGTGACCCGCGCCGGGCCCGGCTTCGTGCAGGCCGTGGCTGAGCTTGCGCTCGGCTTCATGGTCGATCTCTCCCGCGGCGTATCTCGGACCACGGCGGACTATCAGGCCGGCCGCAAGGCTGAGGCGCGGATGGGCCGCCAGCTCGCCGGCAGCCGGATCGGCATCATCGGCTACGGCAGCATCGGGCGCTACCTCGCCGAGATCGCAAAGGTGCTGCGCATGGAGGTGCTGGTCTCCGATCCCTTCGTCACCGTCAGCGATGCCGCGATCCGGCAGGTCGGTCTCGACGAGCTCCTCGCCGTATCGGACTTTGTCGTCTGCCTCGCCATCGCCAACGAGCAGACCGAGAACCTGATCGGGGAGGCGGCGCTGGCGCGCATGCAGAAGCATGCCGTCTTCATCAATCTCTCGCGCGGCAATCTGGTCGACGAGACCGCGCTGGCACGCGCGCTGCGTGAGGGCCGCATCGCCGGCGCCGCCATGGATGTCGGCCGCGCGCCCGACCAGATGCCGACGCCCGAGCTTGCCAAGCTGCCGAACGTCGTCGCCACGCCGCATGTCGGCGGCCTGACGCCGCAGGCCATCGAATACCAGTCGCTGGAGACCGTGCGACAGGTCGAGGCCATCGTGAGGGGAAAAATCCCGCAAGGCGCCGTCAACGCCGACCGCTGGACGCGGCGGCCGTGAAGGGTCTCAAAGCCGGTCCACCGCCTTGAACGTCCCGTCCTTCTGGATCACCGTCAGGAACACCTTCGGCGGCGTGTCGAGCATGCGTGTGCCGACGGTGACGATGCTGCCGCTGATGTCGAAGCGGCCGGTATCGTTGATGGCGCGCAAAAGGCTCGCGCGGGTCGGATCGGGGCCGGCCTGGTCCAGCGCCGCGGCCGCGAGGCGGCCGGACAAATAACCTTCCAGCGACACGAAGTCCGGTGTCAGCGCCGGATCGAACGCCTTCATCGCCGCCTGGTAGTCGGCGACGAGCTTGAGTGAGCGATCCCAGGGAAACGGCACCACCTGCGAGACGATGACCCCTTCGCCCTCCGGGCCGAGTTCCGCGGCGAGCGCATTGGCGCCGACGAAGGAGATGTTGACGAAGGTTGGACGGGCGCCGCTGCGGCGGGCAAGCTTGATGAACTCCGCGCACGGTCCATAGGTGCCGACCATGACGATGGCTTCGGGGTCGGTGCGCTTGATCATGCGCCAGGCCTGGACGACCGCGCGGGTGTTGCGCTCGAAAGTGCCTTCGGCGGCAAGCTCGAGACCGCGTTTGGCGAGCGCACGCTTCACGCCGACAAGCCCGTCGCGGCCGAAGGAATCGTCCTGGTAGAAGATGCCGATGCGGGTGAACTGGCGATCCTCGGTGAGATGCTTGATCCAGGCCTCCGCCTCCGCGCCGTAGCTCGCGCGGATGTTGACGACGTTCGGAAGCTCGAGGTCGCGCAGGAACTCGGCGCCGGTGAACGGGCCGATGAAGGGTACGTTTCTGGCGCTGGTGATCGGTATCGTCGCCTTCGCGGTCGGCGTGCCCACCGCGCCGATCAGCGCGAACACCTTGTCGTCGTCGATCAGCTGCAGCGTCTGCGCCACCGAACGGTCGGGGTCGTAGCCGTCGTCGCGGCTGATGAGCTCGAGCTTGCGGCCGTGGACGCCGCCCTTGGCGTTGATCTCGGTGAACGCGGCGACGATGCCTTGCCGCATGCGCTGTCCCAACGCGGAGGAGGGGCCCTCCAGCGCCGCGGCCTGGCCGAACAGGATCGCACCCGCGCTGACGCCGGCCTCGTTGCCCCTCGCCGCCAGTGTGGTCGCGGCCAGAAGCGCGATGGTCAGGACGACGGATCTCGCTGATCGGTGCATCGGGAGGCTTTGCCGGATCGTTGGAAGAAACCTTGCGCAACGTAACCTCGCGAGCCTGAATAGCTCGCTAAGCGGCACGACGCAGAGAGGCCGTAGTACACCGGGTAAAGTCGGCAACTTATGTCCAGAACGCCGGGATCGTTCGCGCAGTTCGTTAACTAATTTCCGCATTGCGAAACGACCGCTTTGCAAAATTGTGCAGTTCTTAACCGCAGTCTTGTTCCGATAGCGGCGCCGGCACCTCAACCAGAGGTTCGGTTCGTCGCGGAGAGGGGACGGCGGCTACAACATGGGCGGTCGCGATCAGAACGATCAGGATCGGAGACGTAGAGGCGGATGGTGGCGTGCCGCGCCGCTGCTCGGGCTCTATCGTCCTGCGCTCGTCGCGGTCGGCGTCGGCCTGCTGTTCTCGATCATGGGCGCCGCCGCCGTGGCGCGGTGGGAAGATCGCGTCAACAGGATCGAGTTCGAGAACGCCGCCGAGACCCAGGCGATCGTCATGCAGAACGGCATGAACGAGTACATATCGAGGCTTCTCGCGCTGCGCACGCTGTTCGAATCGACCAACGAAGAGGTCACCCGCAGCGAATTCGAGAACTTCAGCGCCCGCCTGTTCGAGCGTCACGCCGGCATCCTGCGCATCGCGTGGTTGCCGCGCGTCAACCGCAAGGAGCGCGCGGAATACGAGACCGCGGCGATCCGGGACGGCGTGTCGGGCTATCACATCAAGTCGCTTCAGGGCGAGACCTTCGTCACCGCGCCGCAGAGCGACGAATATATTCCGGTGTTCTACTCGACTCAGCCGAAGACCTCGCCGGTCTACGGCATGGATTACACGACCGTTCCGGAGCGCCGGTCGCTGCTGGAGCGTGCGCGTGACAACGACCGCATCGCAGCCATGCGCACGCGCCTGTTCGGGCCGAAGGAGGACGACCGGCTGTCCTATGTTCTCGTTGCCATTCCCGTCTACGCCAAGGGCACTTCGCGCGAGGAGATTGCAGACCGGCGCCGCAATCTCGCCGGCTACATGGTCGGCATCTTCGACCTGCCGCTGCTGATCCAGTCCATTCGCGTGACCACCGGAGCCAGCCCCGCGGTCAGCATGACGGTCTTCCCGCCCTTCATGGCGCAGATCGTCAGCCTGGAGCAGATGCTGCCGGATTATGCATCGTCCCCCAGCGCGCTGCGGTCGATGCGGGACATCGCGCGGACCCTGCACTGGTCGGGCAGTCTCAAGATCGGCGATACCGATTGGCAGGTACGGGCGGTTCCGACCGCCGGCGGTCCGCTGGCGACGACTTACGACCGCGCGGTTGCGGTCCTCGTCGTCGGCATGCTGCTGACGCTGTCGCTGTCGACCTATCTGATGCTCGCCAGCCGCAATTCGCGGCGGCTGTCGCTGGCGAACCGGCGGGTGCTCGAGCTTGCCCAGACCGACATCCTCACCGGATTGCCGAACCGCGCCTTCTTCCTCACCCGGCTCGACGCGATGAACAGACAGTTGAGCGCGAGGGGCCAGCCCTTCGCGATCCTGATGCTCGATCTCGACCGCTTCAAGAACGTCAACGATTCCCTCGGCCACGCGGCCGGCGATGCGCTGCTGCGCCAGGTGGCGCAGCGGCTGAAATCCGCAGTGCGCGCCAACGACGTGCTGGCGCGGCTAGGCGGTGACGAATTTGCCGTCATCCAGGAGGCCGGCGAAGACCAGCGCGCCTGCTCGACCGAGCTGGCGGCGCGGATCGCCAAGCTCGTGAGCGAGCCGTTCTCGCTGCCCGGCCACCGCGTTGAAATCGGCACCAGCATCGGCATCGCGATCGCGCCGGATCATGGCAGCGATCAGGAGCAGCTCCTGAAGAAAGCGGATCTGGCGCTCTACCGTTCGAAATCGGCCGGCCGCAACTGCTTCACGATCTATGATGAGGCGATGTCGGCCGAGCTGGAGGCTCGCAACACGCTGGAAGGAGATCTGCGCGACGCCATCGCGCGCTGCCAGCTGGAGGTACACTACCAGCCGTTCGTCGATGCCCTCAGCGGCGAACGACGCGGCTTCGAGGCGCTGGTGCGCTGGCGGCATCCGACGCGCGGCCTGATCCCGCCGGACCAATTCATTGCGCTTGCGGAGGAGACCGGGCTGATCGTGCCGCTCGGCGAATTCGTGCTGCGGCGCGCCTGTGCGGACGCGGCCGGCTGGCCCGCCGATCTCATGGTCGCCGTCAACCTGTCGCCGATCCAGTTCAAGGAAGCCGAGCTGTTCGAAATGATCTGCGCGGCGCTCGCCGATTCCGGCCTGCCGCCGCCGCGGCTCGAGATCGAGATCACGGAATCCGTGCTGCTGGAGCGCGGCAGCGAGAACCACGCCTTCATGGAGCGGCTGAAGCAGCTCGGCGTCGAGCTCGCGCTCGACGATTTCGGCACCGGCTATTCCTCGCTCAGCTACCTGACCGCGTTCCCGTTCGACAAGATCAAGATCGACAAGTCTTTCATTCGCAACCTGACCCAGCAGCCGCGCTCTTCCGCCATCATCTCCTCGATCGTGACGCTGGCGCGCGGACTGGACATGTCGGTCACCGCCGAAGGCGTCGAGACGCGCGAGGAGTTCGACCGGCTGAAGGCGCTCGGCGTCAATTTTGCGCAAGGCTATCTGTTCGGTCGGCCGCATCCGATCGAGCGGATCCTGTTCGACGCGCCGGTCAAATCCTCACGGCTCGACGCCGCCTGAGCGCGCCTGAGGCATGCGCGAAAAGCGCTTGACCCGGGCATCCCCGGATGGTCCGAAGAACCGTCTAGGGATGAAACAAGCACATAACATGCGGCTTCCGTTCTTCTACGGCTGGGTCGTCGTCGCCGTGACCTTCGTCACCATGGCGATCGGCGTCAACGCGCGCACCGCCTTTTCGCTGTTCTTTCCGCCCATCATCGCCGAGTTCGGCTGGGAGCGCGGCGTCACCGCGGGCGCCTTCTCCTTCGGCTTCGTCGTGTCCGGCGTGGTCAGCCCGCTGATCGGCCGCCTGATGGATCGCGCCGGCCCGCGCGCGGTGATGGAGCTTGGGGTCGTGCTGATGGGCGGCGGCCTGCTGCTGGCGCCGCTGACCAGCGCGCCGTGGCATCTCTATGTCACCATCGGCGTCATGGTCGGCGCCGGCAGCGTCTGTCTCGGCTATTCCGGCCAATCGCTGTTCCTGCCGAACTGGTTCATCCGCAAGCGCGGCTTCGCCATCGGTATAGCCTTCGCCGGCGTCGGTATCGGCTCGGTGACGCTGCTGCCATGGGTGCAGCACATGATCGAGCAGACCGGCTGGCGCACCGCCTGCACCGCGATGGGCCTGCTCGTCCTGATCGCGCTGGCGCCGATCAATCTGCTGCTGCACAAGCGCCCCGAGGACATCGGCCTCCAGCCGGACGGCGATGCCGCCCCGGCCGCAGGCACGGCGAGGCCGGTCTCCAACGTGGTCGATCCCGTCTGGGTCAACACCGACTGGACGCTGCAGCGTGCCGTCGCGACCGCGCGGTTCTGGTGGATCGCGCTCGGCTATTTCTGCGGCCTGTACATCTGGTACGCGGTGCAGGTGCACCAGACCAAATTCCTGCTCGACGTCGGCTTCAGCCCCGGCGTTGCGGTGTGGGCACTCGGCATGGTCAGCCTGCTCGGCATTCCCGGCCAGATCGCGCTCGGGCACGTCTCCGATCGCATTGGCCGGGAGTGGGTGTGGGCGATCAGCTGTGCGGGTTTCGTCGTCTGCTTCGCCGCGCTGATCGCGCTGAGATATCAAGCCTCGCTCTGGCTGGTTTATCTGATGGTGTTCACGCAAGGCGCGCTCGGCTACGGCCTCACCTCGATCATGGGCGCGGTGGTGTTCGAGATCTTCCAGGGCAGGCACCAGGGCAGCATCTTCGGCACGATCATGCTGGCGGCGCTGGCGGGCGGTGCGGCCGGACCGTGGGTGACCGGCTTGCTCTATGATCGCGCCGGCGACTACACGCTGGCTTTCGCCGTCGCAATGGTCGTGAGCGGGCTGTCGGCGCTCGCGATCTGGCGCGCAGCGCCGGGAAAGGTGCGGGCGGTCGCCGGCCGGCTGCACAAGCAACGGCCCGGGCGTTGAACCTCGTCATCCCCGAGCGCTTTCTGATCGGCGCCGATCAGGTGACCGACTGAGCGTTGCCGGCTGTCGTGATGCCCTCGCCGGCCTGCGCGCGTTGTCACAAGCGCGCGACGGGACGCCGGCAAGCCGGCAAACATTGAACGACAGCGCGCTAGCGCCATTGGAATCCGTTGAGATCTCTTGTGAAATCGTCTTGCAACGACAAAGGCAGCGGGGAGTCGCACGGCCGCCATCGCCATGTGCCAGTCTGGACCGTCGCTCGCCAATGTCGGATAATTGGGCGTGATCTGGCGGCGGCGCTCAGCTCCCAGTCTCCTCACATCCGAGATTGATCCCATGGCACACGGCGCCCTCGCGCAGAAGCTCGAACGATTCCTGCATTTGAGGGAAGCGCCGCCGACGTTGGTCACGCGTTCGCTGCGCAGCGCCGAGCTCGCGGTCACCGAAACCCGGGACGACCATCCCGTGACGCGGCTTTCCGAATCGTTGCTTGCGGAGGACGCCTATCTCGTCAGCGTCAAGCTCCGCGATTTCGCCGATTGCGAGTGCTGGGAGCGCGGGCGATGCGTGATCAAGAGCGATATCCGTGCCGGCGCCACTTATCTGTACGACCTGAAGCGCGATCCGCGTTACGTGATCGACAAGCCCTTCCATTCTCTGTTCTTCCATCTGCCCCGTTCGGCGTTGGACGACGTGGCGAGGCAAAGCGGCGCGCAGCTGATCGGTGAGCTCGCCTATCAGCCCGGCATCGGACATGACGATCCGACGATCCGCCATCTCGGCGCATCGCTCCTGGCGGCGTTGCGGCAGCCTGACGAAGCCAACCAGCTCTTCGTCGATCACATGATGCTCGCGCTCACCGCACATGTCGTGACGACCTATGGCGGGTTGCAGCGCGCCGAGCCGGTGCGCGGCGGCCTTGCTCCGTGGCAGGTGAAGCGGGCTTGTGAGAGGCTGGAGTCCGATCTCCGCGGCAAGCTTTCGCTGGAGAAGATTGCCGCCGAGTTCGATCTCTCCGTCAGCCATTTTTCGCGCGCCTTTCGCGTCTCCACCGGCCTGCCGCCGCACCAATGGCTGCTGCGCCAGCGCGTGGACACGGCCAAGCAATTGATGACGGTGCGCGACCTGTCGCTGGCGGAGATCGCGGTATCGGCCGGCTTCGCCAATCAGAGCCACTTCACCCGCGTGTTCTCTTCGATCGTCGGCATCAGCCCGGGAACGTGGCGTCGTGAACGACCGGCAATCGCTCTCGATGCCCAGACCGGGGACATCGGCGCGGCCGCGCCGATCGTTGCAAGCATCCGCTAGGCCGAGGCCAATCCCGTCCTGCGCCGGAGATCCGTGATCGCGCGCAGGAAACTGTCGGCCGGCGTCGTCTCGGGATCGATCAGCCGGTGCAGGCGAAAGCCGTCCTCCAGCGCGAGCACGATTGCGGCCATCCAGGGCGGGTCCAGATTGTGGTCGCGTCCGTTGCTCTTCAGCGTCGCCTCGACGATGTCGGCGACCAGCTTGCGCCGCGCGCGCAGGCGTTTGGCAAGCTCCGGGCGGCGTTTCTCGGCGCGCGCCACGAACAGGATCATCTCCATGTGGAGCAGGGGCGAGCGGCCGAGCGGATCCTGCCGGCTGCGATCCATCGTCTTCAGCGCCGCGATGAAATCGTCGAGATTGTCGTGCTGCGCCAGGATGTCCATGTTGCGCCGGATCGACTGCTCGACATGGTCCTCGAGCATGGCGATGATCAATTCGTCCTTGCTCGCAAAGTTCGAATAGAACGCGCCGCGGGTGAAGCCCGCCGCCGCCGCGATCGCCTCGATGCTGGCGCCGCCGATGCCGTCCTCCTCGAATACGCGCGCGGCGGCCTCGAACAGCGCCTCGCGCGTGTCGTCCCTGGTCGGTCTCGTTCTCAGCCTTGACATAGCCGCAGAATAGGGCAAGCTGCAACTCGATACAACAATGTATCGAGTTGATAAGTTTCGGGGATGGTTACGCCGGGCGATGGGGCAGCCTTGCGTATTCGTGTCATCGGCAACGATCCGAGGTCACCATGAACGAGCAAGTGCAACCCGCTGGCGGACCGCTGTTCAACCCGCTCTCGCCGGATTTCATCCGCGATCCCTATCCGCACTATGAACGGCTGCGCACGGTCGATCCGATCCACGTGACGCCGTTCGGCCAGTACGTCGCCAGCCGCCACGCCGAGGTCAGTCTCGTGCTGCGTGACAAGCGCTTCGGCAAGGATTTCGTCGAGCGCACCACGCGCCGCTACGGACCCGAGATCATGAAGGAGCCGGTGTTTCGCAGCATGAGCTACTGGATGCTGCAAGCCGATCCGCCGGACCACACCCGCCTGCGCGGCCTCGTCGTGAAGGCCTTCACCGCCCGCCGCGTCGAGGACATGCGGCCGCGGATCCAGGAGATCGTCGACCAGGCGATCGATGCCGTGATCGAGCGCGGCCACATGGACCTGATCGAGGACTTCGCCTTCCGCCTGCCCGTCACCATCATCTGCGACATGCTCGGCATCCCCGAAGAGCATCGCGAGGTGTTCTACAAGAGCTCGCGCGACGGCGGGCGGCTGCTCGACCCCGTGCCCTTGTCTCCAGAAGAGATCAGCCAAGGCAATGCCGGCAACCTGATGGCGCAGATGTATTTCCAGCAGCTGTTCGAGCTGCGCCGCCGTAATCCCGGCGACGACCTCATCACCCAGCTGGTGCAGGCCGAGGAGGACGGCAACAAGCTCACCAACGAGGAGCTGACCGCCAACATCATCCTGCTGTTCGGCGCCGGCCACGAGACCACGGTCAACCTGATCGGCAACGGCCTGCTCGCGCTCCACCGCAACCCCGATCAGCTTGCGCTCCTGAAGGCGCGACCCGAGCTGATGACGAACGCGATCGAGGAGTTCCTGCGCTATGATTCCTCGGTGCAGATGACCGGGCGCGTCACGCTGGAGGATATCGAGGACCTCGGCGGCGTGAAGATCCCCAAGGGCGAGACCGTGCTCTGCCTGCTCGGCTCGGCCAACCGCGATGGCGCGGTCTACCCTGATCGGCCCGACCGGCTGGACGTCACCCGGGCGAACGTCAAGCCGCTGTCGTTCGGCGGCGGCATCCATTTCTGCCTGGGAGCCCAATTGGCGCGCATCGAGGCCGAGATCGCCATCGCCACGCTGCTCCGGCGGCTGCCGGATTTGCGCATCGACGACGTCGAGACCCCGGAATGGCGGCCGACCTTCGTGCTGCGCGGGCTGAAGCGGCTGCCGGCGAGCTGGTGAGGGGCGCTCAGCGTTAACCTCCGCGCGCAACAGTCGCTGTGACTTCGCCACACTTCCCCCTATATAAGGGCTGTTCCGGCGCGCCTGAGGCCCTCAGCTTCGGCCCGGGCCGGTTTGGCCGAGGGGAGACCCGTGCAGACGACGCTGCTCGGATTGGCGATTGCCTTCATCATTGCGCTGCTGGCCGCGCTGATCGGGCCTTACTACATCGACTGGAACCAGTTCAGGCCCCAGTTCGAGGCGGAGGCCGGCAAGATCATTGGCGTGCCGGTGCGGGTGGCGGGCGAGCTCGACGCGCGGCTGTTGCCGGCGCCGACCCTGCGGCTGCGCGCCGTCACCTTCGGCGGCAACAACGATCTCGGCCGCCTGCGCGCCGACAAACTCGACGTCGAGTTCAGCCTCGGCTCCCTGATGCGCGGCGAATGGCGCGCCACCGAGCTTTCGGTCAGCGGCATGGCGGTCGATCTTGGCCTGGACGCGCGCGGGCGGGTCGATCTGCCGTCGACCGCGAGCGGCACCTTCAACCTGGCGTCCCTCGCCATCGAGCGGCTGAACCTCACCGGCCGCATCGCACTTCACGACGCCGCCAGCCGCTCGACGCTGGAATTGAACGACATCGCCTTCTCCGGCGACGTGCGCTCGCTCGCTGGCTCGGTGCGGGGCGACGGTAGTTTCACCGCGCGCGGAGTGCGCTACCCGTTCCGCGTCTCCTCCGGCCCCAGCGCCGACGGCACCGCAACCCGTCTCCACCTGAACATCGATCCCGGCGAGCGCGCCATCCTCGCCGATCTCGAAGGCGTGCTCGCCTTCGACAATCGCCAGCCGAAATTCGAGGGGGCGCTGACGCTTGCCGTGCCCGCGGCCAGGAAGGCGGGCGAGGCGGGGCCGACACCCTGGAAGCTCGCGACCAGGCTCAAGGCCGATCCGGCCGGCGCGAAATTCGAGCAGATCGACGCGAGCTTCGGCCCGGAGGACACCGCCCTGAAGCTCGGCGGCGTCGGCGATATCAGGTTTGGCGCTTCGCCCTTGTTGCGCGCGGTATTGTCGGCGCGGCAGGTCGATGCCGACAGGTTGACCGCCAAGGACGATGCCGATCCACAGCGCGTCCTGCCGGCAATGCGCGCAGGGCTGGCGGCGATCCCGCAGGTGCCGATCCCGGCGCAGATCGAGTTCAATGCCGATCAGATCATGCTCGGTGGCCGTCCGCTCCAGAACATCGCGACCGAGCTTGCGACCGACGGCCGATCCTGGACGTTCCGGCGCCTCGAGCTGCGCGCGCCCGGCATGACGCAACTCTCGCTCAATGGCGCGGCTCCCGGCGCCGACAGTTTCAGCGGCCGGCTCAGCGTCGAGTCGTCGGATCCCGACACGCTGGTGGCCTGGCTGCAGGGCCGCAGCGAGATCAACCGCCGCAGCACGCGGCCGCTGCGTCTCGCCGGCGACGTCACCATCGCCGCCAATCATCTCGCCATCGACAGGCTGAAGGCCGACATCGATGGCGGCGCGGTCGAAGGCCGCATCGCCTTCGTGCAAACAGGCGCCAGCAAGGGCTCGCGGATCGACGCGGACCTCAGGGCCGACCGGCTCGACCTCGATGCCGCCGCGAGCTTCGTGCGCGCGCTGGCGGGGCCGCAGGGCGAATGGCCGGAGGAGGCAAAGCTCTCGCTCGATATCGGCCGCGCCATCTCCGCCGGCCAGGAGCTGCGGCCGTTCGCTGCCAGGCTCGCCTACAGCCCCGCATCGCTGTCGCTGGAGCAGCTGCGCTTCGGCCAGGCCGGCGATGTGACCACGGAGGCGAGCGGCAGCTTCGACCGCACCAAAACCACCGGCAAGCTCGCGCTGAAATCCTCGGCCAATTCGCTGCACGAGCTCACCGCGCTGGTCGAGCCGTTTGCGCCCGCGCTGCGCGCGCGCCTTGATGCGCTCCCGTCTTTGCCCGGCGCGACCCGTCTCAAGCTCGAGCTCAGTCTCGACAAGAACGCCGAGCAGGCCGATCGCAGCAATGCCCGTGTCGTGCTCGACCTCGACGCACCGCAGCTCAAGACCACGGCGACCCTGGCCGCGCAGACGCCGGCGGCCGCCATCGGCGGCATCGACCTCGAACGCCTGCGCAACAGCGACTTCACGCTGGACGCAAAAGTGGCGGCGCCGCAGGCCGGCGCCCTGTTGGCGCTGTTCGGGCTCGATCGCATCGTGGCCGCGGGCGAGGGCGCCTCGCAATTCGAAGGCCGGTTGAGCGGGACCTGGCGCCGTCCCTTGCAATTGAACGCAAAGCTCAGCGGCGGGGGGCTCGAAGCGGACGCGCAAGGCAGCGTCGAATTGTCGGAGCCCAAAGCGTCCGAGCCCAAATCGCCCGAACCCAAATCGTCCGAACCCAAGGCGAGCGTGAACCTGCGCGTGCGCAACGCCAATCTGGCGCCGCTGCTCGGGACCAGCCCGGCCGACAAGTCGGCGCAGAATGTCAGCCTGTCCTCCCGCCTCACGCTCTCCGGCAATCGCCTGACCCTCGGCGATCTCGACGGCAATGCCGCGGGCTCGCATCTGCGCGGCCATGTTTCGGTGACGCTCGATCAGGACAAGACCGTCGATGGCGAGGTCGGGCTCGATTCGCTCGATCTGGTGCCGGCGCTCGCAATCGCGGTCGGCGCGGCCGGTCATGAGTCCGGCGAGCCGCTCGGCGCCGGACTAGTCGGCGGCTGGCGCGGCCGCATCGCCTTCCAGACCTTGCGCGGAACGTTGCCGGGCGGCATCGAGCTGCGCCCCATTGGCGGCGTGATCCGGAGTGACGGCCAGTCGCTCGCGTTCGATGCGCTCAAGGGCGGCGTCGGCGGCGGCGAAATGTCCGCAAGCCTCGACGCGCGCAATGGCGCGGGTGGTCTTGCGTTGAACGCGCGCATCGAGCTCAGCAACGTCGATGCGTCGGCGCTGCGCTATCGCGACCTCGCGCTGCCCAAGGGGCGCGCCTCGGTGCAGATGGCGCTGACCAGCCAGGGCCGCAGCGTCGCGGCCCTCACCGGTGCGCTCGCCGGCAACGGCACGGTGACGCTGGAATCCGCCGAGATCGCCGGCCTCAATCCGCGTGCGTTCGAGATCGCCATCCGCGCCAGCGACGGCGGCCAGGTCAATGACGACCACCGGCTGCGGCAGCTCGTCGAGCCCGCGCTGGCGGCGGGGCGCATCGCGGTGCCCTCGGCGCAGATTCCGTTCACGATCCGCGACGGCCGCCTGCGGGTCGGGGCAACGCCGCTGGAAGCGAAGAATGCCCGCGCCATTGTCTCCGGCGGCTACGACATTCCCGCGGACCAGGCCGACATCCGCGCCAGTCTGACGCCGATCATGACCGGGCTCTCCGGCGCCCCGCCGGAGATCCAGCTGTTCGCGGCAGGCCCGCCCGACAGGCTGAGCCGTACCATCGACGTCGCGCCGCTGTCGTCATGGCTTGCGGTGCGCACGATCGATCGCGAGACGCGGCGGCTCGACGCCATCGAGCGCGGCGAGCCGCCGCCGGCCACCGCTGCGCTGCCGACGTTGGTGTCTCCCGATGGCGCGCCCGAGCAGGCGCCGGCCAATGTGCCGTTGCCGGGCCAGGATCCGCGCCGCATGCCGGCAAAGCCCAAGGTGGCGCCGACCCCGAAGGCTCCGCAGGCCGCGCCCGCCGCGCCGAGTCCGCCGCTTGCAAGCCAGCAACTCGCACCGCTCCCCCCGCCGATCGACGTGAAGCCAGCCCCGGGCCCGCCGCCTCCCAAGCCCAGGCCGAAGCCGCCGCTGGTGCTGACGCCGCAGAATCCATAGCGCGCTCTTGGTTTGCCCGGACCGAGCGGCGGGCTCGCTCACCTCTCCCGCTTGCGGGAGAGGTCGGCGCTTCCGGGCGATGCGAAGCATCGTCCCGCGCGCCGGGTGAGGGCTTTCTCCTCTAGGGGATTCCCATCGCGGAAGCACCCTCTCCCCAACTCTCTCCCGCAAGCGGGAGAGGGAGCGCACCTCCCGCGCAGCATCTTCCCCGCCTCTTAACGGATTCCCTCGCATTTGAACGAATTTTCGTCGGCAAAACTGATTTGCCGATTTTACTGAATTCTCGCGTTTCATCTCTAGCGTTGGTTCCCAGAGGAATTCGGCGTCGCGCCGCGAGCGGCGGGACGGCTCGCCAAAGGGCTGCCAAGAACTGGGGTTATCGAGATGAACGGGGCGAAATCGCTTCTACAGGATCTGGACGACGCGATCGCGCGCGGCACCGACGAAAGCCGGGTGCGCGCATTGTGGCATGCGACCGACATCCTGATCACCGGCCGCTACAGCGACGACGAGATCAGCACGTTCGGCGAGGTGATCGGCCGGCTCGCCGATGAGATCGAGGTGGCTGCGCGCGCGCAGCTCTCCGAAGTGATGTCGGCCTGCGATCACGCCCCGCTCAACGTCATCGAAAAGCTCGCCCTCGACGACGAGATCGCGGTTGCCGGTCCCGTGCTGCGCGATTCCAACCGTATCGACGAGAAGATGCTGATCGAGAGCGCCATGACCAAGGGCCAGGCTCATCTGCTGGCGATCTCGCAGCGGCAGTCGATCGGCGAAGCCGTGACCGACGTGCTGGTCAAGCGCGGCAACCAGGAGGTCGTGACCTCGGTCGCCAAGAACGAGGGTGCGCGTTTCTCCGGCTCGGGCCTCTTGCACATGGTCCGCCGCGCCGAGGGCGATTCGATCCTTGCCGAGCAGCTCGGCCTGCGCAAGGACGTGCCGCGCCACATCTTCCAGCAGCTGATCGCGAAGGCCTCCGAAGACGTCCGCCGTCGCCTCGAGACCGAGCGGCCCGAGATGATGGCGCAGATCCAGAGCTCGGTGACCGAGGTCACGGGCGATCTCCAGTCCAAGTTCGGCCCGTCCTCGCGCAGCTATTTCGTCGCCAAGCGCGTGGTCACGACGCAGTACCGTCAGGGCAATCTCAACCAGGATTCGATCTCGAACTATGCCCGCCAACACCGCTTCGACGAGGTGCAGATCGGCCTGTCGCTGCTGTCGGCGCTGCCGGTCGACGTGATCGAGCGCGCGTTGATGGACCGTAACCGCGAGATGATCCTGGTGCTGTGCAAGGCCCTCGACTTCTCCTGGGACACGACGATGTCGCTGCTGTTCCTCGGCGCCAAGGATCATCTGATCACGGCACGCGAGCTCCATGACAACGAACGCGAGTACGGCCGGCTCAAGATCGAAACCTCGCGCAGCATCTTGAAGTTCTACCAGTCGCGCAAGAACAGCGCGGGTGCCGATGCGGGCCGTCAGCCCGAGCTCCAGGTACACTGAGGACAGGGGAGTATCTGCTATGTTGCCTCAATTCGGCACCGCCGTTCGCAAGAAGACTCCGGCCAATGCCGCCAGCGCGGATCTCGGCGGCGCAGCTCCGGACAAGGCCTCGGTGGACGTCGCCTGGCTCGTGCTCGAAGCCGCCAACGATCTCGGCGACCACGCCGCGGTCGACGCCTGCCGCCGCGTCATCGACGCCGAGCTGAACGGCACCGTGGCCCGCAGCGCGGACGTCGATCTCGTGCTGGGATATTTCCGGTAAGAACTTCGTAGCCCGGATGCAGCGAAGCAATCCAGAATCCTTCCGCTCGGGCAGTCTGGATTGCTTCGCCGCGCTCACAATGACGGAGAATTGCCCCGCTCACGGCCGGATGCGGTAGATCACGGCGTCGTTGCCGTGACGGTCCGTGCTCCGCTCGAGGAGATAGTTCGACTTCTCCAGCACACGGCGGGATGCAGCGTTGCCGACATAGACGATGCCGATGAGGGACGGCAGCTCAAGCTGTAACAGTCCGATGTCCGTCAGCGCAGTCGCGACCTCGCTTGCAAATCCCTTGCCCCAGAATTCGCGCTTGAATGCGTAGGCGATCTCGACCTCGTCGACATCGTCCACGACAATGTGCCGAATGCCCGCCCGTCCGGCGAAGGCCCCGTCTTTGGTTCGCAGCGCCCACAGCCCGAAGCCGTGCTGGTCCCAATGGGCCATGTTGGTCGCGAGATAGGCCTTCGTGACCTCGGGCGTCCGCACCCCGCCGAGGAAACGGGAAACCTCGGCATCGCGATGCAGCGCGACGAGGTCGGCGAGGTGATCCTCGCGCAATCGCTCGGCGGTCAGGCGGTCGGTGCTGAAATGGTCCATGGAGACAGATCGCCGCTTCCGTGGCGTGTCGTCGTTCATGCTGCTATCGCTGCGGGCTGATCGTGACATCATGCCCCTGTTTTGCCCGACGGGGCAACGGGCCATGGCTCGTAGCCCGGATGGAGCGCAGCGTAATCCGGGGCGGTGGTGCTTTGGGCGAGATTCCCGGATTTCGACGCGCTTCTTCCGGGCTACGGACTGGCACACGCGTAACCCATTGATTTCACGAACCCCGTCTACTGTGCATGGGGTTGTTTTCGAGAGTTTTGTTTTGGAAGGGGGCTAGCCCGCGCCCAGCGCGACCGCGACGTTGTAGGTCACGAGGCTCGCCGCATAGGCCAGCACCAGCATGTAGGTGAAGGTGACCCCCATCCAGGCCCAGCTGCCGGTCTCGCGCCGGATCACGGCCAGCGTGGAGGCGCATTGCGGGGCGAAGATGTACCAGGCCAGCATCGACAGCGCGGTCGCGAGCGACCATTTCGTCGCCAGCACCTGGCCGATCTGCTCGGCTGCTTCCTTGCCGCCCTCGATCGCATAGACGGTGCCGAGCGCCGCGACCGCGACCTCGCGCGCCGCCATGCCCGGGATCAAGGCCACCGCGATCTGCCAATTGAAGCCGACGGGGGCGAGCAGGGGTTCGAGCGCCTTGCCGATCATCGCAGCGAGGCTGAACTCGATGGCCGGCCCGGTCGCGCCCGCGGGCGGCTGCGGGAACGAGGCCAGGAACCAGATCAGCACCATCATCGAGAAGATCGTGGTGCCGGCGCGCTGCAAGAACATCTTGGCGCGGGTATAGATGCCGATCACGATGGATTTCACCCGCGGCATCTTGTAGTCCGGCAGCTCCAACATGAACGGCGCCGGCGCAAAGTCGCGCAGCATGAAGAACTTGATCAGGAACGAGACGACGAGCGCGCTGACGATGCCGGTGGCGTAGAGCCCGAACATCACGAGGCCTTGCAGATTGATGAAGCCCCAGATGTCCTTGGCCGGAATGAAGGCGGAGATGACCAGCGTATAGACCGGGATGCGCGCCGAGCAGGTCATCAGCGGCGCGATCAGGATCGTGGTCAACCGGTCGCGCTTGTTGTCGATGACGCGTGTCGCCATGATGCCGGGAATGGCGCAGGCAAAGCTCGACAGCAGCGGTATGAAGGCGCGGCCGTGCAGCCCGGCGCCGCCCATGATGCGGTCCATCAGGAACGCCGCGCGCGCCATGTAGCCGAAATCTTCCAGGAGCAGGATGAACAGGAAGATGAGGATGATCTGCGGCAGGAACACGATGACGCTGCCGACGCCGGAGATCACGCCGTTCTGCAGGAAGCTTTGCAGCAAGCCGTCGGGCAGGGTGGCTTGCACCAGCTCGCCGAGCGAGTCGAAGCCGGACTTCAGCAGCTCCATCACCGGCTGCGCCCACGCGAACACCGCCTGGAACATCACGAACAGGATCAGCGCGAGCACGATTAGCCCGCCGACCGGATGCAGCACCACGGCGTCGATCCGTGCGGTCCAGGTGTCGGGGCGGGCAGGCAGGCTGACGCAGTCGGCGATGATGCGGTCGGCCTCGCGCTGGGTCGCGCGCAATTCGCTGACGCTGAGCGCGCGCCAGCTGTTGTCCTGCGGCTCAGCGGCGAGCTTGGCTGAGATCTCGTCGGTCAGCTTGAGCAGGTCGGCCGTGCCGCCCTTGCGCACCGCGATCGAGGTGACCACGGGCACGTCGAGCTCCTTGGCGAGCCGCTCGACGTCGACATCGATGCCGCGGCGGCTTGCGATGTCGAACATGTTGAGCACGAGGATCATCGGCCGCCCGGTGCGCTTCAGCTCCAGCAGCAGGCGGATGGTCAGGCGCAGATTGGTGGAATCGGCGACGCACAGCACGATGTCGGGCACGATCTCGCCGGAGGCCTTGCCGAGCACGAAGTCGCGGGTGATCTCCTCGTCCGGGCTGCGGCCGCGCAGCGAATAGGTGCCGGGCAGGTCGACCACGGAGACCTGGCGGCCGAGCGGGGTGACGAAGAAGCCTTCCTTGCGCTCGACCGTGACGCCGGGATAGTTCGCGACCTTCTGCCGGCTGCCGGTCAGCGCGTTGAACAGCGAGGTCTTGCCGCTGTTGGGCGTGCCGACCAGGGCGAGATGCAGCAGGGGTGCTTCCATGGGATCAAGGGCCTGGGGCAAGATTCCGGTCGCGCGTTCAGGCGACGATAATGGCCATGGCTTCGCGACGGCGGACCGCGATCGTGATGCTGTCGACCCGTACCGCGATCGGATCGCGCCCGACCAGCCCCTCATGCAAGATCTCGACCCGGGCGCCCTCGACGAAGCCGAGCTCGATCAGGCGGCTCTCGAGCTCGATGTCCGAAAGCGCCGAGCCCGCCTGCTTGGCGGCGAGGTGCTGGATGACGCCGGTATAGCCGCGCTGGGCCAGACCCAGCGGCATGTGCGAACGCGTATTAATGGTGTCGGTCATGCCCTGTATTTTCAACGCCGGGCATTGAGGTCAAGCGCGGCCGCCCGCCGAAGCTGCACCTTAGAGCGATTTTAAAGTGCAGGGGCCGGGCGCCGTCACGGGCGCCCTCCGACGGCTACTGGGCCGGGACCTTGTCCGGCTGGGCGGCCATGGCGCGGCTCTTGAAGTAGTCCAGGACGAACAGACGGATCGCCGACGACAGATTGCCCTGCTGGCGGTTGTTGTCGATCTCGCCGACCAGCTCGGACAACGTCATGTTGCGCAGGCCGGAGATCTCTTTCATGCCGTTCCAGAACGCCTCTTCCAGGCTGACGCTGGTCTTGTGGCCGGCGACGACGATCGACCGTTTCACGACCGGCGACTTCATGGCTGCTCCTCGCGATCGATCCGGTGCTGGTCCAGATGCTCCTTGGCCTGGTCCGCCTGCTTCGCCTCGGACGACCGTTCCGCCTTCGTGCGCCCGAATTTCGCCCGGTTGGCGTCCGCCTGCTTCGCCGAGGCTTCCCGCGCGACGCGCTTCCTGAAACGATTCAGGTTGATGACGTTCCCCATGCCGCGTCTCCATCATCCGATCCTCTTCAGGCAGGATGAAACATTCAGAAACAGGGCGCCGCATTGCGCCCCAGAAGACTTGATCGCCATTCGCTCGTCCTCGTCAATCGGCCCTTGGGGCCATCAAAGGATGAAATTCGCCCCGTCGAGGGCAGTAGGGCTGCGTAACACGCCGCCCCGCCGCAACATTGACGGTAATCAAATCCCGCCCCCAAAGCCGCATATTTTTGGGCGACGCGCGTCCGTATCATTACGGATGGCTATCGGAATTCGGAATTATCCCGGGTTGGTCATCTTCTCGGGGCGTACCAGGCGGTCGAACTCGTCGGCCGAGACGAAGCCGAGCCGCAGCGCCTCCTCCTTCAGTGTGGTGCCGTTGGTATGCGCCGTCTTGGCCACCTTGGCGGCGTTGTCGTAGCCGATCTTCGGGGCCAGCGCCGTCACCAGCATCAGCGAGCGCTGCATCAACTCCCTGATGCGCTTCTCGTCGGCGCGGATGCCGCTGACGCAATGCTCGGTGAAGGAGCGCGCGGCATCCGCCATCAGGCGAATCGAGTGCAGCATGTTGTAGGCCAGCACCGGCTTGTAGACGTTGAGCTCGAAATGGCCCTGGCTGCCGGCGACCGTGATCGCGGTGTGATTGCCGAACACCTGGCAGCACACCATGGTCATCGCCTCGCACTGGGTCGGGTTGACCTTGCCCGGCATGATCGAGGAGCCGGGCTCGTTCTCCGGCAGGATCAATTCGCCGAGGCCCGAGCGCGGACCGGAGCCGAGCAGGCGGATGTCGTTGGCGATCTTGAACAGGCCGGTCGCGACAGAATTGATGGCGCCGTGCGCCAGCACATAGGCATCGTTCGAGGCCAGCGCCTCGAATTTGTTGGCGGCGCTGGTGAAGGGCAGCTTAGTGATCCCGGCGACATGCTTGGCAAACAGCTTTGCAAAGCGCGGCTTCGAGTTCAGGCCGGTGCCGACGGCGGTGCCGCCCTGCGCCAGCGGATAGAGGTCCTTCACCGCGATCTTGAGCCGAGCGATGCCACTTTCGACCTGCGCGGCATAGCCGGAGAATTCCTGACCGAGCGTCAGCGGCGTAGCATCCTGGGTATGGGTGCGGCCGATCTTCACGATCTTCGAAAACTCCTTCTCCTTCCTGCGCAGCGCGCGCAGCAACTCGGCGAGGGCAGGGACGAGATCGGCGTTGATGCGGCTTGCCGCCGCGATGTGCATCGCGGTCGGGAAGGAGTCGTTCGAAGACTGGCTCATGTTGACGTGATCGTTGGGATGCACCGGCTTCTTGGCGCCGAGCTCGCCGCCGAGCAGCTCGTTGGCGCGGTTGGCAATCACCTCGTTGAGGTTCATGTTGCTCTGCGTGCCCGAGCCGGTCTGCCACACCACAAGCGGGAAATGATCGTCCAGCTTGCCCTCGATCACCTCGCGCGCGGCGCGGACGATGGCATTGGCGCGGCGCTGGTCGAGCAGTCCGAGCTCGAGATTGGACTGCGCGGCGGCGAGCTTGACCATGCCGAGTGCATGCACGAGCGAGATCGGCATGCGGTCGGTACCGATGCGAAAGTTCTGGCGCGAGCGCTCGGTCTGCGCCCCCCAATAGCGGTCGGCGGGCACCTCGATGGGACCGAAACTATCGGTCTCGGTGCGGGTCGCGGGGCGGGCGGTCTTCGAGCGGGAAGCTTTGGCCATGAGCACATCCATTCTGCCGCGCGAAACGCCGCACGGCCTCTTCATGTGCTTCTCTATATAGGCAGTTGGGGCGGGCGCGACGGCGTCGCGGCCAACCTAGATCATTTCTTGCGGAAACGATCGAGCCGCACGACCTCGGCACCGCCCTGGCTCGGCGGGTTCGGCTCGTCGGCAGCTTCCGCCTTCTCCGCGGCAGGTGCCGGGACCGAAACGGCCGATGGCGCGGGCGCTGCCGGCAGATTGTCCGGCGCGACCTCGGCGACGTCGGAGGTGTCGAACTGGAGGCCGAACTTCACGGACGGATCGAGGAAGCTCTTGATGGCACTGAACGGCACCACCAGCCGCTCCGGAATGCCGCCAAAGGACAGGCCGACCTCGAAGCGGTCCTCGAGCACGGTCAGGTCCCAGAACTGGTGCTGGAGGATGATCGTCATCTCCTCCGGATATTGCGCGAGCAGCCGCGGCGACAGCTTCACGCCCTCGGCCTTCGACACGAAGGTGATGAAGAAATGGTGTTCGCCCGGCAGGCCATGGGCCGCGGCATCGGTCAGCACCTTCCGCAGCACGCCGCGCAGCGCGTCGCGGGCCAGCACATCGTATCGGATATGATCGGTCGCCATGGTGGTCCTGTTGCATCCCCGAAGCCGGACCCTGCCGATCCGACTCGCCAAGCCGCAATAGTACCGCGCCTGACGGGTGAGCAGGAGTCCCCGCCGGGGAAGAAATCAAAAGAGCAAAGTGGAGGCTTCTGTTGCCAGGTGCCTCCGAACCCCGCCTAGCGGAGCTTAACCCGCTAGGACTTTAGAGTGGTCTTTCAAACTGCGTTACGCAGCCTGAGCAACCGGAGCAAAGTTGTCGTTGGCAACTATTGCAGTAGCCCGATAACGGCGGAACAATACCGGGAAAAAGCACGCCCTTTACGCCCTCGTCGATCCTATTTCGCCCCCGCCAAAGCCCAGCTTCAAGTTCGCCCGATGCTGGGCTTTGGTGGAGGCGCCGGGTACCGCCCCCGGGTCCGAATGGTTTATTACGGCGACCGTTTATTTCCATAGCCGGCGAACCGGCACCCCCAATATAGGGGGCAAAGCTCCCGAAAAACAGAGGGTTGGAAGCGCGATCCTGCGGTTCCCTTTGGATAGGTTTGGGGCCGCCTTGGCCCCACTCTCCTGCGCGGCGGTCGGGCTCTTGATCGCGGTGGTCTTGCGCGTGACGACGCCGCTGCTCAAGAGGGCGGATCCGCTGGCGGTTCATGGATGCCTGCGCCATCGCTCAGCTTTCGCCAGGTCCAAACGTGCTTATCGTGACGTTAATCGGCTAGGCGGTCGCGGGCATCGCCGGCGATGTGCCTGCCGACGGCGCTGCTTGCCTATTATGTCATCCGGCTCCTGAACCGGCCCAGCCGATCGCGTCGGCCGCCCTGATCCAGGCTGCACTGGTTCCGCTGTCGATCGTTTTGATGGCAGCGAGCGCCCTGATCCCCGCGATCGCACAATTGCTGCACTGCTTCTGACCGCGATGGTTGCGGTGGTCGCCTCCATCTCGCGCATCAATCCAGTCTGGCTTTGGCTTGCCGGCGGCGTGTTGGGTTTTGCTGGCATTGTCTGATGAAAATCGCTAGGCAGTGATCCGGGCGGGGTATCCAGTTCCAGCCGATTTAGAACAACAGTGCTCGTGACTTACAGGTCGCGGAGGAGACAGGCATGGCCGACACGATGGGCCACTCAGCGACAGCCACCCGAAACACCCGGTTGGCGCTCGGCTTTTGTCTGCTGGCGATTGCGCCGCAGATTTTCGAATTGATCTGGTCGATCGGGACGATCTTCGGCTGGGGGACCGGCCGCGGTCCGGCGGCGGTCGTCACCAGCCACGCGACGGCGCTGCTGGCCGGCGCGCCCAGCGCCATATTCGGATCGTTTGGCGGCGGCGCCAAGATGTCGTCCGAGGTGCTGCTGGCGCTGATCTATTCCTATCCGCTGTTTGCGGTGGCCATCCTCACGCTGTTCATGACCATTCGTTCGGCGCAAGATTATGTCGGCGGCGTCGTTCTGATGGCAGTCGCCCTGTTCGCGCTATGGGCGTCGAGTGATTTGCAGGGCATGCGTGGCTTCTCCTTCGGTGCGGGCACTGCGCCACGTATGTTCGGCGGGCTGCTGGTTGCCCTGTCTGCCGGCGTCGCGTTGACCGGCCTGATCACGGAGGGACCGGCGCTTGCCCATTATTCCTGGCGCGGGCCGCTGTTCGTGATGGCGGCGATCCTGTTCTTCGCGCTGGCGATCCGGCCGCTCGGCCTCGTGGTCGCGGCTTTTGCCAGCTTCATGATCGCGGCGACGGGCTCGCACGAGACGCGCTGGCTGGAAGCGGCCATCGTCGGCGCCTGCCTGACGCTCGGCTGTGCGATCCTGTTCCCGTACGTGCTCGGGCTGCCGATGCCGATGTATCCGCGTTTCCTGGTCCAGTGAGGGCGTGATGGATATCTTTGCCAACCTCGCTCACGGCTTCGCCGTCGCGTTCTCCCCGATCAACCTCCTGATGTGCCTGATCGGCGCCCTTGTCGGCACGCTGGTCGGCGTTCTCCCTGGCATCGGAACCATCGCGACCGTCGCCATGCTGCTGCCGATCACCTTCGGACTGCCGCCGGTCGGCGCGCTGATCATGCTCGCCGGCATCTATTACGGCGCGCAATATGGCGGCTCGACCACGTCGATCCTGGTCAACATACCCGGTGAGGCGACATCGGTCGTGACCGCCATCGACGGTCACCAGATGGCGAAGCAAGGCCGTGCCGGCCCGGCGCTGGCGATCGCCGCGATCGGCTCGTTCTTCGCCGGCTGCGTCGCGACCGTCTTGATCGCCCTGCTCGGCGCCCCCCTGACGAAGCTCGCGCTGGCATTCGGCCCGGCCGAGTATTTCTCGCTGATGGTGCTCGGCCTGATCTTCGCGGTCGTGCTGGCGAAGGGCTCGGTGCTGAAGGCGATCGCGATGATCGTGTTCGGCCTTCTGCTGTCGATGGTCGGCTCGGACATCGAGACCGGCGCCTCGCGCATGGCCTTCAACATTCCGGAGCTCGCCGACGGCCTCGGCTTCGCGACGGTGGCGATGGGTGTGTTCGGCTTCGCCGAGATCATCCGCAATCTCGACCATGGCGCCGAGATGAACCGCGACCTCGTGCAGCAGAAGATCACCGGACTGATGCCGACCAGGAAGGACCTGGCCGATTCGACGCCGCCGATCCTGCGCGGCACCGTGCTCGGCTCGATCCTCGGCATCCTGCCCGGCGGCGGCGCCGTGATCGCATCCTTCGCGGCCTATACGCTGGAGAAGAAGCTCGCCAAGAACCCGTCGCGGTTCGGCCGCGGCGCGATTGAGGGCGTGGCGGGGCCGGAGAGTGCCAACAACGCTGCGGCACAGACCTCGTTCATTCCGCTGCTCACCCTCGGTATCCCGCCGAACGCGGTGATGGCGCTGATGGTGGGCGCAATGACCATCCATGGCATCGTGCCCGGTCCGCAGGTGATGCAGAAGCAGCCGGATCTCGTCTGGGGCATGATCGCCTCGATGTGGATCGGCAATCTGATGCTGATCATCATCAACCTGCCGCTGGTCGGAATCTGGGTGCGGCTCTTGCGCGTGCCCTACCGGCTGATGTTCCCCTCGATCGTGATCTTCTGCGCGATCGGCATCTATTCGGTAAACAACGCGCCGGTCGACGTCATCCTCGCGGGCATCTTCGGTCTCGTCGGCTATTGGCTGATCAAGCACGATTTCGAGCCGGCGCCGTTGCTGCTCGGCATGGTGCTCGGACCGCTGATGGAAGAGAACCTGCGCCGGGCGCTGCTGATCTCGCGTGGCGACTGGAGCGTGTTCCTGACGCGTCCGTTGTCGGCGGTGCTGCTTGCGGTCGCGGCGAGCCTGCTTGTCCTGACGGTGCTCCCCGTGTTGCGCGCCAAGCGCGACGAGGTGTTCACCGAGTCCGAGAACTGAGGTCGTCCGCGCCCAAGTCGGCTTCGGTCCTGCGTCGGCGCGCCGCATTCGGAAGTCGCATCGACTTGTGTTACGGCTTTGTGAAATGGAAATGCCGGCCTTTGGGCCGGCATTTTATTGTGTCAAGGGGGATCGCCATGACGTTAATTCGCGCGCTCACAGGCGCATGTGCAGCAGCGATAGCATCGCTGGGCGCCTTCATCGCAACCGCTGAGGCGCAGACCTATCCGACGCGGAGCATTACCATGATCGTGCCCTTTGCTGCCGGCGGGCCGACTGACGTGATATCACGCATCGTCACCGGGCACATGGCGCGGACGCTGGCGCAGAGCATCATCATCGAGAACGTGGTCGGTGCCGGCGGCACCACCGCCACGACGCGTGCCGCGCGTGCGGCCAATGATGGCTATACGCTGATCACCGGGCATATGGGCACGCATGCCGCCTCTGTGCCGCTCTATCCGAAGCTGGCCTATCACCCGGAGAAAGACTTCGAGCCGATCGCCCTGCTGGCTGGCACGCCGATCCTGATCCTGGCGCGCAAGGACTTTCCGCCGAAGGACCTCAAGGAGTTTGTCACCTATGTGAAGGCGAATGCCGAGAAGGTGAACGCCGCGCATGCCGGCGTCGGCTCGGTCTCGCATGTCTCGTGCGAGCTCCTCCACTCGATCCTCGACATCAAGCCCGTCGGTGTGCCCTTCAATGGCACGGGACCTGCGATGAACGCGCTGGTGGCGGGGCAGGTCGACTACATGTGCGACCAGATCGTCAACGCCGTCCCGCAGATCAATGCCGGCACCATCAAGGCCTATGCGATCGCCACGGCCGAGCGCAATCCGTCGCTGCCGAACGTGCCCACGACGGCGGAAGCGGGCCTGCCGAAGTTCCAGGCTCAGGCCTGGAATGCGATGTTCGCGCCGAAGGGGACCTCGCCTGCGATCGTGGCGAGCCTGAATGCTGCCGCCGTCAAGGCGCTCGACGACGAGACTGTGAAGAAGCGCCTGCTCGAACTCGGCAGCGTCATCCCCGCGCCGAAGGACCGAACCCCAGAGGCGCTGGCGACCCTGGTCAAGAACGAGATCGCGAAGTGGAGCCCGGTGCTCAAGCCGGCAAATTAAGCGAAGGCGATCAAGGCGCTAGAGCATGTTGTTTTTGACTGGAATCGGGATTCCCACTGGGAGCGATTTCTGATTCAACATCCATGCTGGAGGGCGGAGGCCAGCATGGATGACGCGACCCTATTCGGAAGACATCCGGGAACGGGCTTTGGCGCGAGCTGACGCAGGGGAAACGGTTCGTTCGATTGCCGAGGCGCTCCAGATCAGCCCCTCCTGCGTGACGAAGTGGAAGAATCTGAGGCGGGATACCGGAGGCCTGGCGCCCGGCCAGATCGGCGGCCACAAGAAGCGGGTTCTGTCGGATGCCAACGCCGACTGGCTGCGCAAACGCATTCGCTCGGGGCCATTCACCTTGCGCAAGCTGACGCAGGAGCTGGCTGCACGGGGGATCAAGACAGACGTGCGGGCGGTGTGGACTTTTGTTCACGCCGAGGGGCTCAGCTTCAAAAAAAACGCTTCTACCGGCCGAGCAGGATCGCCCAGACGTCGTCCGTAAGCGGACCCGCTGGAAAGCACATCAAGGCAGGATCGACGTCGCACGGTTGGTTTTTATCGACGAGACGTGGATCAAGACCAATATGGCGCCGCTACGCGGCTGGGGGCCTTGTGGACAGCGCCTCCAAGCATCTGCACCTTTCGGCCATTGGAAGACCATGACCTTCATCGCGGCGCTGCGTCACGATCGGATCAGCGCGCCTTGGGTGATCGATGGTCCCATCAATGGTGAGCTCTTCACGCTGTACGTCGAGAAGGTGTTGGCACCCACCCTCGCACCGGGCGAGATCGTCGTTCTCGACAATCTTGGCAGCCATAAGGGCAAAGCGGCTCGCCAAGCCATCCGCGCCAGAGGCGCCCACCGCATCTTCTTGCCGCCATATAGCCCTGACCTCAATCCGATCGAGCAGGTCTTCGCCAAACTCAAACATCTCATGCGAGCTGCCGAGCCCCGTGACGTGGAGGCAACCTGGAGAAAGGCTGGTGAACTCCTCGATCTCTTCTCCGAGACGGAGTGCACCAACTACTTCAAAAACTCAGGCTACGTTTCCGTATAAAAACATCATGCTCTAGGCGAGGGGCGGAACGCTGAGTTTCGCCCCCTTGTCGTTTGTGCCGGGAACACTCACTTTTCCGGGTATAATCGACGAGGACAGCGAATCGCCGCTGTTGCAGTCCGGGGGCGGCCGCTAAGTTCGCCGCCTCCCCAAAGGCTCAGTCGCAACATGCACCAGTATCAGGACCTCCTCGAGCGGATTCTTTCAGACGGCGCCGAGAAGACCGACCGGACCGGCACCGGCACGCTCTCGGTGTTCGGCCATCAGATGCGCTTCAATTTGTCGGCCGGCTTCCCGATGCTGACGACCAAGCGGCTGCCGCTGAAGGCGATCGTGCATGAGCTGCTCTGGTTCCTGAAGGGCGACACCAACATCAAATATCTGCGCGACAACCGCGTGACCATTTGGGACGAGTGGGCGGACGCCAATGGCGATCTCGGCCCGGTGTACGGCCATCAATGGCGCTCCTGGCCCACGGCCGACGGGCGCAGCATCGACCAGATTGCCAATGTCATCGACATGATCAAGCGCACTCCTGATTCCCGCCGGCTGATCGTCACCGCCTGGAATCCGGCCGACGTCGAGAAGATGGCGCTGCCGCCCTGCCACCTGCTGTTCCAGTTCTATGTCGCGAACGGCAAGCTGTCCTGCCAGCTCTATCAGCGGTCGGCCGACGTGTTTCTCGGCGTGCCCTTCAATATCGCCTCTTACGCGCTGCTCACCATGATGGTCGCGCAGGTCACCGGCCTCAAGCCCGGCGACTTCGTACATTCGTTCGGCGATGCGCATCTTTATTCCAACCATCTGGAGCAGGCGCGGCTCCAGCTCAGCCGCGCCCCGCGCGCGCTGCCGGTGATGCGGATCAATCCCGATGTGAAGGACATCTTCTCCTTCCGCTACGAGGACTTCGAGCTCGTCGGCTACGATCCGCATCCGCACATCAAGGCCGAAGTGGCGGTCTAGCGCCCTATGTCGCTCGCCATCCGCCGTGCACGGCCCGGGGAAGCCGGGCTCGTTCTGTCCTTCATCCGCGAGCTCGCCGAATACGAAAAGCTCACGCACGAGGTGGAGGCGACCGAGGCCGACATCGCCGACGCGCTGTTCGGCGAGAGGCCGCAGCTCTATTGCGCGATCGCGGAGTGGAACGGCGAGCCGGTCGGCTTCGCGGTGTGGTTTCTCAATTTCTCCACCTTCAGCGGCCGCCACGGCATCTATCTCGAAGATCTCTATGTCCGGCCGTCGCATCGCGGCAAGGGCCTCGGCAAGGCGCTGCTGGCCTATCTCGCCAGGGAATGCGTCGACAACGGCTGGTCGCGCCTGCAATGGGCGGTGCTCGACTGGAACGCACCCTCGATCGCGTTCTACAAATCGCTTGGCGCGGTCATGATGGACGACTGGACGCTTTGCCGCGTCACCGGGCCTGCGCTGACACGGCTTGCCGGGAGCTCTGCCTGATGGAGATCGTCTTCGTCGTCGCGATCGCGGAGAATGGCGTCATCGGCGCGGGCAATGCGATGCCATGGCGATTGAAGTCCGATATGGCGCGATTCAAGGCGCTGACGATCGGCAAGCCCGTGATCATGGGCCGCAAGACCTTCGAGACCCTGCGCCGGCCGCTGCCGGGCCGCACCAACATCGTGGTCACGCGCGATGCCGCTTATCGCGCCAATGGCGCCATCGTCACGACGTCGCCAGCGGATGCCGGCGCGGTCGCGCTTGGCGACGCCCTGCGGCGTTCGGTCACTGAGATCGCGGTGATCGGCGGCGCCGAGATCTTCCGGCAATGGCTTGATCGCGCCGACCGCCTCGAGATCACCGAAGTGCACGCGCGGCCGGAAGGCGATACGCATTTCGACATCGACAAGGCGGAATGGGACGAGGTTGAACGCATCCGCCACCCTGCCGGCCCCGACGACAGCGCCGACGTCTCCTATGTGACATATCGTCGGCGGCGCGGCCATTAACCGCTTTCGTCAATGTTTACATTGACTTTTTCGCGCCCGAGCATAGCTCGGAAGACGGCCAGGGCTGCGTTGTAAGGGACCTGCCTGTCCCCTATAAAGCCGGACCGGACAAAGCGGGCGGGGGCAATTCCACCCTGCCGAGGAGAGCGTCGAATGCCGTGGAAGAATCAGGGCGGTGGCCCGTGGGGCTCGGGTCCAAAGGGACCATGGGGCTCAGGTCCGCAACCGGTCGGGCCGAGGCCGCCGGATCTGGAGGACCTTCTGCGGCGCGGCCAGGACCGCCTCCAGCAGATCATGCCGGGTGGTTATTTCTCCGGCGTCGGCATCACGCTGATCATCCTGCTGATCGTTGCATTCTGGCTGCTGTCGGGCTTCTTCCGCGTGCAGTCCGAAGAGCTCGGCGTCGTGCTGCGCTTCGGCAAGCATGTCCGCACCGTGCAGCCGGGCCTGAACTACCATCTGCCTTATCCAATCGAGACAGTGCTGCTGCCGAAGGCGCTGCGCGTCAACACCATCTCCATCGGCATGACGCTGATCGACGATCCGGCGCGGCGCGGCCGCTCAGTTCGTGACGTGCCGGAAGAGAGCCTGATGCTGACCGGCGACGAGAACATCGTCGACGTCGACTTCACCGTGCTCTGGCGCATCAAGCCGGACGGCGTCGGCGATTTCCTCTTCAACATTCAGAATCCCGAAGGCACCGTGAAGGCGGTCGCCGAGAGCG
Source organism: Bradyrhizobium sp. CB1015 (assembly GCF_025200925.1). Taxonomy (GTDB): domain Bacteria; phylum Pseudomonadota; class Alphaproteobacteria; order Rhizobiales; family Xanthobacteraceae; genus Bradyrhizobium. The sequence goes on along the minus strand of NZ_CP104174.1, from coordinate 6,887,480 downwards.
CGATGCGCGAGGTGATCGGCCGCTCGCAGATCCAGCCGATCCTGACCGGCGCGCGGAACGTCACCGAGCAGAACGTGCATGAACTGATCCAGAGGACCTTGGACAGCTACGGCGCGGGCATTCAAATCAGCCAAGTGCAGATGCAGAAGGTGGATCCGCCGGCGCAGGTGATCGACGCCTTCCGCGACGTGCAGGCGGCGCGCGCCAATCTCGAGCAGCTGCAGAACGAAGCGCAGACCTACGCCAACCAGGTGGTGCCGCAGGCGCGCGGACGTGCAGCGCAGATCCTTCAGGCCGCCGAAGGCTACAAGGAGCAAGCGGTCGCCGAGGCCAAGGGCCAGAGCGCGCGCTTTCTGAAAGTTTACGAGGAATACAAGAAAGCGCCCGACGTGACGCGTGAACGGATCTATCTTGAGACGATGGAGCGCGTCCTCGGCGGCGCCGACAAGCTCGTCTATGACGGCGGCGCCTCGGGGCAGGGCATCGTGCCCTATCTGCCGCTTCCCGAACTGACGACCAAGCGACCGCCTACCACCGGTCCGCAGTCGAGCGGAGGCAGCCGATGAGGTCTCCGGTTACAGGTTTCGTCACGCTGCTCGGGCTGCTCCTGGTCCTGATCGTCGGCTACATGTCGCTGTTCACGGTACAGCAGACCGAGCAGACCATCGTGCTCCAGTTCGGCCGGCCCGTCGACGTCGTCACCGCCCCCGGCCTGCATTTCAAGGCGCCGTGGAATTCGGTGATCAACATCGACAAGCGGATCCTCGATCTGGAGAATCCGTCGCAGGAAGCGATCGCGTCCGACCAGAAGCGGCTCGTCGTCGACGCCTTCGCGCGCTACCGCATCAAGGATGCGCTGCGCTTCTATCAAAGCATCGGCTCGATCCAGGCTGCCAACATCCAGCTCACCACGCTCCTGAACGCGGCGCTGCGCCGCGTGCTCGGCGAGGTCACCTTCATCAACGTGGTGCGCGACGACCGCGAGAAGCTGATGCTGCGCATCCGCGACCAGCTGGATCGCGAGGCGGACGGCTACGGCATCGAGGTCGTCGACGTCCGGATCCGCCGTGCCGACCTGCCGGAGCAGAACAGCCAGGCGGTCTATCTGCGCATGAAGACCGAGCGTGAGCGCGAGGCCGCCGAGTTCCGGGCACAGGGTGGACAGAAGGCCCAGGAGATCAAGTCCAAGGCCGACCGCGAGGCGACCGTCATCATCGCGGAGGCCAATTCGCAGGCTGAGCAGACCCGCGGCGCGGGCGATGCCGAGCGCAACCGCCTGTTTGCGGAGGCCTATGGCAAGGACGCCGACTTCTTCGCCTTCTACCGGTCGATGACGGCCTATGAGAACGGGCTGCGTGCGAACGACACCCGCTTCCTGCTGCGGCCGGATTCGGATTTCTTCCGGTACTTCAGTAACCCGTCCGGCAAGATGGCAACCGAGACGCCGGCGAAGCCGTAAGCTAGACAAAGGGCGGCGGATTTCGCCGCCCTTTGTCCAGACAAGAACAGCATAACGGGAGGTTCCATTCCGATGAGGTCCATTGCGTTCGCCGACTTCCTCATCGGCCTAGGCATCCTGTTCGTGCTCGAAGGCTTGATGTTCGCGGCCAGTCCGAACTGGATGCGCAAAGCCATGAAAAGCGCCATCGCCACTCCGGACAACATCCTGCGGGCGGTCGGGATCGCCTCGGCCGTGGCCGGACTGGTCCTGATCTGGGTTATGCGGCGCCCGATTTAGGCCTTCGGCCAACGCCAAAGTGAAGGCGCCAGACTGGTTTTCGCCGTATTATCGGGCTCTTGAGGCCCGTGAAGCTCCGCGCTTGCGCCGTGCCCCCGTTCGAGCGCAGTCTGGCGCCGAATCCCTTTACTTGGAGATCACAATGACCGCTGCCACCATTGCCCCGTCCCGCTCGCGCCGCCGCGTGCGACTTGGTGTGCGAATTGGGCTGGCCGCGCTCGCCGTCGGTGCTTTCAGCGCGTTCGGCGCGCCGGCCCATGCGCGTGGACCGGATGGCATCGCCGATGTCGCCGAGAAGGTGATCGACGCGGTCGTCAACATCTCGACCTCCCAGACGGTCGAGGCCAAGGGGGGCGGCAGCAACACCATGCCGCAACTGCCGCCCGGCTCGCCGTTCGAGGAGTTCTTCGACGACTTCTTCAAGAACCGCCGGGGTCCCGGTGGCGGCAGCAAGGGCGGCGAGCGCGGCGACAACAACCCGCCGCGCAAGACCAACTCGCTCGGAAGCGGCTTCATCATCGATACGGCGGGCGTCGTCGTCACCAACAACCACGTCATTGCGGATGCCGACGAGATCCACGTCATCCTCAACGACGGCACCAAGATCAAGGCCGAGCTGGTCGGCGTCGACAAGAAGACCGATCTCGCCGTGCTCAAGATCAAGCCGCCGAAGCCGCTGGTCGCGGTGAAGTTCGGCGATAGCGACAAGCTGCGCCTCGGCGACTGGGTGGTCGCGATCGGCAATCCCTTCAGTCTCGGTGGCACCGTGACGGCCGGCATCGTCTCGGCAAAGAACCGCGACATCTCCTCAGGGCCGTACGACAGCTACATCCAGACCGACGCCTCCATCAACCGCGGCAATTCCGGGGGTCCGCTGTTCAACCTCGACGGCGACGTCATCGGCGTCAATACGCTGATCATATCGCCGTCCGGCGGCTCCATCGGCATCGGCTTCGCCGTGCCGTCGAAGACGGTGGTGGGCGTCGTCGACCAGCTCCGCCAGTTCGGCGAGCTGCGCCGCGGCTGGCTGGGCGTGCGCATCCAGAGCGTCACCGACGAGATCGCCGAGAGCCTCAACATCAAGCCCGCGCGCGGTGCGCTGGTTGCCGGCGTCGACGACAAGGGCCCGGCCAAGCCCGCCGGGATCGAGCCCGGCGACGTCGTCGTCAAGTTCGACGGCAAGGACGTCAAGGACCCGAAGGACCTGTCCCGCGTCGTCGCCGACACCGCGGTCGGCAAGGAGGTCGACGTCGTCATCATCCGCAAGGGCCAGGAAGAGACCAAGAAGGTCACGCTCGGCCGCCTCCAGGATCCCGACAAGGTACAGGCGGCGGTGAAGACCGACGAGCCGGCGCCGGAGAAGCCGGCGACGCAGAAGGCGCTCGGCCTCGATCTCGCGGCGCTGAGCAAGGATCTGCGCACGCGCTACAAGATCAAGGACAGCGTCAAGGGCGTGGTCGTCACCAATGTCGACGCCAATTCGGACGCCGCCGAGAAGCGCCTGTCCGCCGGCGACGTCATCGTCGAGGTGGCGCAGGAGGCGGTGTCGAGCGGCGCCGACATCCAGAAGCGGGTCGATCAGCTCAAGAAGGACGGCAAGAAATCGGTGCTGCTGCTGGTCTCGAACGGCGAGGGCGAGCTGCGCTTCGTCGCGCTGAGCGTGCAGTAGAAAGCGCTTAGCTGCACGCTCACTGTCATTCCGGGATGGTGCGCAAGCACCAGACCCGGAATCTCGAGATTCTCAGGTGCGCAATCGCGCACCATAGTTCGATGCTTCGCGTCGGCCCGGAATGACAGAGAGAAAATCTACCCCTCCACGAACTCGTCTCGCCGATACCCCTGTGCATACAGTAGCGCGGTGAGATCGCCGTGATCGATCCGCGCGGCTGCAGCCGCCGCCACCGCGGGCTTGGCGTGATAGGCCACCCCCAGTCCCGCGGCCTGGATCATCGCGAGATCGTTGGCGCCGTCGCCGACCACGACCGAGTCGATGTCGTCGAGATCGAACGATTCCATCAGGTCCACCAGGGTCGCGAGCTTCGCGGCGCGGCCCAGGATCGGCTCCTTCACTTCGCCGGTGAACTTGCCGTCGCGCACGACGAGCTCGTTGGCGCGGTTCTCCTGGAAACCGATCTTGGCGGCGACCGCGCGCGTGAACAAGGTAAAGCCGCCGGAGACGAGGCAGGTATAGGCGCCGTTCGCGCGCATGGTGGCGACCAACTCGCGGCCGCCCGGCGTCAGCGTGATGCGCTTGGCCAGCACCTCGTCGACCGCGCTGGCCGGCAGGTCCTTGAGCAGCGCGACGCGCTCGCGCAGCGCCGGCTCGAACTCGATCTCGCCGCGCATGGCACGTTCGGTGATGGCGGCGACATGCGCCTTGACTCCGACGAAATCAGCGAGCTCGTCGATGCATTCCTGGCCGATCATGGTGGAATCCATGTCGGCGAGAAAAAGCTTCTTGCGCCTGAAGCCAACAGGCTGCACGACGATGTCGATGGGCAGGTCGCCGCGGAGCTCGCGCAACCGCTGCTCGATGGCGTGGCGGTCGCCTTCGAGGTTACTGTCGGCGCCGAAGGGGATGTCGACCGCAACCCCGTCGAACAGCCAGTGCGCGGGCGCCGCCTGCGGCAGCACGGTGCGGGCGCCGTCGACGATGGTCGAGTCGAGCGCGGGATTGTCGGGGTTGCAGATCAGCGTGGCGACGAGGGACATTTGAGGTTTTCGTGAGCGAGGGGCATTCGAGCAAGGCCGTGCTTATCGCAGGCCCGACCGCCAGCGGCAAGTCGGCGCTGGCGCTCGAGCTCGCGCTCGCCGCCGGCGGCGTCGTCATCAATGCCGATTCCATGCAGGTCTATCGTGACCTGCGCATCATCACGGCGCGGCCGACCGCGGCGGACGAGGCGCTCGTGCCGCATCGTCTCTATGGCCATGTCGATGCCGCCGTGAATTTCTCGGCCGGTGCCTGGGTAAGCGATGCGGCGAAGGCGCTCGACGAAGCAAGAGACCAGCGACGTCTGCCGATTTTCATCGGCGGCACCGGGCTCTATTTCAAGGCGCTGACCGCAGGTCTCTCCGTGGTGCCGCCGATCCCCGCCGAGCTGCGCGAGGACGTGCGCGCGCGGCTGGAGCGGAACGGCGTCGAGGCGCTGCACGCGGAACTTGCAGCGCGCGATCCGCACGCGGCCGAGCGATTGAACCTGCGCGACCGCACCCGCATCGCCCGCGCGCTCGAGGTCGTCGAGGCAACCGGCCGTTCGCTGCTCGATTGGCACCGGGAAGGACAGCCACCGCTGCTGTCCAAGGACAATTTTCGCGCGGTCTTCCTCGCCCCCGAGCGTGACGAGCTCTATGCCCGCATCGATGCCCGTTTCGATGCCATGCTGGGCGCCGGCGCGCTCAAGGAAATCGAGCGGCTCGCCGCCAGGCATCTCGATCCGCTGCTGCCGGCCATGAAGGCCCATGGCGTGCCGTGCTTGATTCGGCATCTGCGCGGCGAGCTCAGCCTGGAGGAGGCCGCCAGCATCGGCCGCGCCGATACCCGCCACTACGCCAAGCGGCAATTCACCTGGTTCCGGCACCAGCTGCCGGACTTCGAATGGGTGAGGCCGCAGGAGGCGCGGGGATGGCTCGCGGCGATCGTGACGGCGGAGCGGAACCTCGATTGACGCGCTTTTGTGCCGGGTTCCCGAATTTACCTCTCGCCGAACCCGGGGAACACCGCTACACTGCCAAAGCCGCGCGGGAACGGCCGCATTGCCTTGACATTCAGGCTTTGGCCGCTATGTTTCGCGCAACCTTTGGGAAGCCGAGCACCGCCATGCGTAACATTATTACCAAACTCCTTATCGCCGTCGTACCCAGGCACACCGCCGGGGGTGGCTAGCTGCCATCCACATGACTGGCGGTGTGCATGGGCCCTCTTCGGGGCCTTTTTTATTTCCCGAACCCGACACGAATGAAGCCGCTGACAACAGCGCATCCGGAGCAAGCCAATGAGCGACAAGAGCCACGACCCGAACCAGATGACCGGCGCCGCGATGATCGTCCGCGCACTCATCGATCACGGCGTGACCGACATTTTCGGCTATCCCGGCGGCGCGGTGCTTCCGATCTACGACGAGATCTTCCAGCAGAGCGAGGTCCAGCACATCCTGGTCCGTCACGAGCAGGGCGCGGGCCATGCCGCCGAGGGCTATGCGCGCTCAACCGGCAAGCCGGGCGTTGCGCTGGTGACCTCCGGCCCCGGTGCCACCAACATGGTGACGCCGCTCACTGACGCCCTGATGGACTCGATCCCGCTGGTCTGCATCTCCGGCCAGGTGCCGACGCATCTGATCGGCAACGACGCGTTCCAGGAATGCGACACCGTCGGCATCACGCGCCCCTGCACCAAGCACAACTGGCTGGTGCGCGACGTCAACGATCTCGCAAAGGTGCTGCATGAGGCCTTCTACGTCGCAACCTCGGGCCGTCCGGGCCCGGTGCTGGTCGACGTCCCCAAGGACGTGCAGTTCGCCACCGGAACCTATCATCCGCCGCGCAAATCGGACGTGCACCGCTCCTACGCCCCGCGCCTGAAAGGCGATGCGGCGCAGATCCGTAAAGCGGTCTCGCTGCTCGCGAACGCCAAGCGTCCCGTGATCTACAGCGGCGGCGGCGTGATCAATTCCGGTCCCGAGGCGACCAGGCTGTTGCGCGAGCTGGTCGAGGTCACCGGTTTTCCGATCACCTCGACGCTGATGGGCCTCGGCGCTTATCCGGCGTCGGGCAAGAACTGGCTCGGCATGCTCGGCATGCACGGCACCTATGAGGCCAACATGGCCATGCATGATTGCGACGTCATGCTGTGCGTCGGCGCGCGCTTCGACGACCGCATCACCGGCCGCGTCGATGCGTTCTCGCCCGGCTCGAAGAAGATCCACATCGACATCGATCCGTCCTCGATCAACAAGAACATCCGGGTCGACGTGCCGATCATCGGTGATTGCGGCAACGTCCTCGGCGACATCCTCCAGGTGTTCAAGGCGGAGGCGAAGAAGCCCGACATCAAGTCGTGGTGGCAGCAGATCGCGCAATGGCGCGCCCGCAACTCGCTCTATTACAAGAAGAGCAACGACGTCATCCTGCCGCAGCACGCGATCCAGAGCCTGTTCGAGGCGACGCGCGGCAAGGATACCTACATCACGACCGAGGTCGGCCAGCATCAGATGTGGGCGGCGCAGTTCTACGGCTTCGAGGAGCCGCATCGCTGGATGACGTCGGGCGGTCTCGGCACCATGGGTTACGGCCTGCCGGCTGCGGTCGGCGTGCAGGTGGCGCATCCGGACAGCCTCGTCATCGACATCGCGGGCGATGCCTCGGTGCAGATGACGATGCAGGAGATGTCGACGGCGGTTCAGTACGAGCTGCCGATCAAGATCTTCATCCTGAACAACCAGTACATGGGCATGGTGCGCCAGTGGCAGCAGCTTCTGCACGGCAACCGCCTGTCGCATTCCTATTCGGAGGCGCTGCCGGATTTCGTCAAGCTCGCGGAGGCCTACGGCGCCGTCGGCCTTCAGGTGCACAAGCCGGCCGATCTCGATGGCGCCATCAAGGAGATGATCTCGGTCAGGCGCCCGGTGCTGTTCGACTGCCGTGTCGCGGCACTCGAAAACTGCTTCCCGATGATCCCCTCCGGCAAGGCCCACAACGAGATGCTGCTGCCGGAGCAGGCCAACGACGAGGCGACCGCGAAGGCATTCGCCGGCGGCAAGGCGCTGGTGTGAGGCCATGTTCGACCTGTGGGAGCTCGAGCGCGCACATGCGATCGTGGGGCAGGCGGTGCCGGCAACGCCGGCACATGCCTGGCCGTTGCTCGCCGGTCGGCTCGGCACCGAGGTCGTGGTCAAGCACGAGAACCACACGCCGATCGGCGCCTTCAAGGTGCGCGGCGGCCTCGTCTATCTCGAACGGCTGAAGCGCGAACGGCCGAAAGCAGCGGGCATCATCTCGGCGACGCGCGGCAATCACGGTCAGAGCCTCGCCTTTGCCGCGAGCCGCCACGGCGTGCCCGCGGTGATCTATGTGCCGCGCGGCAACTCGGTCGAGAAGAACCGCGCGATGAAGGCCTTTGGTGCCGAACTCGTCGAACACGGCGAGGACTTTCAGGCGGCACGCGAGGAAGCCGAGCGCCGCGCGCAGTTGGCCGGACTCCACATGGTGCCCTCGTTCCACCCGGATCTCGTTCTTGGCGTTGCGACCTACGCTCTCGAACTGTTCCGCGCAGTGCCCGACCTCGACGTCCTCTATGTGCCGATCGGGCAGGGCTCCGGCATCTGCGGCTGCATCATGGCGCGCGACCTGCTCGGCCTGAAGACCGAGATCGTCGGCGTGCAGTCGACGGAAGCGCCGTCCTATGCGCTGTCGTTCGCGGCCGGAAAAATCGTGACGACCGAGACCAGCAACACGCGCGCCGACGGCATGGCGACGCGCATCCCCGACGAGGATGCGTTCGCGCTGATCCGCAAGGGCGCCTCGCGCATCGTAGAGGTCACCGACGACGAGGTCGCCGCTGCGATCCGCGCCTACTGGACCGATACGCATAATCTCGCCGAAGGCGCCGGCGCAGCCGCGCTGGCGGCGGCGCTGCAGGAAAAGAGCAAGCTGAAGGGCAAGCGCGTCGGTCTCGTGCTGTCCGGCGGCAATATCGATTTCGATCTGTTCCGCCGTTGGGTCGGGACGGACGCGCCAGCGATGGCGTGACGGAGAGACAAGAGGGGACGACAATGAACCAGCCCGCATCCGCCTATTTCATCGAGGACCGTCACGATCCCAACGAGACGCATACGCTCGCGGTGCTCGTGCAGAACGAGCCGGGCGTGCTCGCGCGCGTCATCGGCCTGTTCTCGGGGCGCGGCTACAACATCGAGAGCCTCACGGTCTCGGAGACCGAGGCCCAGAAGCATCTGTCGCGCATCACCATCGTCACCACGGGCACGCCGATGGTGATCGCGCAGATCAAGAACCAGCTCGACCGCATGATTCCGGTGTACCAGGTCGTCGACATGACCCAGACCAAGCGCTCGATCGAGCGCGAGCTCGCGATGGTCAAGGTGCGCGGGCAGGGCGAGCATCGGGTCGAGGCGCTGAGGCTGGCGGATGCGTTCCGCGCCCGGGTGATCGACGCCACCACCGAGAGCTTTGTGTTCGAGATCACAGGCAATACGGACAAGATCAATCAATTTATCGACCTGATGCGTCCGCTCGGCCTCGTCGAGGTGTCGCGCACGGGTGTTGCCGCGATCGGCCGCGGGCCTGAAGGGATGTGAGCCATGCTGGCGCGCGACTGGTACTACAACGAGCGGAACCGGATGGGGATCGAGCCTGCTGTGGCCTCGATCTACGACAACCATGACGATGCCGATCTGCGGGCGCGCGCCGCGCTGAAGATGCTCGGGGTCCAGCGCGGCTGGCGCATCGCCGATATCGGCTGCGGCAACGGCGTGCTCGCCACCGAGGCGGCGTTGATGGGGGCTGACGTCGACGCCATCGACATTTCGCCGGCGATGCTGGCGCTGGCCGAGATCTATGCCCGCGACCGCAAGGCGCCCGTGCGCACCCAATCCGCCGGCCTGCTCAGCTTCGCCTATCGGCCCGAATCCTACGATCTCATCGTCAGCGAGTTCACGCTGCACCATCTGCCGGATTTCTGGAAGGCGGTGGCGATGTCGCGGATTTTTCGTGCGCTCAAGCCCGGAGCGACGTTTTATCTCCGTGACATTGTTTACTCATCGATGCCCGACACGATCGAGCGTGACGTCGAGCAATGGGCCGACTTCCAGATCAAGAACCACGATTTCTCCCGCGAGGGCGTGGTGACCCACATGCGCGACGAATATTCCACCTTCGGCTGGGTGATGGAGCGGATGCTGACCGACGTCGGCTTCAGCCTGGTCTCGGCCGACTACCACGCGCCGATGCACGGCACGTATCTGCTGCGGAAACCGAAAGCCGGCGAGCAAGGCTAGACCAGTGGCAATCAATTCAGCCAGCCAGAGCGGAGCTGCGCTCCCTCCCTCGCTTGCGGGGGAGGGTTGGGGAGAGGGTGTTTCGCCAGCGAAGACTCCCCCAGAGGAGAAAACCCTCGCCCGGCGCTTCGCGCCGACCTCTCCCGCAAGCGGGAGAGGTTAGGGAGTCTGGAATGAAGCCGGCCGACATCCTCATCGCCGTCATGGTGGCGATCATCTGGGGGCTTGCCTTCGTGGCGAGCCGGATTGCGCTCTACGAGCTTTCGCCGGAGCTGATGACGGCGTTGCGCTTTACCATCGCCGCGGTGCCGTGCCTGTTCATTCCCAAGCCGAAGGTCGCCTGGTCACTGCTGATTGCGATCAGTTTCACGCTGTTCCTCGGTCAGTTCCTGTCGCAGGCCTACGGCATCGCCCATGGGGTGCCCGTGGGCCTCACCTCCGTCGTCGTGCAGAGCCAGGCGCTGTTCACGATCGGCTTTGCTGCGCTCGTATTCGGCGAACGTCCGACGCGGGTGCAGACGCTCGGCGTCGCCATCGCCACGGTGGGCTTGCTGATGATCTGCGGCACCGTCGGCTATGATTTCAGCGTCGGCGCCTTCGCGGTTCTGATGATCTCGCCGCTCAGCTTCGCAATCGGCAATCTCCTGCTGCGCGGCGCCCGCGGCGTGCCGATGTTCGATCTGTTTGCTTGGCTCTGCCTCGCCTCGGCCGTGCCGCTGTTCGTGCTGGCGCTGATCGCCAACGGGCCGGCGTCGACCTGGACGTCGCTGACGCACATGTCGCTGGCATCGGCGCTTTGCATGCTGATGCTCGGCGGCATTTCCACCAGCATTGCCTATTGGCTGTGGGGCCGGCTCTTGCGCGACTATCCGGCTGCGCAAGTGGTGCCGTTCGCGCTACTGGTGCCGTTCGTGGGCTCGGCGGCCTCCAGCATCGTGTTCGGCGAACGCTTCGGCCCGCTGCGCCTCGCCGGCATGCTGACCGTGATCGGCGGGATCGCTGTGATGGTGCTGGCGAAGCGCCCGCAAGTTCTGCCGAAGACTGCGTGAGGTGATGATGACCTACTCGCTGTTCTACGCCTTCCTCGTCTTCATGGTCGTGATGTACTTCACGCCAGGACCAAACAACATCATGCTGCTGTCCTCCGGCCTGACCTATGGCTTCCGCCGCACCATCCCGCACATCGTCGGCATCGTGCTCGGCTTCGCCTTCATGGTCGCCGCGGTCGGCCTCGGGCTCGGCTCCGTGTTCCTCGCCTATCCGATCCTCCAGACCATCCTGAAATATGCCGGCGCGGCCTACCTGATCTATCTCGCGGCCGCGATCGCCATGGCCGGTCCGGCCAAACCGGGCGAGGAGAAGGGCCGCGGCCCGATGACCTTCTGGGGCGCGGCCATGTTCCAGTGGATCAACGCCAAGGGTTGGGTCATCGTAATCGGCACCATCACGGCCTATGCCGCGATCGCCCAATTCCCGATCAACATCGCCATCCAGACCGTGATCAGCCTCGTCGTCGGCACGGTCTCGACCGTGGTCTGGGCCCTGTTCGGCTCCGCATTGCGGCCGGTCCTGACCTCCGAGCGGCTGGTCCGCGCCTTCAATATCCTGATGGCGATCCTGCTGCTGGCCTCCCTCTACCCCGTTTTCATGGATGCATGATGTCGCGGATTTCCATGCAGAAACGGGTTTCCCTCAGGGCTGAAAATGCTCTAGACAGCCCCCGAAATCTGCAAATTTCACCCTTCGGACACTGACCATTGGCCGATTTCGGCCCTGAACGAGGAAACGACCTATGCGTGTTTATTACGATCGCGACGCCGACCTGAACCTGATCAAGGGCAAGAAGGTCGCCATCGTTGGCTATGGCAGCCAGGGCCATGCCCATGCGCTCAATCTGAAGGATTCCGGCGTCAAGGAAGTCGCCATTGCGCTGCGCAAGGGTTCGGCCTCTGCCAAGAAGGCGGAAGCCGCCGGCTTCAAGGTGCTCGAGGTCGCGGAAGCCGCCAAATGGGCCGACCTCGTCATGATGCTGACCCCGGACGAGCTCCAGGGCGACATCTATCGCGAGCACCTGCACGACAACATGAAGAAGGGCGCGGCCCTCGTGTTCGCGCACGGTCTCAACGTCCACTTCAATCTGCTCGATCCGCGTGCCGACCTCGACGTGCTGATGATCGCGCCGAAGGGCCCCGGCCACACCGTGCGCTCGGAATATCAGCGCGGCGGCGGCGTGCCCTGCCTGATCGCGATCGCCAAGGACGTTTCGGGCAATGCCCATGACCTCGGCCTGTCCTACGCCTCCGCCATCGGCGGTGGCCGCGCCGGCATCATCGAGACCACCTTCAAGGAAGAGTGCGAGACCGACCTGTTCGGCGAGCAGGTGGTGCTCTGCGGCGGCCTGGTCGAGCTGATCAAGGGCGGCTACGAGACTCTGGTCGAAGCCGGCTATGCGCCGGAGATGGCCTACTTCGAGTGCCTGCACGAAGTGAAGCTGATCGTCGACCTGATCTATGAAGGCGGCATCGCCAACATGAACTACTCGATCTCCAACACCGCCGAGTACGGCGAGTACGTCACCGGTCCGCGCATCATCACCGACGAAACCAAGAAGGAGATGCGCAAGGTTCTGGCCGACATCCAGGGCGGCAAGTTCGCCCGCGACTGGATGCTCGAGAACAAGGTCAACCAGACCTCGTTCAAGGCGACCCGCGCCAAGCTCGCCGCGCACCCGATCGAGGAAGTCGGCGCGAAGCTGCGCGACATGATGCCCTGGATCAAAAAGGGCGCGCTGGTCGATAAGAGCAAGAACTGACGGCTATGCCGTTATTCCGGGTGCGCGCTCAACGCGCGCCCCGGAACGACGAGCGAAATTCAAGCTTCGCTCGCCAAGCCGAATTTTGGACCTTGGCGACTATGGTCGAGCGAGATCGCAAACAGCGGTCTCGCTCTTTTCGCTTCAACCCACCGCGACGGTCTGCCCACGCGGATGGCGGGCCATCGCAATCATGCGCAGCGCCATCACGATGAGTAGCGGAAGCAGGAAGGCGGCATAGAGCGGCATCGTCGGCACGCGCTTGCCGAACGACACCATGAACTGGAGCCAGACGTAGTAGCCGCCTGCGAGGTGAAGGGCCCGCCAGCCTCGCGGGCCGATCAGTGCGGCGGTGCGGTCGAACGACGTCGCGCTCATGGCCATGATGAGGCCGTAGCCGATGCCGCCGAAGATGTAGGAGGCCGCCGAGGTGGCCTCGGCAAATCCGGCCGGATCCATCCTGGCAAACGTCATGATCGCCGCCGCGTGGATGGCGTGGGAGACCGCGAAGCTGAGGCCCAGATAGCGGCGGTTGCGCTTCTGCCATCGCGTCCAGGCATTGGGCCAGAGCCGCGCCAGCGCCGCGGCGCCGAAGGCGAGGCAGAACAACAGGAGCGAGCTTCGCGCCGTGAAGCGGATCACCATGCGAACGCCCTCGACCTCGAACTGCCGCATCGAGGCGATCCATAGGCTGAGTGCGACGAGGCTCAAGCAGAGGACGGCCAGCAGGCGCCAGCCTTCGAGCCAGCTTCGAGGTTCGGACATGGGTGGGTCTCCCTCTCTATGTAATCGCTGATTACATTTTGAGTTGAGGGCAGCGTCAAGGGTGTAATCATTGCTTACATTCATGTTCGGGTGAGGTTAGAAAGATGCATGCCTGTTCGTCAGCCGCCCAAGCCGCGCGCCCGCCGCCCTGCCACCGAAGCCCGGCCGTACCATCACGGTGACCTCCGCCGCGTGTTGATCGATGCTGCGTTGCAACTCGCAGCGGAAGGCGCCGAAGTCTCGGTACGGGAGGCGGCGCGCCGGGCCGCGGTGTCGCCGGGGGCGCCGTTCCGACACTTTCCCAACCGCGATGCGCTGATGGCGGCTGCGGCCGAGGAGGCGCAGCGGCGCTTCCGCGCCGAGATCGAGACGGCGCTGGCTGAGGCTCCGGCCGCCAATCCGCTCGGCCGATTCCGCGCCTTTGGTCTCGCCTATTTGCGTTGGGCCATGCGCAATCCCGCGCATTTCGAGATCATCTCGAGCGGGCGCTATTTTGCCCATGGCGGCTCGCCGGAGCTGATGCGAGACAACGCCGAGCTGATCACGCTGACGGAGCAGATGCTGGCTGATGCGGCAGAGCAAGGCCTGCTGCGGTCGGCTGACCTCAAGCGCATCCAGATCGCCGGGCGCGCCCTCGTCTACGGTTTCGCCCGGATGAATATCGACGGCCATTTCCCGCGCTGGGGCGTCGGGGAGGGCGAGACCGAGCGGATGGCGGAAGGGGTGCTCGACCTGTTCATCGCGGGGATCGCAAAGCCCTAGCGGGCGAGCGGCTCCGTTCGATGCCGTGCGGCGCAGCCCACTAACAATAAGCGAAGGTCGGACCGCACCGCGCGTTGCCTGTCCTTGACCGTTCCGTTACAGTTTTATGACACGGTGCAGGCTTCCGGCTGCATCGGGCGCCGCTGGCCGTGTTGAGGGCCGGCCAGGCGGCTTGGCATCACCGCGCCGGACCAGAAGTTGCGTGTCGTCAATGGCGTCCGCGCCGAATCCAGGTCCTTCTGCCACGACCGCCGTGCTGGCGAGCGTCGCCGCGCTCGGCATCTGGCGGCTGCTCGCGGTTGCAGCGCCGCATCTGGCGGCACTCGCGCTGATGTACGAGACCGAGACCGATTTCGGCGCGCGCCTGTCCTTCGCGCTGGCCTGGGGCATCCTCAACTTCTTCTGGATTGCGCTGCTGCGTCGCCCCGCCTTGTCGGGCGCGCTGTCGCTGACGATGGTCGTCGTGCTGGTGCTGCTGTCGCGGCTCAAGCACGACGTCGTGCAGATGACGGTCAACTTCATCGACCTGATGATGATCGACCGCGACACCGTCGCGTTCCTGTTCACGATCTTCCCGAATTTGCGCTGGTCGGTGATCCTGGCCGGTCTCGTCACGCTGCCGCTGATGTACGCGCTGTGGTGGCTCGACCCCTTCCGGATTCGTCGCTTGCCGGCGCTCGCCTGCAAGCTCGCCTGCCTTGCCGCCCTGGTCGGCTATTCGCTCTATCACCCGGACGAGGCCTGGCGCGGCTATTACGACGACGGCTATCTCTCGAAATTCTTCCGCTCGGGCGTCACGGCCGTCTCCGACTTTGCGCAATACGGCTTCATGGCGGCGTCTGCTTCGACCGGCGAGCGGCTCAACATCCCGCTGGTCGATGCCTGCCACCCCGCGGGCCGCCGCCCCAACATCATCATGATCCATGATGAATCGAGCTTCGACATCCGCGCCGCCCAGGGCATCAAGGTGCCGCCGCGCTATGACGACTATTTCAAATCGTGGGACGGCAAGCAGCGCACGTTCCTCGCCGAGAGCAATGGCGGGCCGAGCTGGTTCACCGAATACAACGTGCTCGCAGGGCTCTCCTCGCGTTCATTCGGCCGCTTCGCCTATTTCGTCACGCGCATCGCCTCGAACCGGGTCGAGCGCGGCCTGCCGCTGGCGCTGCGCCGCTGCGGCTATGACACGCTGTCGCTCTATCCCGCCCATGGCGGCTTCATGGGCGCGCGCAGCTTCCAGATGACGACGGGAATCGAGCGCTTCCTCGATTCCAAGGATCTCGGCGCCAAGGATGTCGAGCCCGACAGCTTCTTCTACGACAAGGCGCTTCAGCTGATGGGCCAGCAGCCGCCCAACAAGCCGCTGTTCACCTTCATCTATCTCGGTGCCAACCACTTCCCCTGGGAGACCCGCTTCCGCCCGGACCTGCTGCCGAATTGGCGCGCGCCGGGCAACGTGGCGTCCATCGACGAATATCTGCGCCGGCAGGCGATGAGCGCCGAGCAGTACAAGGCGTTCGTTGCCGGTTTGAAGAAGACCTTTCCGGGCGAGCCCTTCCTGATCGTGCGCTACGGCGATCACCAGCCGGAATTTGCGCCTGCCATCCTTGAGCCCGGGCTCGACGAGGGCGCGATCGGCAAGAAGCTCGACGCCTACGATGCGCGCCTCTACGCGACCTATTACGCCATCGACGCCATCAATTTCGAGCCGGTTAGAAGCGAGGCCGTGATGGACACGATCGACGGCCCCTATCTGCCGCTGGTCATTCAGGAAGCCGCCGGCATCCCGCTCGATCCCTCCTTTGCCGAGCAGAAAGAGATCATGCTCCGCTGCAAGGGCATCTTCTACGGCTGCAAGGACGGCGCCGAGGCGCGGCGGCTGAACCGGCTGCTGATCGATGCCGGGATGATCCGGGGGCTGTAGCCTCTCGCTCGGATCGCGGACGCGCCTCTTCGACCGGTGAAATCTGTGCCGCTGTCTAACCGTGCCCCTCTCAGGATGACGGAGGTTGGATTGGCTTGCCCCGAATCTATTGCTTGATCTTCTCCCACAACCACTTCGCCACCGCATCGGGCGATGAATTCGCATCATTGCCGCTGGCGCGCAGGTTCGCCTCGCGCATGGTGGCGATGTCGATCTTGCCGAGCAATGGCTTGAGCGCCGCCTGCAGTCGCTCGTCGCCGGCGCGCTTTGGCGCGAGCAGCAGGATCGCGTCGTAGGGCGGGATGGCGTGTCTGGGGTCGTCGAGCGTTGTGAGCTCGTATTTGGCGATCAAGCCGTCGCTGGTGTAGCCGGCGATGACGTCGACCTCGCCGCCGGCGACAGCCGCATACATGAAGTCCGGTTGCATCTGACGCTGGGCGCGGAACTGCAGCCCATAGGCCTTCTGCAGGGCAGCCCATTCGGGCCGCGAGAAGAATTCGTAGTCGCCGGCAATCGACAGCGTCGCCGCATGTGTGGCGAGATCGGCGATGGTTCGGATACCGAGCGCCTCGGCGCGTCGTCTTGGCATCACCAGCGCATACGCGTTCTCGAAGCCGAGCTCGCCGAGCATGGTAATGTTGTCTTTGGCGAGCGCCGTCTTCAATTCCGCCACCAGCTCGGCGCGCGCCATCATGTCGGTGCGATGCAGCTGGTTGGCCCAGAGCGTCCCGGAATAATCGACATAGAGATCGATATCGCCGGCCTTCAGCGCCCCGAAGATCACGCTGGAGCCGAGGCCGGAGCGCGCATTAGCCGAGAGGCCCGCCGCCTCGAGGCGGTCCCTCATCAACGCCGAGAGCACATATTGCTCGGCGAAGGTCTTGGCGCCGACCACATAGCCTGACGGCGAGCGTCCCATGGTCGGCACCAGCGTTGCTGCGACCAGCGCCGCGATTCCGACCGCGCCGAGGCCGCTGCGCACACGGCTGCGGCTGCGCAGGCCGCTCTCGATCAGCCCAAGCAGCTGGTCGACCGCAAGCGCGAGCAGGGCGGAAGCCACGCAGCCGAACAGCACGAACACCCAGTTCTGGGTCTGGAGGCCCGCGAAAATGTAATTGCCGAGGCTGGTCTGCCCGATCGGCGTCGACAGCGTCGCGGTGCCGATCACCCAGACCGCCGCGGTGCGGATTCCGGCCATCATCACCGGCAGCGCGAGCGGCAGCTCGACGATCATCAGCGATTGCCGCGCAGTCATGCCGACGCCCTTGGCAGCCTCGATCAGCGCGGGATCGATGCCGTTGAGGCCGGTGATGCCGTTGCGTAGCACCGGCAGCATGGAATAGAGCGCCAGCGCCAGCATCGCCGGCAGGAAGCCGAACGCGGAGAAGGATAGGCCGAACCAGGCCAGCGTGACGGAAGCAGCCAGCAGCAGCAGCGGATAGAACAGCGCGAGCAGCGCCAGCCCGGGTACGGTCTGTACGATGCTGGCGAACGCGAGCAGGATGCCGCGCGGCGCCGGGCGGTTGCGCGTCAGGATCGCCAGCGGCAAGCTCACGGCGAGGCCGAGCGCGAGGGCGGCGAGGCTCACCCGCACATGGTTGCCGAGGTAGTCCGGCAGATGCGACAGCGCCTCGCCCCAGCGTGGATCGGTGAAGAGGCTCATGCCGCACCGCCCGTCGGCAGCAGGGCATTCAGTCGCTCGACCTGGCGCCGCGGGGTGCGCAACAGCTCGAGCACGTAATCGTCGCTGCTGCTCGAGAGCTCCGCAGCCGTACCCTGCGCGAGCAATCGTCCGCCGCGCATCACCGCGATGCGGTCGGCGAGCAGGATCGCCTCGGTCATGTCATGCGTGATCATGACGGTGGTCAGGCCGAGCTTGCGGTGCAGCGCGCGATAGTCGTCACCGAGTGCATCGCGGGTAAGGGGATCGAGCGCGCCGAACGGCTCGTCCATCAGCAGGACGCGGGGTCTTGCCGCGAGCGCCCGCGCCACGCCGACGCGCTGGCGCTCGCCGCCGGAGAGCGCCTCGGGCAGCCGGTCGCGATGCGCTGCGCGGTCGAGCTGCACGAGCTCGAGCAGCTCGTCGACACGCCGTGCGATTGTCGGAGCCGGCTCGCCGAGCAGCCTTGGCGTGATGCCGATATTGTCGGCGACGCTCAGATGCGGAAACAGCCCGCCGCTCTGGAAGACGTAGCCGATCCGACGCCGCAGCGCGACCGGATCGACATTCCGCACGTCCTCGCCTTCGACGGTGATGGTGCCGCTGTCGGTCTCGATCAGCCGGGTGGCGAGCCGCAGCAGCGTGGTCTTGCCCGAGCCCGAGCCGCCGACGATCGCCACAAACTCGCTCTCGGCGACGTCGAACGACACGTCGTCGACGGCTGCGAGGGACCCGAAGCGCTTGGTGACGTGCTGATAGCTGATGGCCAGTTTGGAGGACATCGGTTGAAGACTCGCTCTTACCCTCCCCTGGAGGGGGAGGGTCGCTCGCGCGGGGTGATCTATGATCTTCCCCCGAAAAAGTGGACGGGTTTAAGCGGCTTTTAGCTCCATCTCGATCGGGGCGATATATCCGATTGCGGAATGGAGCCGGGTTCGGTTGTAGAAGCCCTCGATGAAGGCGAAGATGTCGCGCTGGGCCTCGGCGCGGGTGTTGTAGTCGCGATGATGGATCAGCTCGGTTTTCAAGGTATGGAAGAAGCTCTCCATCGGGGCATTGTCGTAGCAATCGGCCTTGCGGCTCATTGATGCCACGATGCCGGCGCCGGTGAGGACCTTGCGATAGGCATGTGAGGCATACTGCACACCGCGATCGGAGTGGTGGATCAATCCGGCCAGCGGCCGTTGCTGCTGGATGGCCATCGTCAGCGCCGCGGATGCGAGCTCGACCTGGATATGGTCTTGCATGGCCCAGCCGACGATCTTTCGGCTGAACAGATCCATGACGGCCGCCAGATACAGCCAGCCCTCCGCGGTCGGGATGTAGGTGATATCGGCGAGCCAGACCCGGTTCGGGGCGGGAGCGGTGAAGTCGCGCGCGATCAGGTTCGGTGCGATCGGGAGGTCGTGACGGCTGTCGGTGGTGCGCACCCGGCGTGGCGGCGCCATGATGGCGCGGATACCGTGCCGGTGCATCAGCCGCTCGATCCGGCCACGGCTGGCGCCGCGGCCCTGCTTGCGCAGGACGGCATGGACGCGAGGACTGCCGTAACGCCCGCTGCTGTCTTGATGGACTTGCCGGATCGCGGCCAGGAGGCTGGCATTGGATTTGGTCCGCTCGCTCACCGGGCGATCGCGCCAGGCGTAATAGCCGGCCGGCGAGACCTCGAGCACGGCACACATCAGCCGCACCGGATAGGCGTCGCGGTGGTCTTCGATGAAGCGGAAGCTCATGTCCGGGTTCCGGCGAAGATCGCGATCGACTTTTTTAAAATGTCGCGCTCCATGCGCAGCCGTTCGTTCTCCTGACGCAGGCGGGCGATCTCCGAAGCCTGGTCCGCCGACATCGGCGTCGCCTGCGTGGTGGGGCGCCACGCCGCCGATGTCGGCTCCTGCCGGAGCTTGTCAACCCAGCGCCGCAGCACCGAGTCGCGCAGACCGAGTTCCTTGGCAACCGACCCGATCGAGCGCCCGCTCGACAAAGCCAACTCGACGGCTTGGTGCTTGTACTCTTCGGTAAATGACCGACGTTGACGTTCCATTCGACACCTCCGGGCTCAATGAGCCTACTACAGGTGTCCACTTATTCGGAGGAGCTTCACTATCCACGCGGGCAGTGCATCTGCGGAAAGACCGTCACCCCACCCCGTCTCACATTTCGCTGCGCTCATGTGAGCCGACCCTCCCCCTCCAGGGGAGGGTGAGAGCACGGCTAGACCCATGCGTAGCACGCCCGGCGCCTCGATTGAACTTGGCCCCGTGAGCGGCTAAGGCATCGGCCTGAGTTCGGAGGAAGCACATGACGACGCCCACGGCAGTGGCGCTGGAAGATACCAAGGTTGCGTTCCGCCTGGGAGACGGGCGGGTCTACACGGCAGTGGAGAAGGCCCATCTCGCGGTGGCACAGGGCGAGTTCGTCGCCATTGTCGGGCCCACAGGGTGCGGGAAATCGACGCTGCTGAACGTCGCCGCCGGCCTGCTCAAGCCAGCCGCCGGCAGCGTCAGGATTTTCGACCAGCCGCTGGCGGGGCTGAATCGGGACGCCGGCTATTTGTTCCAGGCCGATGCGCTGTTCCCCTGGAAGACCGCGCTCGACAATGTCGCGATCGGGCTCGAGATCAAGGGCACGCCGCGCAATGGAGCCTTGTCGCAGGCGCAGAAATGGCTGACCGCCGTCGGCCTTGGCGCCTTCGCGAACCGATATCCGCACATGCTTTCGGGCGGCCAGCGCAAGCGTGTGGCGCTGGCGCAGGTGCTGATCCGCGATCCCAAGATCCTGTTGATGGACGAGCCGTTCGGGCCGCTCGATGCGCAGACGCGCCAGGTCATGGGTAATCTGCTGCTCGACTTGTGGAATGCGGACCGCAAGGCCGTGCTGTTCGTCACCCACGATCTCGAAGAGGCGATCGCGCTCGCCGACCGCGTGGTGATCATGTCGGCGGGGCCGTCCTCGCGCATCATCGGCGACTGGCGCGTCGGCCTTGCCCGCCCCCGCGACATCTTCGAGGTGCGCCTCGACAAGGAGTTCCATGCGCTCCACCGCGAAATCTGGAGCGTGCTGAAGGACGAGGTGATGAAGGGTTACGCGCAGTCCACCCATGCGGCGGAGGCGG
This sequence comes from Bradyrhizobium sp. CB1015, assembly GCF_025200925.1. Classification (GTDB taxonomy): domain Bacteria; phylum Pseudomonadota; class Alphaproteobacteria; order Rhizobiales; family Xanthobacteraceae; genus Bradyrhizobium. Next base: position 6,866,698 of record NZ_CP104174.1, on the reverse strand, counting down.
TCTGATGTCGCGCCCGACGCTGTTTGCGCTGCAGGTCCTGGTCGCGGTCGTCGGCATCGTGCTGTGGCAGGTGCTGTCGACCGTGCCCGTGTTCGGCAAGATCCTGCTGCCGCCGTTCTTCTTCTCCAACCCGTTCGACGTGTTCAGCCAGATCGTGAAATGGTTCGCCTCCGGAATGATCTGGAAGCACCTCGGCATCACGCTGGCGGAATCGATCCTTGCCTTCGTGATCGGATCGGCCGGTGGTGTGCTGACCGGATTCTGGTTCGCGCGACAGCCGTTGGTCGCCGCGGTGTTCGACCCCTATGTGAAGATGGTCAACGCACTGCCGCGGGTCGTGCTGGCGCCGATCTTCGCGCTGTGGCTCGGGCTCGGCATCTGGTCCAAAGTCGCGCTCGGCGTCACCTTGGTGTTCTTCATCGTGTTCTTCAACGTTTATCAGGGTGTCAAGGAAGTCAGTCGGACCGTGCTCGACAACGGCCGCATGCTCGGCATGAGCGAGCGACAGCTGATGCGGCATGTCTATTGGCCGTCGGCGCTGTCCTGGATGTTCTCCTCGCTGCACACCTCGGTCGGCTTCGCCGTGGTCGGCGCAGTGGTCGGCGAATATCTGGGATCGGCCGCCGGGCTCGGCTACCTGATCCAGCAGGCCGAGGGCGTGTTCGACGTCGCCGGCGTGTTCGCCGGCATGTTCGTGCTGTCGGCCTTCGTCATCCTGATCGACTTCGGCGTTACGCTGGTGGAGCGGCGGCTCCTGGTGTGGCGGCCGACCGCGTCGGATGGGCGGGGCTAGGAAGCAGGTCTATTGGATCGCGTCGATGCGATCCCGGGTCGTGTGTGGGCACGCTATTGCGCCGAAGGGCTGATGGCCGGCCCGCTCAGGCAGTGCTTCTCAAGCCAGCCCCGCTGCTCTATGGTGCCGCCGGCCGAACGGAGGAAACCAATGAAGAACACGATTGCCAGGCTCGCGGGTGCACTGCTCGCGCTGACGCTCACCACCTCGCTTGCCGCGGCGCAAAGCAAGGTCACCATCGCGGTCGGCGGCGGCTCCTGCCTGTGCTATCTGCCGACGGTGCTGGCCAAGCAGCTCGGCGAATACGACAAGGCCGGCGTCAATGTCGAGCTGGTCGACCTCAAGGGTGGTTCGGACGCGCTGAAAGCCGTGCTCGGCGGCAGCGCCGACGTGGTCTCCGGCTATTTCGACCATTGCGTCAATCTCGCAGCCAAGAAGCAGGAGCTGCAGTCCTTCGTGGTCTATGACCGCTATCCCGGCCTCGTGCTGGTGGTCGCGCCCTCGCGCACCAACGACATCAAGTCGGTCAAGGATCTCGCCGGCAAGAAGGTCGGCGTCAGTGCGCCCGGCTCCTCCACCGACTTCTTCCTGAAATATATGCTCAAGAAGAACGGGCTCGATCCCACCAGCGCCGCCGTGATCGGCGTCGGCCTCGGCGCCACCGCGGTGGCCGCGATGGAGCAGGGCCAGATCGATGCGGCCGTGATGCTCGATCCGTCCGTGACCGTGCTGCAGGGCAGCCACAAGGATCTGCGCATCCTCTCGGACACCCGCACCCAGAAGGACACGCTGGAGACGTTCGGGGGCGAATATCCGGGCGGCGCGCTGTATTCGACCGTGGCCTGGATCAATGGCCATGAAAAGGAAGCGCAGGCGCTCACCAATGCGATCCTCGCCACGCTCGCCTGGATCCATTCGCACAGCCCTGAGGAGATCATGGCGAAGATGCCGGAGGAGACCGTCGGCAAGAACAAGGACCTCTATCTCGCCGCACTGAAGAACACGATCCCGATGTATTCCGAGACCGGCAAGATGGACCCGAAGGGTGCGGACGCCGTGCTCGCGGTGTTCAGTGTCGGCTCGCCCGAGGTGGCGAACGCCAAGATCGACGTCAGCAAGACCTTCACCAACAAATTCGTCGAGCAGGCCAAGAAGACCACGGGCAGCGCCAAATAGCCGACGCGAAGGCGTGATATCAGGTGTCATGACGTCACCAATCATTCATCGCGTCACGACGCTTGATCTTGCCGTGCGGCCGATCGTGTGGCCGTTCGCCGAGGAGCGCCGCGCCGAGATCGCGGCGCATTTCGCCGAGAAGCAACGCGAGCGGCCGAAAATCTGGAACGGTCGCGTCCTGCTCGGGCGCGACGCCGTGTTCAACGACGGTCGTCTGACCGCGACCTATTTCGAAACCGATTTCGCAAGCTTCCTCGCCTGGCGCGACTGGGGCTTTCCCGACAAGGCCGTGTTCAACGGCTTTGGCATGGGCGCGCTGCGCGCCTCCGACGGCGCCTTCATCATGGGCGAGATGGCGCCCCACACCGCCAATGCGGGCCGCATTTATTTCCCCTCGGGAACGCCTGATCTCGACGACGTCAGGGACGGCGCGCTCGACATTCCGGGCAGTGTCGTCCGCGAGCTCGGCGAGGAGACCGGCCTGACCGCGGCCGACTATCGGATCGAGCCGGGCTGGCATTGCGTGGTCACCGGCCCCACGATCGCGATGTTGCAGGTCGTCAACCTGGACATGCCGGGCGATGTGGCCCGCGCCCGGATCGAAGCGAACCTTGCGCGCGAGGTCGAGCCGGAGCTGTCGGCCATTCATCTCGTGCGCGGGACCAGCGATCTCAGGCCGTCCATGCCGCGATTTGTCACGGCCTTCATCGAGCAGCAGTTCGCAGTGCGCTGACGCGCGAGACTTGACATCGCCGCGCGCAGCCCATGTGATGGGCCGAAGAAGTTGCACCAAGAATGCAATGCACAATCGTCCAGGGAGGTTTTGATGCGCCTGCGCATGGCTGCCCGGTTGGTACGTGGGCTGTTGGTCGCGATATCAGCGACGGGCTTGGCGGTGTCTGCCGAGGCTCAAGAGAAGAAGCTCAAGATCGGCGTCATCTATGATCTGACGGGCCCGCTCGCCGGCGGCGGCTCGGAGCTGCAATATACCGGCGCAAGGATCATGCTGGATCAGTACAGCGCGAAAGACGTCGAAGGCTACAAGATCGAGGCGATCTATGCCGATGCTCAGAGCAAGCCGGATGTCGCCATCAATGAAGCGATCCGTTTGATCGAGCAGGAAAAGGTCGACATGCTGCTCGGCTTCTTCTCCTCGGCGCAATGCGTGCCGGTGGCAGCGCGGGTCGAGCAGCTGAAGAAGTTCATGTGGATCACGACCTGCATTTCGTCGGCGGTGCTGGAGAACAAGAACTACAAATACGTGTTTCGCCCGCAGGCCTCCGGTGATCAGTTCGGCATGATGACGATGGACTTCATCGCGCAGAACGCGAAGGAAAAGTTGGGCAAGGACCCGAAGGACCTGCGGGTCGCCATCATCCACGAGGACGGCGCCTACGGCGTCGACGTTGCCAAAGGCAACGAGGCGGGTGCCAAGAAGGCCGGCTTCAATATCGTGCTCAGAGAGGGCTATTCGGCGACGGCCCCGGATTTGTCTGCGCTGGTCACCAAGCTGAAGCGGGCCAAGCCGGATGTGGTCTTCCATACCGGCTATAATCCCGACATCACCCTGTTGCTCCGGCAAGCCCGCGAACAGGGGCTGAAGTTCGGCGCACTCGTAGGGCATGGCGCCGGCTACGGGGTCTATGAGAAGCTGAAGGAAGGCCTGGGCGCCGACGTAAACTACGTCTTCAACACCGATCCGATCTCGATCTGGCTCGCCAACCAGAAGAGCATGGATCCGAAGCTGCCGCCGATCATCAAGGCGATTGGCGAGGAGTTCGACAAGCGCAAGCCGGGCGTCGCCATTCGTTCGGCCCATGTCGGCATGGCTGCGTCCAACACCTATTTGTTCCTGACCGACGTGCTGCCGCGAGCGATCAAGAAATATGGCGGCGTAGATCCCGACTCCCTGCGCAAGGCAGCGCTGGACACCGACATACCCGAGGGCGGCACCATGCTCGGCTTCGGCGTCAAATTCCACGGCGAGGGCTCGCCAATGGCCGGCCAGAACGAGCGCTCGTTCCCAGTCGTGATCCAATACGTCGACGACAAGTCCTATGTGGTGTGGCCCAAGAGCCAGGCGCAGCGCGAGGCTGTGCTGCCGCTGCCCAAGGGCACCACCTACAGCAACCAGTAGCGGAGTGCTGCGGTGTTGGAAGTCAACGGATTGGTGAAGCGGTTTGGCGGCTTCACCGCCGTGAACAACGTGTCGTTCAGGGTCGACGAGGGCGAGATCCTCGGCCTGATCGGTCCCAACGGCTCGGGCAAGAGCACGATCTTCAACATGCTGTCCGGCACACTGGCGCCGACCTCCGGATCGATCCTGTTCGCCGGGCACGAGATCGCGGGCCTTGCGCCGCACCGGATCATCAACAGCGGCATCGGGCGGACCTTCCAGATCCCGCGGCCGTTCCGCCGTCTGAGCATTTTCGAGAACGTGGCGCTTGCCGGCTTCTACGGCCAGGGCCGCCACAGCCGCGCCAAGGCCGAGGAGGCGGCCGAACGCTCGCTGGCGATGGTCGGTCTGCCGACCGACCGCCATGCCAGCGTCGATGGGCTTGGCGCAGCGGGGCTGAAGAAGCTCGAGCTGGCGAAGGCGCTCGCCACCGCGCCAAAACTATTGCTCGCCGACGAGAGCCTCGGCGGTCTCGACGATGCCGAGATGGATCAGGCCGCGGACATGTTGCGCAACATCCGCGACGAGCTGGGCATCACTATCATCTGGGTCGAGCACATCATGGGCGTCCTGATGCGCGTCGTCGACCGCGTCATGGTGCTCGATCACGGCGAGAAGATCTCGGAAGGCCTGCCGAGCGCAGTCGCGGGCGATCCGCGCGTCATCGAGGTCTATCTCGGCACCGATGCCGAGACCACGCAGGCCGCGGCCGCCGAAGCGCGCCGCCGCGCAGGGGGCTAGCCGATGCTGGAGCTTCGCGGCGTCAATGCCGGCTATGGCACCTTCCAGGCACTGTTCGACGTCAATCTCGACGTGAGGGCCGGCGAAGCCGTCGGCGTCATCGGCCCCAACGGCGCCGGCAAGACCACCTTGATGCGCGTCATCTCCGGCCTGATCCGCCCCTCGCGCGGATCGATCAAGATGGAAGGCGTCGACGTCGTCGCGACCCCGCCGCACAAGATCGTCAGCCTCGGCATTGCGCATGTGCCGGAGAACCGGCGGCTGTTTCCACAGCTGACGGTCGACGACAATCTCAAGATGGGCGCCTTCATGAAGGAGGCGCGGGACCACTACGCCGAGCGGCTGGAGGTCGTCTTCGACCTGTTTCCGCGCCTGAAGGAACGCCGTCACCAGATGGCCGGAACCATGTCCGGCGGAGAACAGCAGATGTGCGCCATCGGCCGCGCGATGATGTCCAATCCAAAATTGCTGCTGCTCGACGAACCCTCGGCGGGGCTGGCGCCGGTGGTTGTGCAGCAGGTGTTCGAGCTGGTGAAGCGGATCCGCGCCAGCGGGCTGACGGTGCTGATCGTCGAGCAGAACGTGCAGCAGGTGCTGAAGGTGGTCGACCGCGCCTATCTGATCGAGGCGGGCACGATCCGCGCGTCCGGCACCTCGGCCGAGATGCTGGCGAGCGACACGGTCAAGGAAGCTTACCTCGGGGTGTGATGGGCATGCAGGCGTTCCTGGACGTATTCGACATCTATCTGCTGGAGGCCGTCATCAACGGCATCCTGCTCGGCGGCGTGCTGGCGCTGCTTGCGCTCGGGCTCAACCTGATCTTCGGCGTCATCGACGTGACCTGGATCTGCTACGCCGAGCTCGTCATGATCGGCATGTACGGCATGTATTTCATGGTGCAGTATTACGGCATCAGCTATTTCGTTGCCGCGCCGCTCACCATCCTGCTCGTCGCCGGGCTTGGCGCGGCGCTGCACTATCTCGTGATCGCGCCGCTGCTGACCGCACCTCCGATCAACCAGCTGCTCGCGACCGGTGGGGTGCTGTTCGTGCTGCAGAGCTTTGCCACGGTCGCCTTCGGCATCGACTTCCGCAATCTCGGCATCCGCCTGCCGGTGCTCGCCTTCGGCGACATGAATTTCAGCTATGCGCGACTGCTCTCGTTCGTCGCCGCGCTGGTCGGCATGGTCGCGGTCTATCTGTTCATGACCCGCACCTTCACCGGCACTGCGATCCGCGCCATCTCCCAGGACCGGCAGATCATGGCGCTGATGGGCGTCGACACCAAGCGGATCTATCTGATCACGTCGGCGCTCGGCGGTGCGCTCGCCGGCCTCGCCGCCTGCCTCCTGGTGCTGCAATATGACGTGCATCCCTTCGTCGGCCTGTCCTTCGGTCCGATCACCTTCCTGATCTGTGTGCTCGGCGGCCTCGGCAATTTCATCGGCGGCTTCATCGCCGCGTTCGTGTTCGCGGAGATCATCTCGCTCGGCGGCCTGTTCTCCGATCTCGAATGGGGCTATGTGCTCGCCTTCGCGTTCTTCATCGTCATGATGTTCATCCGGCCTGCGGGCCTGCTTGCGAGGCGCCGATGATGGGGCAGGGACGGCTTGCGGCGTGGGGGATCGGACTGGCGGCGCTGATCGCGCTGCCCTTCGTCTATCGCGATCCCTATCATCTGCATATCCTCGTGCTGATCCTGATCTGGTCGTTCGCCTATACGTCGTGGTCGATGATGGGCCGGTTCGGCCTCGTCTCGCTCGGCCATGGCGGTTTCATGGGGATCGGCGCTTACGTCACGGCGCTGTTGTGGAACCACGCAGGACTGTCGCCCTGGATCGGCATTCCCATCAGCATGGCGGCGGCCGGTGCGCTGGCGATGATCGTCGGCTATCCCTGCTTCCGCTTTCGCATCACCGGGCATTATTTCGTGCTGGTGACGCTGGCGCTGTCAGGCATCGTGCTCCAGGTCATCACGGCGACGCGTGACTATACCGGCGGCTCGCTCGGCTATACCCCGAACCGCGCGTCCGGCAACAGGCTGCTGGCGCTGCAATTCGACGACAAGACGACCTGGTACCTGATCGCGCTTGCGGTCTGGCTGTTCGGCATCGTGATCTGGCACTGGGTCGACCGCAGCATGGCGCGCTATGCGCTGGAGGCGATCTCGGAGGACGAGGACGCCGCGGCCGCGGCCGGCGTCGACGTCACCGCCGAGAAGCTGAAGATCACGTTGCTCAGCGCGCTGATGACGGCCTTGGCGGGCGCGATCTACTGCCAGTACCAGATGTTTATCACCCCCGACACGGTCAGCGGCATCGCGGTCTCGCTGCAGATGGTGTTCGCCGCGATCGTCGGCGGCCTGTTCGTCTCGCTCGGCCCGACCGTCGGCGCCATCATCACCATCCTGCTGGCGGAAACGCTGCGCATCGGTTTCGGCACCAAGGCGGTCGGCTGGGACAATCTCGTCTACGGCGTGCTGCTCGTGCTTTTCATCATATTCCTTCCCAAGGGCATCCTTGGTAGCTTGCTCGACCGATTGAAGTTGCAACGCAAGGTGCCCCGCGCTCATGAGCAAAAAGCCGTCCAAGTCGCTCGCCCAGGAGCTTGACCGCTACATCACGCCGTTCCGCTACGATGGCTCCGGCAAGTTTCACCTCAAGGACCATAAGACCGACGAGAAGGGCGATCTCGACAAGGAGAAGGCGCTGGCGATTCTCGACGCCAACAAGAAGCGGCTGATCGCGTTTCAGGAGAAGCTCTACGCGCAGGACCGCTGGTCGCTCCTGATCGTGTTCCAGGCGATGGACGCCGCCGGCAAGGACTCTGCGATCAAGGCGATCTTCGAGGGCATCAATCCGCAGGGCTGCGAAGTCACGGCCTTCAAGGCGCCGAGCAGCAAGGAGCTCGACCACGACTTCCTCTGGCGTCATGCGGTCGCGCTGCCCGAGCGCGGCCATATCGGCATCTTCAACCGCTCGCATTACGAGGAATGCCTGGTGACGCGTGTGCATCCAGAGATTCTCGCGAAGGAAAAGCTGCCGCCTAGGCTCGTCACCAAGAACATCTGGAAGGAGCGGTTCGAGGACATCTCGGCCTTCGAGCGCTATCTCTGCCGCAACGGCACCGTGGTGCTGAAGTTCTTCCTCAACGTGTCCAAGGAGGAGCAGCGCGAGCGCTTCCTCGCGCGGCTGGAGGATCCGGCCAAGCAGTGGAAGTTCTCCATGGACGACATCAACGAGCGCGCGCTGTGGCCGCGCTACCAGGCGGTCTACCAGGACATCGTCCGCCACACGGCGACCTCCCACGCGCCGTGGTATGTCGTGCCCGCCGATCACAAATGGTTCGCCCGCGTCGTGATCGGCTCGGTGATCAATGCCGAGCTCGAAAAGCTCGACCTGCGTTTCCCCCGTGCCGACAAGGCCTCGCTGGAGGAGTTCACGCAGGTGCGCAAGGCGCTGGAGAAAGAAGGGACGGGAGGCAGGAAGCAAGCAAGGTGACAGCCAGCGGGACCACCAATTGCAAGAACGTCAACTTCGCGCTCCAGGGCGGCGGTGCGCACGGCGCCTTCGTCTGGGGCGTGCTCGACCAGGTGCTCGAGGACGGCAGGCTCGCGATCGAGGCGATCAGCGCGACCAGTGCCGGCGCCATGAATGCGGTGGCGATGGCCTCCGGCATGGCGCATGGAGGCGCGGAGGCCGCGCGGGAGAGCCTGCACGCATTCTGGTACGAAGTCTCGCGCATGGACATGGCGTACGATCTGATGTCGCCGCTGAACCAGTGGATCCAGGCCCTGAAGCTGCCGCCGGAATATCATCCGGTCCATGCCTTCATCCACACGCTGACGCACACGCTGCCGCCGAACCTGCTCAATCCCTTTCATTTCAATCCGCTCCGCGCGCTGCTGCAGCGCGTGATCGATTTCGACCGGCTCAATTCCTCGCCCGATGCGCCGCAGCTGTTTCTCAACGCCACCAACGTCCGCACCGGCAAGATCAAGGTGTTCCAGAGCCCGCTGCTCACGGCGGACACCGTGCTCGCCTCGGCCTGCCTGCCGCCCTATTTCCAGGCCGTCGAAATCGATGGCGAGCATTACTGGGACGGCGGCTATCTCGGCAATCCCGCGATCTATCCGTTGATCTACCGCAAGGGCAGTCACGACGTCGTCATCGTGCAGGTGACGGCGATCCGGCGCGACGAGCTGCCGGCCAGTGCGGCCGATGTCCTGCACCGCATCAACGAGATCAGCTTCAATTCGTCGTTGATGCGTGAGATGCGTGCGATCGCCTTCGCGACCCGGCTGATCGACGACGGCGAGCTCGACAGCAACAAGCATAGCCGCATGTACATGCATTGGATCGGCAACGACGCGTTGATGTCGCAGCTCGGCACGGCCACGCAGTTTCACCCCGAATGGAGCCTGTTGTGCCGCTTGCGCGACGAAGGCCGCGAGGCTGCGCGAGGCTGGCTGGCACGAAACTTCGACCAGATCGGAAAGGCCTCGACAGTGGACCTGGCGGACATGTTTCTCTAGGCGAGCGAGCCGCCCTCGACAAAAAAGTGCGAAAACAACCCCATGCACAGTAGTCGGGCATAACAGAATCAATGGCTTGCAGGACCGTTTAGTATAATGCGGATTTTGCGAAGCGGGTTTTGACTCGTCGGGCAAAACAGGAGCATGATGTCATCATCCCGCTGCCTTCTGAAATTCCTCACTTCGCGCGGAAGCGATTGCACAGCGGACCTTTCAGCGGGAACTCGGGTCGTCAAATGTGATCGTCAGATCATTGATCTTGCTTGACAGTTTTCTGTCTCAGGAGGAGCATCATCGCGGTCGCAAACAAGCGACGCGCAACGTCCACCTCATGAGCAAGGGGAGGTCTATGACGCCACCTCCGCAAATCCAGCCGCGCTAATTGCGATGGAGCTCGTTCGGACTATCGCATAGCGGCAGAAACCGCGAACGGCACGCCGGGACAAGGTTTAGCGGGCTGCATCAGTGAGGCAAAGCCCCTACCTTCCCGGCGCTGTAATTTGATCACGTCGATCGTGTCGGATGGCCGTGAAGGCTGCCGCATCACGTTCTCTGTCATCCGGCTTTCCCCATCTTCGTCGATCTGTACAGGGGTCTTTGCGCGCCCTGCGTGATGAAGCTCCGGTTGGACGTCAGCTCGCGATCCTGCATTGCGGCAAATGCCAAGAGAATGTCGTCTCAAAGGCCAACTTCCGACACAGGCTAGGGGCGAATAGCTCCGATCCGACATGACGGATGTGCTTCCGGCGGTGACGGCCACGACATCGCGGGCGCATTCATTTTTCCAGGGAATCTGCGTGTCGCAAAAGCTTGTCCCGGCGCTTCTCGCCGCTGTTTTCCTCGCGATCTCGTCTCTCTCCTGCGTCCGCGCCGATGCGCCGGCCGCGACCGGTGCCGCGGCGCTATCGCCCGACGAAGCCAGGCGCGCCTTGGACACGCTCCAGGACGACAAGAAGCGCGCGCAAATGATCGATACGCTCCGTGTGATCGCCAACGCATCGGGTCCGCAGCAGCCTGCGCCGGAGCCCAAATCGCCGATCCCGCTTTCGGCCGACGGCCTCGGTGCGCAGCTCCTGCTCACGGTCTCGGAAGAGATCGGCGAGATCTCGAGCGAGATCGCCGGCATGGCGCGGACGCTCACGCACTTTCCGGCCTTCTACTACTGGATCATGCGCACCGCGAACGATCCCGCGGCTTACAATCTCCTGATCGAGATCGCCTGGAAGCTGGCGCTGCTGCTCGGCTGCGCTCTCTCGGCCGAATGGGTCATCTTCCGCCTGATCCGCCGGCCGGTCGCGTTCCTGGAGGGGCGCGTGCCGCAAAGCGCGCGCCTGCCGGCCCAGGCGCTACCGCTTGCCGATCCGCCATCATCGGTCGCGGATGTCACGCCCGAGCCGGAACTGCACAAGCGACGCCACAGTCTCGCGCGTGTCTGGCAGATCATGCTGCGCCTGCCCTTCGTGCTCGGGCGTTTCGTGCTCGAGCTGCTTCCCGTGCTCGTCTTCGTCGCCGTTGCCACCGCGCTGCTCGGAACGGAAATCGGCGAGCCCACGATTGTCCGTCTCGTGATCCTCGCTGTCGTCAACGCTTATGCGTTCTCGCGCGGGCTGATCTGCCTGGTCCGGGCGCTGGCGGGGCCGTTCGGCCTGTTTCCGGTGCGCGCGGAGACCGCCGCCTATGTCGAGATCTGGGCGCGCCGCATCGTCGGCGTCGGCGTCTCCGGCATCGCCTTTTCCAATGTGGCGCTGCTGCTCGGCCTGCACCGTGCCGGCTACGCCGCCCTGCTGCGCATGGTGATGCTGGTCGTGCACCTCTTCATCGCCGTCATCATCCTGCAATGCCGCCGCCAGGTCGCCGATGCCATCCGCGCGCCGGCCGAGCGGCCGGGAATTGCGGCCCGCTTGCGCAACCGCATCGCCGCCGGCTGGCACTATCTTGCCATCGCGCTCGACCTCGCGCTGTGGGCGGTCTGGGCACTCAACATCCGCAACGGCTATTCGCTGCTGCTGCAATATTTCGTCGGCACCATCGCAGTGGCGCTGATCACGCGTGTCGTCATCATGCTGACGCTGAGCCTGATCGACCGCGGCTTCCGCATCAAACCGGAGATCCTCCAGCGCTTTCCCGGCCTCGAGATCCGTGCCAACCGCTATCTGCCGCTGCTGCGCAGGATCGTATCCGGCGTGATCGCCTTCATCGGCTTCGTGGCCGTGCTCGAAGTCTGGGGCGTTGACGCGATCGTCTGGTTCTATGGCGGCCAGATCGGCAGCCGGCTGATCTCGGCCGTGGTGACCATCGGCCTCGCGGTGTTCATCGCCGCCGCGATCTGGGAAGCCAGCAATGCGCTCCTGGACCGCCAGATCAATACGCTGTCGCGGGACGGGCACTATGCCCGCGCCGCGCGGTTGCGCACCTTCCAGCCGATGCTGCGCACGGCGCTGCTCTGCCTGATCGCGACCGTCGTCGGCCTCACGGCGTTGAGCGAGATCGGCGTCAATGTCGCCCCGCTGCTGGCGGGCGCCGGCATCGTCGGCATCGCGATCGGCTTCGGCTCGCAGAAGCTGGTGCAGGATCTCATCACCGGTCTGTTCCTGCTGCTGGAGAACACGGTACAGGTGGGTGACACCGTCAGCGTGTCGGGGCTGTCGGGCGTCGTCGAGAACGTCTCGATCCGCACCATCCGCCTGCGCGCGGGCGATGGTGCCGTACACATCGTGCCGTTCAGCGCGGTCACGACCATCACCAATGCCAGCCGCGGCGCCGGCAACGCCTCGGTGAGCGTCAACGTCGCCTACAAGGAAGACACCGACCGTGCCGGCCAGATCCTCAAGGACATCGTCGACGAGATGCGCCATGAAGCGGACTTCCGCGCGCTGATCCGCGGCGACCTCGAGCTCTGGGGCATCGACAAGGTCGACGGCGCGATGGTGTCGATCGTCGGCCAGATCCGCTGCACCGAGGCCGGTCGCTGGCCGGTCCAGCGCGAATTCAACCGCCGCATGAAGCTGCGCTTCCAGCAGAACGGCATCGAGGTCGCATCCGCCACGCAGACGATCCTGATGCATATCGCGCCGCCGGCAGATGGCACCGCCAATCTGATGCCAAGGCGGGCAGCCGGGTAGCGGCTCGACGATTCCGGCTTGCCTCCGCGTGTCCGGCAGCGTTCACTCCGGCATTGGCCCGCCGACAATGTGCGGGCGACAAAAGAGAGTGGGAGAAACCGATGCGGGGGATGTGGGCCGGATTGCGTCGCATTGCGGTCGTCGCGTGCGTGTTGATGGGATCGGCGGCCTGGTCCGAGCCAGCCAACGCTCAGCCGTTTCCGTCGCGTCCCATCACCCTCGTGGTACCGTTCGCGGCGGGCGGCCCGACCGATACGCTGGGGCGGATTCTGTCCGAGCGCATCGCCGCCGAGCTGCGCACCACGGTCGTGGTCGAGAACGTTGCCGGCGCCTCCGGCAGCATTGCCGGGGCCCGCGTCGCCCGCGCGACGCCTGACGGCACCACGATCACCATCGGCCATTGGGGCACCCATGTGCTGAACGGCGCGGTCCTCAAATTGCCTTATGACGTCGTGAGTGATTTCGAGCCGGTCGCGATGATCGCGATGGGCACACAACTCATCGTCGGCCGGAAATCGCTCGCTGCGAACAATCTCAATGAGCTGATCGCCTGGCTGAAGGCCAACCCCGGCAAGGCCACTGCGGGGACCTCCGGGGCGGGCACAGGAGCCCATGTCGCCGCGGTCTTCTTCAAGGACAAGACCGGTACCGACTTCCAGTTCGTGCCCTATCGCGGTGCCGGGCCCGCCATGATCGATCTCGTCGCCGGGCAGATCGACATCATGTTCGACCAGGCGGCGAACTCGCTGGCACATGCCAAGAGCGGCGCGATCAAGGCGTTCGCGGTGACGTCGCCGACAAGGCTTGCGTCTGCGCCCGACGTGCCGACCGTCGACGAAGCGGGTCTGCCCGGGCTCTATATTTCCTACTGGCACGGCATCTGGGCACCGAAGAACACGCCGAAGGACATCGTTGCGAAGCTCAATGCGGCCGTCGTCGCCGCGCTGGCCGACGCGTCCGTCAAGCAGCGCTTTGCCGAACTGGGGCAGGAGATTCCACCACCGGAGCAGCAGACCCCCGCAGCGCTGGCCGTTTTCCAGAAGGCCGAGACCGAAAAATGGTGGCCGATCGTGAAGGCGGCCGACATCAAGCCGGAATAGCGCTGCCGCGGCATCACGCGTCCTCATCCTGAAGGAGCCCGCGAAATGCGGGCGTCTCGAAGGATGGCCGCGGGTGAGGTAGGGGCCTCCATGGTTCGAGACGGCGCTGACGCGCCTCCTCACCATGAGGAGTTAGATTCCTGCCGCGTTAACCTTTCGCGTGCAACTGCCAGTCGTTTGCGCAAGTCTCGCTGCGGTGCGAGATCACAATCGCCGCCTCCGTCTCTCCGTCCTTGATCTGAATGAAGCGCTGGCCGACAATGGCTGCGGTTCAATAAGAAACTCCTTGGGGGAATTCGTGAATAGACCTGCCCGGGTCGTTGCCCAACCGACGTCGTCCAATCCGCAGCAAGGCATGACGCTGCTGCGCGATCCCCTGCTCAACAAGGGCACCGCCTTCACGGAAGCGGAGCGCGCCACGCTCGGCCTGCGCGGCCTGTTGCCGCCCTGCGTGCTGACGATGGAGACGCAGGCTCAGCGCGTGCTCACAAATCTGCGCACGCTGCCGACGGATCTGGAAAAATACGTCGCCCTGAACGCGCTGCATGACCGCAACGAGGCGCTGTTCTTCCGCGTCGTCGTCGACAATATCGACGAGATCCAGCCGATCATCTACACGCCGACGGTCGGGCTTGCCTGCCAGAAATACGGCCTGATCTTCCAGCGGCCGCGCGGCATGTTCATCTCCTCGCGCGACCGCGGCCAGATCGCCGAGATCCTGAAGAACTGGCCCTACCAGGCCAGGCTGATCGTCGTCACCGACGGCGAGCGCATTTTGGGACTTGGCGATCTCGGTGCCAACGGCATGGGTATCCCCGTCGGCAAGCTGTCGCTCTATTCCGCCTGCGCGGGCGTGCATCCGGAAGCGTGCCTGCCGATCGTGCTCGATGTCGGCACCAACAACGAAGAGCTGTTGAGCGATCCCTATTATCTCGGCCTGCGCGAGCGGCGGCTGACGGGCGAGGCCTATGACAGCTTCGTCGACGAGTTCATGGTCGCTGCGCGCAAAACCTTTCCGGGCGTGCTGATCCAGTTCGAGGACTTCGCCAATCATTCGGCGTTCAAGCTGCTGCACAAATATCGCGACGAGGCCTGCGTCTTCAATGACGACATCCAGGGCACCGCGGCGGTGGCGCTCGCCGGCCTGTTCTCGGCCTTGCGCGTCTCCGGCGGCAAGCTGAAGGATCAGAAGATCCTGTTCCTCGGCGCGGGCGAGGCGGCGACCGGCATCGCCGATCTCGTGGTCTCCGCCATGATGGCGGAGGGGGCATCCGAGGCGGATGCGCTTTCCCGCAACTGGCTGGTGGATTCCCGCGGTCTCGTCGTTGCGGGGCGCGAGGGTCTGCATGGCCACAAGCTGCGCTATGCGCACACTGACCAGGCGCCGATCGCCGACTTCCTCACCGCGATCAAGACATTGAAGCCGACGGCAATCATTGGCGTCGCCGCGGTCGGCGGCGCTTTCACGCCCGATGTGCTCAAGGCGATGGCGGAGCTCAACGAGCAGCCGATCGTGTTCGCGCTCTCCAACCCGACCTCCAAGGCGGAATGCTCGGCGGAGGATGCCTATCGCTACACGGAGGGACGCGCGCTGTTCGCCTGCGGCAGCCCGTACGATCCGGTCAAGCTCAACGGCCGCAGCTTCGTGCCGCGCCAGGGCAACAATTCCTACATCTTCCCGGGCGTCGGCCTCGGCGTCATCGCCAGCCGCTCGCGCCTCGTGACCGACGAGATGTTCATGGCGGCGGCCCATGCGCTCGCCGATTGCGTCGGCAAGGAGGACCTCGCACAGGGCAGCCTCTATCCGGCACTGCCGCGCATCCGCGAGGTCTCGGTCCGCATCGCGGCGGCGGTCGCGGACGTGGCCTATCAGCGCGGGCTGGCAGACGGACCCGCGCCCAATGACGTGAGGGCCCTGGTCCAGTCGCAGATGTACGAGCCGACGTACTGAGCTACCAGGCCGATAGTTGAGCGGCGCCGGAACGAAAGTCCGGTCAGGCGCTGGCTCGTTCACCTCTCCCGCTTGCGGGAGAGGTCGCGCCCACCGGGTCGCGCCAAAGGCGCGCCCGATGACAGGCTCCGGCGCGGGTGAGGCTTTCTCCTCCTGGGATTGTCCCATTGCGGAAGCACCCCCCCCAACCCTCTCCCCAACCCTCTCCCGCAAGCGGGAGAGGGAGCGCACCTCCGTCGTTGCGCGATCAAGCCTCATTTCATCGCGCCTTAAAGGGGTCGTCTGTCCCGATTCAGGTCACTGTGGTGGAATCGTCACAGCTGGCGCGAAACGGCCGCGGCCCCAGAGCCGCTTTTGTTCCGTCAAGGTTCTGCCCTCATTGCCCACCGAAACTTGCGGTTGTTCGGAGGGCGCATCATGTCTCGCATTGCAAGTGCCGAAACTGCCCGGATGTCGCTGGCAAGCTCGAGCCGGCTTTTGCTCGCGGTCCTGGGGGCTGCATCGCTCGCCGCCTGCGCGCAATCGCCGGTCGGCCGTCAGAAAGCCGATCTCGCCGGAACAACCCGGCAAGCCGCGGTGGAGCGCCCGCACCGGGTGGCGGCGCTGCATCCACGCCCGATCAGCCGGGCGCGCAGCTCCGATGGTGGAGCGAGGCACACGGCTTCGCACGGCGTCGCCAGCTTCTATTCGGATACGGAGACCGCGAGCGGCGAGAAGTTCGACAAGAACGAATTGACCGCGGCGCATCCCACCCTGCCGTTCGGCACCAAGCTGCGCGTCACCGAGACCTCCTCCGGCCGTTTCGTCACGGTCAGGGTCAACGATCGCGGGCCCTTCGTGCGCGGACGCGTGGTCGACATCTCGCCTTCCGCCGCCGAGGCGCTCGGCATGGTCGACAAGGGCATCACCAATGTCAGGCTCGAGGTCGTGCGATAGGGCGCCAGGGGTCGCGACAGATGCGGCGCGCTTAACCGGCTGTTAGCGGCTTCTCAAGCACCATGGCTGCCCACGCAATTCGGGGCTTTTGGGGAGACGGGGCTTGAACACGATCCAGCATCTCGAAGATCAGGCTGCGCGCGCCGAGCGGCTCGCCAAACGGATCACGGATACGCTGACGATCGAAAAGCTGCTGACCTTCGCGGGCGAACGCCGCCGCGAGATCGAGGTCATCGCCGGCAAGCACCGCCGCAACTGAGTCCTGCGCTCCAACCTCCCACAGCATTCCCCCGCACGCAAATCGCAATGTGCTTCAGGAATGGCTTTCGATGAAGTCGCTGAGATAATCGGGGAGCTCTATTCCATAGAGGTCGCAGCGCGCACGAATCTCGCCGGCGACGTCGCTCGAGATATCCTTCATCCAATGCTCGAGCGTGTTGAACGAGATCACCTTGACCGGATCGTTGAAGCAGCCGGCGACCAGCTCGCCGATCGTTGCGTCGAGATCGCTGCGCTCGATGCGGATTTCGGTCGCCTCGTCGCGGCGATCGACCACCACGAACAAGGTCTGGTCCGCTCCGTAAGGCACGATCGGTGATAGTACGCCGGCGTCAAGCATCTCGAGGCGCTCACGTTCTTGCTTCCGATCCCTGACAACGGGAAGAACCGCAAGAAGGTTCCTACTCGCGCGCTTGTGAACGCCGTCAGAGAAATTCTCTCAAGCGCGACAGCTCGAGGACGTGCTCGGGGGAGAGGATTTCGGTGACGAGCGGCGGCTGCGCCGCGGTGCGGATCTCGTAGAGGTGCCGGGTCGTCGCCGGCTTCTGCATGAAAGCCGAGATGCAATCGTCGAGCGTGCCTTGGATGACCTGGTAGGGCTCTCGATCAGGCTGACGCTGATTGGCAAGTGATGGCCATTTATGCAGCACCGCCGGTGCGCCGAAATCGACCTTGGAATCCCCGACCACGTCCCCCATCGCCCTGCCTCACGCAAAAGACGACCCCGGCAGACGTGCTCGCGTGCCGGGGCCCATACACCTGTCGCTGCATCTCAATGCCACGAGCCTCCAACGCGGCAGCCGGGAAAAGGTTCCCGGCTCATCCGCTACGGCTTATCGCTCGGAATCTTCGGAATTTGCAATATCCAGCGGACAAACGCCTTCACGCGGGGGTCTTTGGCCATTGCCGCGGGCCAGCGCACGATTTGAGCCTTGCTCGACGGCAAGTCCCAGGATTGCGGAAGCACCCGTACCAGCCTGCCGTCCTTCAGGGCATCCTGGACCAGCAGCGAACGCGCGAGCACGATCCCGTTGCCGGCCAGGGCCGCGGCTATGGCGGTGGCTATCGTTGCAAAACGTATCTCGGCGGGTGGCGGGCGGCCGAGGCCCAATCGTTCGAACCAGGAGGTCCATGACCATTCGACCCCACGGTCTTCGCCGGTCCGGCCCTTGTGCAGGAGCGGCAGGGATTTGAGGCGCGTCACGTCGGTCAGCGGCTGCTGACCGGGCAGCAGGCGTGGGTGGCAGACGGGGTAAACATGCTCGCGAAAGAGCAAACGCTGCGTGGCCTCAAGCCCGCTGCTGGTTGCCACACCACCGCGACGTCAGATCGGTCGACCTCGCGTGAGCGTCGGCCTCACGTACGGCCAGCTCAACCGGTATGCCGGGATGCGTCTGCGCAAAATCGGGCAAGCGGCGCACGAGCCAATAGTCGGCAAGTGCTGCACCGACGCCGACTTTCAAGGCCGGTGGTGGAGCTGCGGCGCGACAAAGCGCACGAAAATCCGCCATCCTGTCGAGCAAACCGGCCAACTCGTTCGAGAGGGCAATACCGGCGGGTGTGGCACACAAGCCGCTCGGCTGCCGAATGAGGAGGGGCGTCCCGACGAAGTTCTCGAGCTTGCGGAGCCGATGGCTGACCGCGCTCTGCGTGAGCCCGAGCTCCGCGGAGGCGCGCGTGACGCTCGCATGTCTCAACGCTGCCTCGAACGCAATCAGCCCGTCGAAGGGAGGAAATGAACGCATTGCATCATCATGAAACATTTTCATGCCGATGTGAATGCATTGCATTGGCGCGGGCCTCGCCCCGGCAGGCATATCGGTGCCAGACGCTTTCACGATGGGACAACGATGATCACGCCCGAACCGGATATGCAGTCCCCTAGCCGTTGGCCCGACCTGTTGCCAGCGATGGTGCTCGGCATCGCGGCCTTTCTGACGCAATTCGACGTAACCGCGGTCGTTGTCGCGATGCCGGCCATGGCCGCCGAACTCGGTTTCGGCGGCGCTGCCTATGCCTGGGTGATGGATGCCTATAGTCTGGCATTTACCGGTGGGCTGCTCGCTGCGGGCGCGCTGGCCGACAAGTATGGGCGCCGACGCGCTCTGCTTGGCGGCAACGTCGTGTTCCTGGTCGGATCGATCATTTGCGGCTTCGCGGCGGGCGGTCCGATGCTGTGGACCGCGCGTGCCATTCAAGGCCTTGGCGCGGCGTTCGTTATCACGGGAGGCATTGCGCTGCTTGCGAATGCCTATGCCCGGCCTGACGAGCGCGCCCGTGCCTTCGCGTTCATGGGCGTGCTCTCAGGCATCGCCATGGCGCTCGGACCAGCGCTCGGGGGACTTGTCTCGGCCTGGTTCGGATGGCGCTGGATCTTCCTGGCCAATATCCCGCTTTGTCTGCTCACGCTTTTGGCCGTTCCGCGGCTGGTCGCAGAATCGCGTGATCCTGCCGGCCGCCCGCTGGACTGGAGCGGCGTCGTGCTTCTCACGTTTGCGCTTGGTCTTGCGATCGAGAGCCTGCTGAGGGGAGGTGCAATGCCGGCCCGGATCGCAGCGGGCCTCGGGCTGAGCGCGTGTCTGCTCGCCATCTTCGTGATGCAGCAGCGGCGCCGGCCAGTGCCGATTTTCGACCCCGCTGTGTTCATGCGGCCGGTCATGGTCGGCATTTCCTCGCTGCTGATTGCTGTTTCCGTTGGCTACTGGGCGGTTCTCGTTTATCTGCCTCCGTTCCTGAGCGCAGCGTTCGGCTGGGCAGGCCCGTCCGTTGGCTTCGCAATGCTCTTCGCGACGTTGCCGATGCTTCTGCTGCCGCCCTATGGTGCTCGCCTGGCAACACGCTGGGGCTGGCGCCGGCTGTTCGCGACGGCGATGCTGGCGATGCTGGCAGGCGATCTCATTCTGGTACTGGCGGCGAGCGGCTGGCTCCCGAACCTGCAAGTCGCTCTCGCTGCGGCGGCAACCGGTATGCTGTTGACCGGGATTGGCGCAGTCCTCGCGCATCCGCAACTGTCGAGCGCCGTCGTTGCGTTGGTGCCTCCGGACCAAACGGGTATGGCCTCGGCGGTCACCGTGGTCATGCGGCAGGCCGGATTTGCGCTCGGCATCGCAACGCTCGGTGCGATTCTATCGGACGAAGCAACGGCTGCCGGTTAAGCGTGGCCCTGGCTTGTTGCGGCCCTTGGGTCAGCAGGCGGCCTCATCGCCGCATCGATGTTGCTGCCTGACCATCAGCTGTAGCTGTATCTGGCAGATACAGCCGGCTGTCGGGGCCACGGCAATTGCCACGCCGGCCGGGAGAAGGGTCCCGGCCGCGCCGTTTCCGCTCAACTCGCGGCCGCTGCGATCCTGTGCCCGGGGCTGTCATGCTCCTGGTTGCTCTCGCCGCGGCGGACCTCCGGCGGCAGCCCGGCAAAGCGCCGCAAGGCCTCCGCCATCTGCACCCGGCCCGACACGCCTGTGATCACCACGTCCACCATGGTGAAGGACGAGTGGAAGTGGCCGCGTGCCTTGAGCTGCTCGACCGGGACGCCGGCGGCAGCCATTGCCTCGGCATAGGCGATCCCCTCGTCGCGCAGCGGATCGAACTCGCAGGTGACCACGACGGCCGGCGGCAGGCCGGCGACCTTGCCGCGCAGCGGCGAGACCCGCGCATTGGTGCGGTCCGCCGGCGAGCAATAGAGATCCCAGAACCAGTACATCAGCGAGCGCGTCAGGAAGTAGGCGGTCCCATTTTCGTCGTAAGAGGGCCGATCGAAGCTGCAGTCGGTGACCGGGCAGACCAGAAGCTGGCCGGCGATGGCAGGCCCGCCGCGGTCGCGCGCGAGCTGGCAGGTGACGGCAGCGATGTTGCCGCCGGCGCTCCAGCCGGCGACCAGCACCGGGCCCGGCTTGCCGCCGAGCTCGGCGGCGTGCTCGGCGATCCAGCGCGTTGCCGCATAACCGTCTTCGGCGGCGGTCGGGAAGCGATGCTCCGGTGCGTGGCGATAGCCGACGCTGACGAACATCATGCCCGTCCGCCGCACCATGTCGCGGCAGAACGGCTCGTCCGATTGCTCGTCGCCGAGCACCCAGCCGCCGCCATGGAAATAGACCACGACCGGATGCGGTCCCGGCGTTGCCGGCTTATAGACGCGGTAGGGCAGCGCGCCGTCGGCAACGGGGAGGGTGCCGTCGACGATTTCGCCGATTGGCCGACCCGCAGGCCGGCCCTTGTTGAACTCGTTGACGAAGGCACGGGCGCCGAGCGCGCCCATCGACTCGATCGGCGGCAGGTTGAGCGAGGCAAGCAGGTTCAGCACCAGCCGCACGTCCGGCTGCAGGCGCACCACCTCGCCGTCATTGCACTGCGCGGCGCCATTGGGGCCGCTGAGCCTGAAGCCGAGCATGCCGCGGCTGACCACCTCGTCGCAGATGCTGCGATAGGGGCCGACGCCGCCGGTATAGGGCATCAGCCCCCGCACCTTGCCGGGCACGTTGGCGCCCGTGTACCAGGTGTTGGCGAGCCGGTGCAGGGTCAGCATCGAGCAGTCGGCCATGTGCCGGCCCCAACCGGCCTGTGCCGTCTCGGTCGGCTCCATCGTGGTGAAGCCGGCATCACGCAGCGCGGCAAGGCGATCGACCACCCAGTCGACATGCTGCTCGATCGACACCGCCATGTTCGACAGCACCGACGGGCTGCCGGGGCCGGTGATCATGAAGAAGTTCGGGAAGCCCTCGACCGTCAGGCCGAGATAGGTCTGCGGTCCCTGCGCCCAGACGTCGGACAGCGACTTGCCGCCGCGCCCGGTGATCGGATGCACGGCACGGATCGCGCCGGTCATCGCATCGAAGCCGGTTGCGAAGACGATGAGGTCGAGGTCGAAGCTGCGGCCGCTCGTGGAGATGCCGCTCGCGGTGATCGCCTTGATCGGCTCCTTGCGCAGATTGACCAGCGTGACGTTCGGCCGGTTGTAGGTTGCGTAATAGTTGGTGTCGAGGCAGGGGCGCTTCGCGCCGAACGGATGATCGTCCGGCATCAGTGCCGCGGCGGTCTCGGGATCCTTGACGGCGGCGCGGATCTTCTCGCGGATCAGATCCTGGACGATCTTGTTGCCGTCGAGGTCCACGGCCTGGTCGGCCCAGAGCTGCGTCAGGATGTGGACGAGGTCGCCGGCGGCCCAGGCGCGCTCGAACCGCTCGCGACGCTCGGCATCGCTGAGCTGCCAGCTCACGACCGTCTGCTGCGGGTAGGGCACGCCGGCCATCGACTGCCGTGCCTGCTCGCGATAGGCGGCGCGGTCGCTCTGCAGCAGGCTCATGCGATCCGCGGGCGCCGGGCCGTTATGCGCCGGCAATGCGAAATTCGGTGTACGCTGGAAAACGGTCAGATGCGCGGCCTGCTCGGCGATCAGCGGGATCGACTGGATCGCCGACGAGCCGGTGCCGATCACGGCGACGCGCTTTCCTGTAAGATTGACGCCGTCATGCGGCCAGCGTCCGGTGAAATAGACCTCGCCCTTGAAGTCCTTGACGCCGTCGATCTCCGGCGGCTTTGGCGCGGAGAGGCAACCGGTGGCCATGATGTAATGGCGGCAGGAGACGGGTAGCCCATTGTCGGTGGTGATGAGCCAGCGCTCCGACGCTTCGTCCCATCTGGCTTCGGTGACCTTGGTCTTGAAACGGATATCGCGGCGCAGATCGTAGCGATCGGCGACGAAGCCGAGGTAGCGCAGGATCTCGGGCTGGGTGGCGTATTTCTCCGACCAGGTCCAGGCGGTCTCGAGCTCCGGATCGAACGTGTAGCTGTAGTCGATGGTCTGGATGTCGCAGCGCGCGCCCGGATAGCGGTTCCAATACCAGGTGCCGCCGACATCGCCGGCCTCGTCGAGCCCGACCGCCGAGAACCCCGCCTTGCGCAGGCGATGGAGAAGGTAGAGGCCGGAGAATCCGGCGCCGACCACGGCGACATCGACCTGCTGAGCGGTTCCGCGCTCATCGGAGGCACGTGTGGCAACCATCGCGTCAGGCATGGTGTTTCTCCCGTATGTCTTGTTTTGCCGGCAGGCTATCGCCGCAGGCTCAGCTTGTCATTAGAGCAAGTGCAACCCCAGGGTAGTCGTTTGCGGCGGCATCGTGACCGCGCGAATGTTTGCGGCACCACACGCACCGCGATGCACAATGGCCGTGATAGCCCGGGGTAATCAGACCTCATCCTTCTGTGTATGCTTGCGCTTACAAGCCACGCGTACCGTCCGGGCGTCATGACAGAGTTGAGTGAGCGAACCAGAGCGAACATGGACGTCGTTCTCGAGGAGACGTGCCGGCAACTGCCGCATGGCGGCGATCACGACAGCCGTAGGTTCATCGCCGAGCGCCTGATCGAAGCGGCGCAGTCCGGCCACTCCACGCTGGGCGAGCTCGGCATCGTCGCACGCCGCGCGCTCGCGGAGCTGATTGGCAAAGGCGGCTAGGCTCAAGGCGCGAGGCTTGCCTCTGCTACGGCTCTGGACATAACCTGCCGAAACCCTTCATCGAGATCGTTGCGAAGATGCGGGCCTTGCTTGCATTCGTTGCGGCTATTGCAGTCCTGTATGGCGTCGGCTCGGCCGTGGCTCAGCCCGTCGGGCAGTTTCCATTCGCGCTGACCCGTGAAGGGCAGATGCTCGGTGCCGTGGAAGGCGAGGTGGCCTCGTTCAAGGGGCTGGCTTACGCAGCGCCGCCGGTCGGGGCGCTGCGCTGGCAACCGCCGCAGCCGACGACCGAAAGCTCGGAGATGCGCACCGCCTACGACTACGGCGCGCCATGCCTTCAGCCGGCGCTGCCGGCGGCGAGCGAGGATTGCCTGACGCTGAACGTGTTCCGTCCTTTCGGGGTCGATGGCTCGTTGCCGGTGATGGTGTTCATCCATGGCGGCGCGTTCGTCTCGGGCACCGCGAACGATCCGCTGTTCGATGGCGCCAAGCTGGCGCAGGCGGGCCTTATCGTGGTCACCGTGAATTATCGCCTCGGCGCGCTCGGCTGGCTCTCGCATCCCGCGCTGTCGGACGCCGGCTCCGGAAATTTCGGCCTGATGGACCAGGTCGCCGCGCTGCACTGGGTGCACGACAACATCGCGGCCTTCGGCGGCGATCCGGGCAACGTCACTTTGTTCGGCAGCGATGCAGGGGCGACATCGATCGCGCTGCTGATGCTGTCGGCGCCAGCGCGCGAACTCTTCCACAAGGCCATTCTGCAATCGGTGCCCGGCCGCGCCCGCCTGCGTTCGGCAGAAGAGGCCGAGGCCATCGGCCGGCTCTTCGTGGCCGCGCTCGGGACGAAGACGGATTTGCGCGCAGTCGAGCCGCGGCGCCTGCTGGCGGCCGAAAGACAATTGCTGGAGAAATCGCCGCGCAGCTTTGCACCGGTGACGGATGGACGTCTCGTGAGCGAGGAGCTCGCCGCCGGCTTTGCGGCCGGACGTCAAAGCCGCATTCCCCTGATCATCGGCTCGAATGAGGACGAGACCGGCTTCGAGAACGAGTCCGCGATCAAGGAGGAGCTTGCGCCGCCGGGCGCGAGCGGCGACGAGTTGCGCAAGCTCTATCCCGATCTCGCCAGACCGTCAGATCTCGCGGCAAGAATCTACACTGACAAGGTCTTCTCCGAGCCGGTGCGGCTGCTGGCCCGCCTGCACGCGGCAAGCGGCGGGCCGACCTTTCGCTACCGCTTCGCCTATGTGCCGGAAGCGCGGCGCGCGAATCCTGACGTCGGCCACGGGCGCGAGCTGCAGTTCATCTTCGGTGCGGAAGGCGTGCCCGGTGCGGGCATCCTGTCGCGACGCGACCGCGAGGTCGCAAGCCGCATGCGCGCCTACTGGATCAACTTCGCTAGAAGCGGCGATCCCAATGGTCCCGACCTCAATGGTCCCGACCTGCCACGCTGGGACGCGGCGGGCGGCGATCGCCTGCTGCTGATCACGAACGATGGCATCGCGAGCGGCGACGATCCGTTGGCGGATCGTCTCGACCGGCTCGCAAATGAGGGCAGGAGATGAATCGGATTTAAGCCGCGAGTTCGACGCGCGGCGCCGGGCTGAGCCGGTCTTCCTCCAGGTAATCTATCGCGCCGTCCTTCTCGACGGCATAGAATTGCTGGCCATCCCGCGACTTGAAGGCGGCGCGGACGACACCGCGGCGGCCCTTATCACTGTTGACGACGTCCCCCAGCGCAAACTTCCTCATCGCACGTCTCACTTGTCTTCAGACCGACTGCTTCGGCCCCGCCCGGATTCTGGGCGCCAAATCGTTAACGACTTGCTAACCATGCTGCTTTGCCTATGCTCACCGCCGCCGTGCGGACCGCCCGCACGCGCCTGTTGTCAACGAGACCAGCCCGATGACGCGATTTCCGACTTTGTTCCTGTCGCATGGCGGCGGCCCCTGGCCCTTCATGGAGGACAGGCGGGTGCAATATGCCAAGACCGCCGAGGCCTTCGCGAACTTGCCGCAGCTTTTGCCCGAGAGGCCGAAGGCCGTGCTGGTCATCACCGGGCATTGGGAAGCCGACGCGTTCACGGTGTCGACCTCGCCGCACCCGCCGATGGTCTACGACTATTACGGTTTCCCTGAGCATACCTACCACCTCAAATATCCGGCGCCGGGCAGGCCCGAGCTTGCCGCGCAAGTGAAGGCGCTGCTCACGCATGCCGGCCTCGATTGCCGCGAAGATCCCGATCAGGGTTTTGATCACGGCACGTTCGTTCCGCTCGGGCTGATGTATCCGAACGCCGACATGCCGATCGTGCTGCTGTCGCTGAAGTCCAGCTATGACGCGGCCGAGCACGTCAAGGTGGGTCAGGCGATCGCATCCTTGCGCGATGAAGGCATCCTGATCGTCGGCAGCGGGCTGACCTATCACAACATGCGCGGCTTCAACCGTCCGGAGTCCAAGCCCGTCTCGTATGATTTCGAAGCCTATCTGAACGAGGCGATCAGCAGCCCCGATGCGGCGCGCCGCAATGCCATGCTGGTCGATTGGGAGAATGCGCCGAGCGCACGCCTTGCGCATCCGCGCGAGGATCATCTGCTGCCGCTGATGGTGGCGGCCGGGGCTGCGGGCAGCGACGTCGGCCGCCGTGTCTTCGTCGACGAGGTCGCGCATGTGGCGATGGCGTCGTATGTGTTTGGATGATCTTCTCCCTCGCCCCGCACGCGGCCGGGCTATCGCGTTTGAATTTTGCAGAGGGCCGTCATGCCCGGGCTTGTCCCGGGCATCCACGTTCTTTGTGCGGCGTGGAAAGGCGTGGATGGTCGGGACAAGTCCGGCCATGACGCCGTCGAGAACTCGGCGCCCATAGCCCACATCTCGCATGCGATGGGCCCTGCCGCACGCGGGGAGAGGCGAAGAAAGCCTCACCCATATCTTAGCTTCATCACCAGGATGCCGCCGGCGAGCAGCATGGTGACGGCGTTCGAGGCGATCAGGGGGCCATCGCCCGAGAGCAGGCCGTAGATGAGCCAGAGCGCCAGGCCCAGCACCATCACCAGGAACATGCCGAGCGAGATGTCGCCAGTGGAGCGGGTCTTCCATACCTTGATGGCTTGCGGCGCGTAGGCGACGGTGGTGCAGGTAGCGGCGGCAAAGCCGATCAGCTTGGGCAGTAGCGGGTCCATGCGCGCTCTATAGCACGGATTCGGCCATGCCTGGAGCCTCGTTCCGATTTCGTCGGAACGAAGCTCTCATTCTTGTTTTGACGCGTTTTCTTGACGCGAACCGGTGCCCACTTCGCTCGAAAACGCTACGCCCCGCGGGCCGCCATGAGATTGCGATACAGCGCGGCATAGTCGCCGGCGCGGTGGCGCCAGGAGACGTCGGTCGCAAGGCCGCTGCGTTGCAGGCGGCGCCAGGTCAGCTTGTCGTGGAAGGCAACGTTGGCCTTGCGCAGCGTGCCGGCGAGGGCATCCGCCGTCACGGGGCCGAACTTGAAGCCGGTGGCATCGTGGCCGGACGCGTCGGCCTCGCCGATATCGACGATGGTGTCTTCGAGGCCGCCGACGCGCGAGACGATCGGCACGGCGCCATAGCGCAGCGCGCAGAGTTGGGTCAGGCCGCACGGCTCAAAGCGCGACGGCACGATCAGCGCGTCCGAGCCGGCCTGGATCAAATGCGCCAGGATCTCGTCGTAGCCGATCACGACGCCGATCCGGCCGGGATTGGCGCGGGCCGCGGCCTGATAGCGATCCTGCAGATCACGGTCGCCGCTGCCGAGCAGCGCGAGCTGCATGCCTTCGCGCAGGATGGTCGGGATGGCCTCCAGCAGCAGGTCGAGCCCCTTCTGCCACGACAGCCGGCTGATGACGCCGAGCAACGGCGCTTCGTCCGCGGAATCGAGGTTGAACTGCTGCTGCAGCACCGCCTTGTTCGCGGCCCGGAATGTCAGGTCCTCCGCGCCGAAGCAATAGGCGATGTGCGGATCGGTTTGCGGATTCCAGACCTCGGTGTCGATGCCGTTGAGGATACCGCTGAGCACGTCCGATCGTTCGCGAAGCAGACCGCCGAGGCCCATGCCGCCTTCGTCGCTCTGGATTTCCTTCGCGTAGGTCGGCGATACCGTGGTGATGCGATCGGCAAGGCGCAAGCCGGCCTTCAAGAAGCTGATGCCGCCGAAATATTCCAGTTCGTTGACGTTGAAGGCGTGCCAGGGCAGGCCGATCGATCCGATCAGTTCAGGGGCGAACTTGCCCTGATAGGCCATGTTGTGAATGGTCATCACGGTGCCGGGCCGCGGACGATTGTCGTAGTGCAGATAGGCCGGCGCGAGCCCCGCCTGCCAATCGTGGGCGTGCACGACATCGGGCACGAAGGCCGGCACGAGGCCATGACCGATATCGGCGGCCACGCGCGACAGCGCGGCGAAGCGCACGCCGTTGTCCGCCCAGTCTGCGCCATCGGAGGTGACATAGGGGTTGCCCGGCCGCGCATAGAGATGCGGCACATCCAGCACGAACAGGTCGAGCCCGGCATGCGAGCCCGCCAGCAGCCGTCCGGGGCCGCCGAAATAGTCCGGCCAGCGCCGGAGCTCCTCTGTGCCGGACACCAGGCGCAGCACGTCGGGATAGCCCGGCAGCAAGGTGCGCATCTCGACGCCATGCGCCTTCAGCGCAACCGGCAGCGCGCCGGCGACATCTGCGAGGCCGCCGGTCTTGACCAGGGGATAGACTTCAGAGGCGACCGCGAGGACGCGAACAGGCGTCATGTATTGAGCCTGTCGATCATCGGCTGGGTGATTAGCGAGATGCCCTGCTCGGTGGTGCGGAAGCGCTTTCCGTCGAACTCGGGATCCTCGCCGACGACGAGACCTTCCGGAATCTCGACGCCGCGGTCGATCACGACGTTCCTTAAGCGGGCGCCGCGGCCGACATTCACGTAAGGCATGATCACGGCATTCTCGACATTGGCGTAGGAGTTGATGCGCACGCCGGTGAACAGCAGCGAGCGGCGCAGCGAGGCGCCGGAGATGATGCAGCCGCCTGACACCAGCGAGCTCACCGCTTGGCCGCGCCGGCTCTCCTCGTCGTGGACGAATTTCGCGGGCGGGGTGATCTCCGCATAGGACCAGATCGGCCAGGCGCGGTCGAACAGGTCGAGCTCGGGCACCACGTCGGTGAGGTCGATATTGGCGGCCCAATAGGCATCCACCGTGCCGACGTCGCGCCAATAGGCGCGGGTGTCGCTGCCGGAGCGGACGCAGGAGGTCGAATATTGGTGCGCCATCGCGCGGCCGTTCTTGACGAGGTAGGGAATGATGTCCTTGCCGAAATCGTGGTTCGAGTTCGGGTCCTCGGCATCGCGCTTGAGCTGATCGAACAGGAATTTCGCGTCGAACACGTAGATGCCCATGCTGGCGAGCGAGACGTCCGGCTTGCCCGGCATCGGCGGCGGATCTTTCGGCTTTTCCAGGAACTCCTGAATCCAGCCGTTCTCGTCAATATGCATGATGCCGAAGCCGGAGGATTCCGTCCGCGGCATCTCGAGGCAGCCGACGGTGACGTCGGCGCCGCTCTCGACGTGCTGGCGCAGCATCACTTCGTAGTCCATTTTATAGATGTGGTCGCCAGCCAGCACCACGATGAAGCGGCAGGCGTGGGATTCGATGATGTCGATGTTCTGGTACACCGCGTCCGCCGTGCCGACATACCACATGGTCTCGGAGACGCGCTGGCTGGCGGGAAGGATGTCAAAACTCTCGTTGCGTTCGGGGCGAAAGAAGTTCCAGCCCATCTGAAGGTGCCGGATCAGGCTGTGCGCCTTGTACTGGGTCGCCACCGCGATACGGCGGATGCCGGAGTTCACCGCGTTCGACAGCGCGAAATCGATGATGCGGGACTTGCCGCCGAAATAGACCGCCGGCTTGGCGCGGCGGTCGGTCAGCTCCAGCAGACGGCTGCCGCGTCCTCCGGCCAAGACAAATGCCAGCGCCTGACGGGCAAGCGGCTCGGGTCTCGCGGCACTCATGTGATCCTCCCACAACTCTGGCGCTCGCCAGAAGCCTCCCGGCCGCGCACCTTGGAACCGATAGTAATGGTACGAATAGTAAATCGTGAAGCTGGTTGTTGGTTGCGAATGCACGGGAAGCTTAATGCTTTGCCGGGTGACCGGGCCTCAGCGACCGTCGTGCGGCTGTCGCAGGCGACCACGTCGCCGGACACCGGTTGATCAGAACGGAGGCAAGCGTCTTGTGCGGTGCACGCAAACTCTAGGCTTTGAAATTCTACGCTTTGACTTGGCGCAAGGATGCCCGATCATGGCGCTGCGATCCTTCTCCAAGCGAAAGGTCAGACAGGGAGTAAGACGATGAGGATCTGGAAGACGGCAATTGCCTGTTCGCTGGCCGGCGCAGTCATGGCGGCCCAGATCGGGCAGGCCACGGCGGCCCCGATGCCAACCAACGTCGCGGCGATGAAGGCTGCGGCCGGCGACAACGTCGCGCAGGTGCATTGGCGTGGCGGCGGATGGGGCTGGGGTCTTGGCGGTCTCGCGGCCGGTGCGATCATCGGCAGCGCCATCGCGGCCGGGGCTCCTTACGGCTATTACGGCTACGGCGGCCCCTATTACGGCGGCTACGGCTATGGATATCCCGGCTACGGCTATGGTTATGCCCCCGCTTATTACGGCGGCTACGGCTACGCTCCGGTCTATCCGCGATATTATCGGCCGTATCGTCCGTATTACAGCTATGGCTACTACCGGCCGTATCGCGTCTATCACCGTCACTATTACCGCAGATATTGGTGAGACCGCACGGCTAGAACGAGAGCCACACGATCAGGCTCATGCATGCAACATGCATGAGCAGGATCGCGGTGAGATGCAATGGGCCGGGCTTGAGGCGAGGCCTGTGCATTCCGCCGCCTCCGCCTAGTTCGATCCCGCGGCTGCAGCCGTGAAGCTGCGGTCGACGGCCTTGGCGACGTCGAGCTTCTTCGGCAGGATGCCGTAACGCGTCGAGCGATCGGAGGCTTCCTGCACCTCCTTGATCACATTCCCGTCGATCACGATCGGGCTGGTGCGCTGCGCGGTGTACGCCGACAGCAGCACGTCCTCCGGCAGTTTGGTCAATTCGGCCGTGTTCTTGGCGTATTCGGCAACATGGTCCAGCGACCACAGCCGCGCCTTGTTCAAGCGCTGCACCAGGTCCTGCACCGCCGCGCGCTTGGTGGCGATGGCGTTGTCCGAGGCCACGATGAAGGTGATGGTCGGCGTGAGCCCTTCGCCGTCGGCGATGACGCGGGCCTTGTCCTTCAGCGTCGCGAACGAGACGTAGGGCTCCCACACCGCCCAGGCGTCGATCGAGCCGGCGAGCAGCGCGATCTTGGCATCGACCGGGCCGAGCGGCGCGAAGGTCGCATCCTCCAGCTTGATCTCTGCCTTCTCCAGCGTCGCGTCGATCAGGAACTGGCCCCAGCCGCCGCGTGTGCCGGCGAGCCGCCTGCCTTTGAGGTCGGCGGCCGATTTGATCGGCGAATCCTGGCGCACCAGGATGGCCTGCGTCTTCGCATCCGACCTCGTGCCGCCGATCGCCTTGATCGGCGCGCCCGCGGCATAGACCGACAGGAACGAGAGATCGCCGGTGTAGCCGACGTCGAGCGCGCCGGCATTGAGCGCTTCAAGGATCGGCGCGGCCGCCGGGAATTCCGACCATTCGATCTTGTAAGGGAGGTCCTTCGCATAGCCGGAGATTTCGAGCAGCGAGCGGTTGCCCCCCTTCTGGTCGCCGACGCGCAGCACGACGGTATCGGCAGCGAGCGATGCGGCGGCGGACGATAGCATGATGGCGGCGGCGAGCAGCGAGGTGGCGAGCCGGCGCGTGATGGAATGGTCGTGAGAGTTGATGCTCATGGGATCCGTCTTGTTGCGTCGCTCACGATGCGTGAGCGGACGATGCAGCGAGGCGATCAAGTCTATGAGCGCGCGGTACGCCGTCAATGAAATGGCCAACCGTATTGTGCGTGCTTCAGGCAATGACATTTCAGCGGGCCGTCGCTTTCGAGAATGCGCAGCGTGCGCGGCCGAAGCTGCATCGGGATGCGGCACCAATGGAGTCGCGGCTCACCTTGCGTGCCGATGCGTCTGCGAAAAATCCTTTCATCGCTCCCGCATGCGCGGGTGGAGAGAATGACTTCGCTTCGCGCAACATTCGAAAATCCATTTCATTGACGATGCCGCGAACGCGCCGCATGATTTGCGCATCGCATCAACGCGGCGCGCCAAGCGCCGACGGAACGATTTTCTCTCAACGCAGCTCCGCACGGAACATGCGCAACGCGATCCGTTGCGCATGAGGCGGAGCCGTGCCAGCGCAGGAGCCAGGGGCCGATGAATAACGACAACCAGCGCAGCGGATCGAAACTCGAGCGGCGCCACCTGCTTCAGGCAGGGCTTGCCGCTGCTTTCGCGGCGCCGCTCGGCGCTCTGGGCGCGCAGGCCTTTGCGCCGCGCGCCATCGTGCCCGGTGTCGACCTCTCCGAGTTTCCGCTGTGCCGCACGGCCTCCGACGCGCCCGCGCTCACCGGTGCGCCGCGCAAGCTGAAGCTGTCGTGGAATGCCGGCGCCGTCTGTCTCGCGCCGGTGCCGGTTGCGATCGAGCACGGCTTCTTCCAGAAGCACAATCTCGATGTCGAGCTCGTCAATTATTCCGGTTCGACCGATCAGCTGCTCGAGGCCATCGCGACCGGCAAGAGCGATGCCGGTCTCGGCATGGCGCTGCGCTGGCTGAAACCGCTGGAGCAGGGCTTTGACGTCAAGATCGCCGCGGGCACCCATGGCGGCTGCATGCGCGTGCTGTCGCGCACCGATTCCGGCGTATCGAAGCTTGCCGACCTCAAGGGCAAGATCGTCGCGGTCGGCGATCTCGCCGGCCCCGACAAGAACTTCTTCTCGATCCAATTGGCCAAGCTCGGCATCGATCCGGTCAAGGATGTCGACTGGCGCGCTTATCCCGGCAACCTGCTCAACGTCGCCGTGGAGAAGGGCGAGGTGCAGGCGTTCCTGTCGTCAGACCCGCTCGCCTATCTCTGGCTCAAGGACACGCAATACAAGGAGGTCGCCTCCAATCTCGACGGCGAGTACCGCGAAAAGAGCTGCTGCATTCTCGGCCTGCGCGGCAGCCTGGTACGCGAGGAACCGCAGGTCGCGCGCGCCATCACGCAGGCGCTGCTCGATGCCGCGATGTTCACCGCGCAGAACTCTGCGGTCGCGGCAAAATCGTTCCAGCCTTACGCGCCGAAGGCGGCGACGCTCGCCGACATCGAGGGCATGGTGCGTTACCACACCCACCATCATCATCCCGTCGGCGATGTGCTCAAGCGCGAGCTCAAGGCCTATGCGGACGATCTCAAGAGCGTGCAGGTCTTCAAGCAGAGCACCGACACCGCCAAATTCGCGGAGCGCATCTATGTCGACGTATTCGCTGTCTGACGGCCTCGCCTCCGGCGCGCCGCGCACTTCGCGCTTGCCGCTGCTGGCGAGCTGGATCCGGGAGTCCGGCGTCGGCGTTCTCGCCAGCGTCGCCTGGATCGCCTTCGGCCTGTCCTGCCTGTGGTGGCAGGATGTCGGCGACTGGTCGCGCACGCATTCGCTCGGCATTGCCGCCTTCATCATCGCGGCGCTCGCGCTGTTCGGCACCGTCGGCGCCGACTATCTGGGATCGGCGGGACAGGCGCTGCACAAGCGGGCGCCGTGGCTGGTCGCGCTCGGGGCGTTCCTGACGGTGTGGGAGGTCGCGACGGCAAAATTCGCCTGGCTGCCGCTGCCGTTCTTTCCGCCGCCGCAGGCGATCATCGAAGTCTACACCGACGATCTGCCAAAACTGCTCGACAGCGTCTTCGCGTCCGTGAAGCTGCAGCTCGGCGGCTATCTGATCGGCGCGACGATCGGTTTCCTGACCGGTGTCTCGATCGGCTGGTCGCGCGCGGTCGGCTATTGGGTGCATCCGGTGCTGCGCTTCATCGGCCCGCTGCCGGCGACCGCCTGGCTGCCGATCGCGTTCTTCACCTTCCCGTCGAGCTGGAGCGCCTCGACCTTCCTGATCGCGCTGGCGACTGGCTTTCCGGTGACGGTGCTGACCTGGTCGGGCGTTGCGAGCGTCAGCAACGCCTATTACGACGTCGCGCGCACGCTGGGGGCAAAGCCGTCGTTCCTGGTGCTGAAGGTCGCGATCCCCGCCGCGCTGCCGCACGTCTTCGTCGGCCTGTTCATGGGGCTCGGCTCGTCCTTTGCGGTGCTCGTCGTCGCCGAGATGATCGGCGTCAAGGCCGGGCTCGGCTGGTACCTGCAATGGGCGCAGGGCTGGGCCGCCTACGCCAACATGTATGCGGCGCTGATCGTGATGTCGCTGCTCTGCTCCGGCGCGATCACGCTGCTGTTTGCGATCCGCGACCGGCTCCTGGTCTGGCAGAAGGGGACCGTCAAATGGTAGCCACAGCTCTTGCCGAAGCGGTCACGCATCCGGACGCCGGCGCCGCGCTCGACATCGAGCAGGTCAGCCACGCCTTCGACATCGACGGGGCCGAGCTGCCGGTGCTGAGCGACGTTTCGATTTCGGTGGAGCCCGGCGAGTTCGTCGCGCTGCTCGGCCCGTCCGGCTGCGGCAAGTCGACGTTGCTCCGGCTGGTCGCCGGGCTCGACAAGCCCAAGGCGGGAAGGCTGCGGGAGGACGAGGCGCGCATCCGGAGCCCGCATCCCTCGCGCGTCGTCGTGTTCCAGGATCCGACCCTGTTTCCCTGGCGTTCGGTCTGGGACAACGTCGCCCTGGGTCTCGAGGCCCAGGGCATTTTGAGGAGCCAGCGCCAGCGCGTCGATGACGCACTCGATCTCGTTGGCCTTGCTTCGTTCCGCAACGCCTATCCGCACCAGCTCTCCGGCGGCATGGCGCAGCGCGTCGCGCTGGCGCGGGCGCTGGTCAACGATCCCAAGATCCTGATCCTGGACGAGCCCCTGGGAAAACTGGACTCGCTGACCCGCATCACCATGCAGGCCGAGCTCGTCGCGCTCTGGCAGCGCAAGGGGTTTACCACGCTGCTGGTGACGCATGATGCGGAGGAAGCGCTGGTGCTGGCCAACCGCGTCGTCGTGTTCAGCGAGCGTCCCGCGCGCGTGAAGGCCGACATTCGTGTCGACCGACCGTATCCGCGCCATCGCGGCGATCCGTATCTGGCTGACCTGCGCCGTCAGATCCTTGGCCTGTTGGGACTGGACGCCACATGGTGACCTCCATAGCCGAGGGCCGCAAGGCTCACAGCGAGCCCGACTACGTCGCCCGCGCAGCGACGCTTGCGGCAAGCTTTGCGGCGCGCGCGGCCGAGCACGACCGCATCGGCAGCTTTCCCTTCGAGAATTTTCACGAGCTGTCGGAGGCGGGCTTGCTGTCGCTGACGGTGCCGGCGGTCCATGGCGGCGCCGGTGCCGGCGCGCGATATGCCGCGCGCGTGCTCGGCATTCTCGGCAAGGCCGATCCGTCGACTGCACTGGTGCTGTCGATGCATTACATCAATTATCTCGTCATGGCGCGCAGCCCAACCTGGCCGGCGCGGCTGTCGCGCAAGCTCGCGCGGGAGAGCGTCGAGGGCCTTGCGCTCATCAACGCGCTGCGCGTTGAGCCGGAGCTCGGCTCGCCGGCGCGCGGCGGCCTGCCGGCGACGATCGCGCGGCGCACCGAGACCGGCTGGCGGCTCTCCGGCCACAAGATCTACTCGACGGGATCGCCGATCCTGAAATGGTACCTGGTCTGGGCGCGCACCGACGAGGCCGAGCCGCGGGTCGGCCAGTTCCTGGTGCCGGCGGGCCTGCCGGGCACGCGTCTCGTCGAGACCTGGGACCATCACGGCCTGCGCGCCAGCGGCAGCCACGACGTCATCTTCGACGACGTCGTGATCCCGCTCGATGCCGAGGTCGACGTACGCAAGCCGGCGGACTGGCGCACGCTCGACGTCACGCAGGCAACCGTCCACACCGTCTTCGTCGCCGCGATCTATGACGGCGTTGCGCGTGCCGCGCGCGACTGGCTGATCACGTTCCTGAAGCAGCGCGTGCCCGCCAGCCTCGGCGCGCCGCTGGCGACCTTGCCGCGCGCGCAGGAGATCCTCGGCGCGATCGAGGCGCGGCTTGCGGTCAACGCGCGGCTGATCGACACGTTCGCCCGCGACTTCGACGATGGCGTCGATCTCTCCGCCGGTGAATCCAACGTCATCAAGCTGACGGTCACCAACAACGCCGTTGCCGTCGTCGAGGATGCCCTGTCGCTGACGGGCAACCACGGGCTCAACCGTGCCAATCCGTTGGAGCGGCATTATCGCGACGTGCTGTGCGGCCGCGTGCACACGCCGCAGGACGATTCCACGCGCATCGGCCTCGGCCGCCTCGCACTCGGCCTCTAGGAATCGACAGGGAGACGGTCATGTCGATCGAGTTCATCGGTTTCATCAGCAACAACAATTCGTCCGAGACCATCGTCCGGGAAGGGCCGGTGCTCAATCCGACCCATATCGAGACGGTGGCGAAGGCGCACGAAAACGCCGGCTTCGACCGCGCGCTGCTGGCGTTTCATTCGACCTCACCCGACTCGCTTCAGATCGCGCAGCACGTGCTCAACGTGACGTCCCGCCTCAACGTGCTGATCGCGCAGCGGCCCGGCTTCACCGCGCCGACATTGCTGGCGCGGCAGTTCGCGGTGCTCGATCAGTTCTCCCGCGGCCGTGTTGCCCTCCATGTCATCACCGGCGGCAACGCCACCGAGCTCAGGCAGGACGGCAATACGCTCGACGACAAGGACGAGCGCTATGCCCGCACCTCCGAATTCCTCGACGTGCTCAAGCTGGAATGGAGCAGCGACAAGCCGTTCAGCTACAAGGGCAAGTACTACCAGGTCGAGAACGCCTTCTCGCAGGTGAAGCCCTATCGTCCCGAGGGCATCCGCGTCTATTTCGGCGGCGCCTCGGATGCGGCGATCGACGTCGCCGGCAAGCACGCCGACACCTTTGCGCTGTGGGGCGAATCCTACGCGCAGGTGCGCGACGTCACCTCGCGCGTCCACAACGCCGCGGTGCGGCAGGGGCGGCCGGCGCCGCGCTTCAGCCTGTCGGTGCGGCCGATCATTGCGCCGACCGAGAAGCAGGCCTGGGAGAAGGCTGAGGAAATTCTGGCGCGCGCTACTGCGCTGCAGGACAAGACCGGCTACCGCAGGCCCGCCGACGGCCATGCCACGGCCGGGGCGCGGCGCCTGCTCGCGCTCGCCGATCAGGGCAGCCGCATCGACAAGCGGCTCTGGACCGAGATCGCAAAGCTCACCGGCGCCAACAGCAACACCACCGCACTCGTCGGCACGCCCGAGCAGGTCGCGGAGGTCTTCGGCGATTATTACGATCTCGGCATCAGTCATTTCCTGATCCGCGGCTTCGATCCACTGATCGATGCCATCGAATACGGCCGTGAGCTGATCCCGCTGACGCGCGAGCTGGTCGCCAAGCGCCAGGCCGTTCGCGGTGAGGCCGCGGAATGATCCGCCTGATGTTGGCCGGCGCGCTGCTGTTCGCTTCGCTTGAAGTCGCAGCCGCGCAAACCACCTTGCGCGTCGGGGACCAGAAGGGCAACGCGCAGGCCGTGATGGAAGCGGCCGGCGTGCTCAAGGACGTCCCCTACAAGATCGAGTGGAGGGAGTTTCCGGCGGCGGCGCCGCTGCTGGAGGCGCTCAGCGCCGGCGCGATCGAGACCGGCCTCGTCGGCGATGCGCCCTTCACCTTCGCCGCCGCCTCCGGCGCGCCGGTGAAGGCGATCGCGGCTATCCGGCAGACGCGCGAGGGGCTCGCCATCCTCGTACCCGAGAACTCGCCGATCAAGAGCTTTGCCGATCTCCGGGGTAAGAAGATCGCGACCGGCCGCGGCTCGATCGGCCATCAGCTGATCCTGGCCGCGCTGGAGAAGAACGGCTGGAGCGCAAATGACGTGCAGATCGCGTTCCTGGCACCGTCGGATGCCAAGATCGCCTACACGCAAGGCTCGGTCGATGCATGGTCGACCTGGGAGCCTTATGTGAGCCAGGAGGAGGTGCTGTTCAGGTCGCGGCGCATCATCACCTCGGAAGGGCTGACGCCGGGGCTGAGCTTCCAAGTCGCGCGGCCCGACGCGATCAGGGACAAGCGCGCCGAGCTGACGGACTTCATCCGCCGCCTCACCGCGGCGCGGGCGTGGTCGCTGAACAATATCGACAGCTATGCTGCGACCTGGGGCAGGCTGATGAACATCCCCACCGCCGTGCCGCAGAACTGGCTGTCGCGCGCCAAGATTCGCATCGCGCCGATCGATGACGGCGTGGTCGCGGATGAGCAGGCCACGATCGACCTCTATTTCCGCTGGGGCCTGATCAAGCAGAAGCTGGATGCAGCGGAGATCGTCGACCGCTCCTTCACGGACGCGATCGCGAAGGCGGGATTGTAGCCGCGCTAGCGTCCGCGGACGGTCTCACCCTCCCCTGGAGGGCAGGGCTATCGCATATGACTTGTGGCGGCGGCCTGCGCGCACGCCTCGTCCTTCGAGACGGCGCTTACGCGCCTCCTCAGGATGAGGCTAATCAGCGTCAGTGCTCGTTGAAACTGCAGCCGCGCACCTCCGCCCTCATCCTGAGGAGCCCGCCCAAAGCGGGCGTCTCGAAGGATGGCTGCAGGGAAAAGCTCTCAAATGCGATAGCCCTACCCTGGAGGGGGAGGGTCGGCTCGCGTTGAGCGCAGCGAAACGTGAGACGGGGTGGGGTGACTGTCTCTCCACATCTGGCGGTGCCCGAGTGGAAAGATCACCCCACCCCGCTCGCGCTTCGCGCGATCGACCCTCTCCTCCAGGGGAGGGTAAGAGAGAGCTTCGCGCTACCTTCTCCCACGAGCGGAGAAGGAAGTAGCGCTCACGGGCGCTTCAAGAAGTCGTGAGAAAAGGAGGAGGTTTCCAGCGCAATCGACCTCGTTGAAACAATCCTTCTGCACTTTGTACCGACGACAACTCTCTCATTGCTATTTGCATCGCACCTCTTGCGGCACTGCGCACTCTCGCAAAGATCAATCCGACGACCACATCGGGAGACCGGCCATGGGCCTGCAAGAAACAAAAATCGAATCGCTTCCCTTCGTCACTGCCGAACTCAACTATCTCGCGCCAATCGACGGCAAGCCGCGCACCTACGCGTTCGATCCGCCGCCGGGTGAGCCGAAAAGCACCTCGCTGCCGGAGCCGCATCAGGTGCCGATCTTCGATGCGCGGCTGATCGCGCAGAATTTCTCGCTGGATCGCGAAGGTTTTGCGCTGGTGCGTCACCCGACGCAGGTGAAGGATTTTTACAACGACGAGGAAATCCGCAGCGTCTACTATCCAGCGGTCGAGGCGTTCCTGCGCGCGACGCTGAAGGCCGACCGCGTCTTCATCTTCGACCACACCGTGCGCAAGCGTGTCGAAGGCGCGCCTGATATCCGCGGCGGCGGGCCGCGTCAGCCGGCGACGCGCGTCCATGTCGACCAGACCGCGATCTCCGGCGCCAACCGCGTGCGCGAGCATCTGCCTGATGAAGCCGAGGAGCTGCTGAAAGGCCGGGTGCAGGTGATCAATCTGTGGCGGCCGATCCGCGGCCCCTTGCGCGATTCACCGCTTGCCATGGCCGATGGCACGACGGTGGCACCGGAAGACCTCGTCGCCTCCGACCTGATCTATCCCAACCGCCGCGGCGAGACCTATTCGGTGAAATACAATCCGAACCACCGCTGGTTCTATTTCCCCGAGATGACGCCGGACGAGGCGCTGCTGCTGAAGTGCTACGATTCCGCAACCGACGGCCGCACCCGTTTCGGCCCGCACACCGCGTTCGTCGATCCGAGCACGCCGGCCGATGCAGCGCCCCGCGAAAGCGGTGCGCACGCTGGTGTTCCACCGGCAGTAACAAAGTGTGATGGCATTGACGGGCATCGCCCGGCAATGTTCCCGGAACTCTCGGGAACAAAGCGACGTTTGCATCGCCGGGCAGGGCAACCCGGAGGGTGCCGTGCACGCGCAGACGACGCTATTGGTAGCTCTGGCCAGCTTTTTGCTTTTTGCCTTTTCTGTTGCCCACGCTGAAACCGGGCTTGCTTCATACTACGGATACGCAAAAGCCGGCAAAGGCGGCGAGCTGACCTGCGCCCACCGCACGCGCCCGTTCGGCACGGTGCTCAGGGTGTCCTACAGCGGGCGCACGATTCAGTGCCGCGTCAATGATCGCGGCCCCTTCATCCGCGGCCGCATCGTCGATCTCTCGGTGCCAGCCGCCCGGGCGCTCGGTATGATGAGCGCCGGCGTGGTGCGGGTCTCGGTGGATTAGACGTCCGAGCGCGCTATAGTGCCGCCCAATGCAAAGGGGGCGCCATGGCCAGGATCAGGGTGGGACTCGTCGGCTGCGGCTTCGTGTCGGAGCTGCACATGTATGCGTTCCGGCGCGTCTATGGGGTTGACGTCGAGGTCGCGGCGGTCGCTGCCCGCGGCGACAAGGTTGTCGCGTTCGCCCGGCATCACGATATCCCGCGTGTTTACCGTAGCTTCGCCGAGCTGATCGCAGACCGCGATCTCGATGTCGTCGACATCTGCACCCCGCCCAATCTTCACGCCGAGATGATCGTCGCCGCCATGGAGGCCGGCAAGCATGTCATCTGCGAAAAGCCGTTCGCCGGCTATTTCGGCCGCGAAGGCGATCAGCAGCCGATCGGCAAGCACGTGCCGAAGGCGCTGATGTATGAGCGCGTGATCGAAGAGATGGACAGGACGCGCGCCGCGATCGAGCGCACGGACAAGCTCTTCATGTATGCCGAGGACTGGATCTACGCGCCGGCGGTGACAAAGACCGCCGAGATCATCAAGGCGACTAAGGACAAGATCCTGTTCATGAAGGGCGAGGAGAGCCATTCCGGCTCGCACGCCGCGCATGCTGCGCAGTGGGCGATGACGGGCGGCGGCTCGCTGATCCGCATGGGCTGCCATCCGCTTTCGGCCGTGCTGTATCTGAAGCAGGTCGAAGCCAAGGCGCGCGGCGAGCGCATCCGCGTCGCCAGCGTCACCGGCGATGTCGGCAACGTCACCGCCGGGCTGAAGCCCGCGGAGCGCAGCTACATCAAGGCCAATCCCGTCGACGTCGAGGACTGGGGCACGCTCACCGCCACTTTCTCGGACGGCACCAAGGCGACGGTGTTCTCCGGCGACATGATCATGGGCGGCGTGCGCAATCTGATCGAGACCTATACGAGCGGCGGCTCCCTGTTCGCCAACATCACGCCGAACAATCATCTGATGAGCTATCAGACCAGCGAGGAGAAGCTCGCGAGCGTCTGCATCACCGAGAAGGTCGATCGCAAGACCGGCTGGCAATATGTCTGCCTCGAGGAGGAATGGACGCGCGGCTACTTGCAGGAGATCCAGGACTTCATGGAGTGCGCCGCGACGGGCCGGCAGCCGCTGTCGGATCTCGCGCTGGCCTATGAGACGATAAAGGTGAACTACGCCGGGTATTGGGCGGCGGAGGAGGGGAGACGGGTGGTGTTGTAGGGGGAGATCGTTGGCTGGGACCGCGGAGTTGAAGCTCCTCCGAATAAGTGGACACCTGTAGTAGGCTCATTGAGCCCGGAGGTGTCGAATGGAACGTCAACGTCGGTCATTTACCGAAGAGTACAAGCACCAAGCCGTCGAGTTGGCTTTGTCGAGCGGGCGCTCGATCGGGTCGGTTGCCAAGGAACTCGGTCTGCGCGACTCGGTGCTGCGGCGCTGGGTTGACAAGCTCCGGCAGGAGCCGACATCGGCGGCGTGGCGCCCCACCACGCAGGCGACGCCGATGTCGGCGGACCAGGCTTCGGAGATCGCCCGCCTGCGTCAGGAGAACGAACGGCTGCGCATGGAGCGCGACATTTTAAAAAAGTCGATCGCGATCTTCGCCGGAACCCGGACATGAGCTTCCGCTTCATCGAAGACCACCGCGACGCCTATCCGGTGCGGCTGATGTGTGCCGTGCTCGAGGTCTCGCCGGCCGGCTATTACGCCTGGCGCGATCGCCCGGTGAGCGAGCGGACCAAATCCAATGCCAGCCTCCTGGCCGCGATCCGGCAAGTCCATCAAGACAGCAGCGGGCGTTACGGCAGTCCTCGCGTCCATGCCGTCCTGCGCAAGCAGGGCCGCGGCGCCAGCCGTGGCCGGATCGAGCGGCTGATGCACCGGCACGGTATCCGCGCCATCATGGCGCCGCCACGCCGGGTGCGCACCACCGACAGCCGTCACGACCTCCCGATCGCACCGAACCTGATCGCGCGCGACTTCACCGCTCCCGCCCCGAACCGGGTCTGGCTCGCCGATATCACCTACATCCCGACCGCGGAGGGCTGGCTGTATCTGGCGGCCGTCATGGATCTGTTCAGCCGAAAGATCGTCGGCTGGGCCATGCAAGACCATATCCAGGTCGAGCTCGCATCCGCGGCGCTGACGATGGCCATCCAGCAGCAACGGCCGCTGGCCGGATTGATCCACCACTCCGATCGCGGTGTGCAGTATGCCTCACATGCCTATCGCAAGGTCCTCACCGGCGCCGGCATCGTGGCATCAATGAGCCGCAAGGCCGATTGCTACGACAATGCCCCGATGGAGAGCTTCTTCCATACCTTGAAAACCGAGCTGATCCATCATCGCGACTACAACACCCGCGCCGAGGCCCAGCGCGACATCTTCGCCTTCATCGAGGGCTTCTACAACCGAACCCGGCTCCATTCCGCAATCGGATATATCGCCCCGATCGAGATGGAGCTAAAAGCCGCTTAAACCCGTCCACTTTTTCGGGGGAAGATCAGGGACCGCGGAGTTGCTCTCTTACCCTCCCCTGGAGGGGGAGGGTCGATCGCGCGAAGCGCGAGCGGGGTGGGGTGATCTCTCCGCTTGGGCAGTGCCCGTGTGGAGAGATCACCCCACCCCGCTTCACCTCTCGCTTCGCTCGACGTGAAGCGACCCTCCCCCTCCAGGGCAGGGCTATCGCATATGACTTGTGACGTCGGCCTGCGCGCACGCCTCGTCCTTCGAGACGGCGCTGACGCGCCTCCTCAGGATGAGGCTAATCAGCGTCAGTGCTCGTTGAAACTGTTGCCGCGCACTCCGCCCTCATCCTGAGGAGCCCGCCCAAAGCGGGCGTCTCGAAGGATGGCTGCAGGGAAAAGCTCTCAAATGCGATAGCCCTGCCCTCCAGGGGAGGGTGGGAGAGCGCCGCGCATTCACGCCCCGTAGGTTGAGCCCTTCGGCAACGGGAAGACCGGGTCCTGCGTGCGGATGTTGGTCGGCCACACCACGGAGATGTGCTCGCCGGCGTTCTGCATCACGACCGGCGTCGAGCGTTCGTTCTGGCCGGAGAGCGGCGTGCCCGGCGGGAAGAATTTCACGCCATAGCCCTGGATCGTGCCGCCGGCGGGGATGTCGACGTCGAGCGCCGCTTTCCGGATCGCCTCGGGCTCGAAGCTGCCGTATTTCTCCTTGGCGATCGGCAGCACGTTGTTGAGCAGCACCCAGGTCTGGTTGAAGCCCATCGAGCAGTGCGGCGGCACGTCGGTGGCGCCGGTCTTGGTTTTGTAGCGCGTGACCATCGCGTTGATCAGATCGCCCATGCCGGGCGCGAGCTTGGCGGGATCGAGCAGCTGCGCCGGCACCGGGTCGATGTTGCAGAAATTGTCGATGTCTGCGCCGAAAGTGGCACGCAGCTTGTCGAGCTGGCTGTAGCCGGCGCCGGCCCCGA
The DNA here is from genome assembly GCF_025200925.1 of Bradyrhizobium sp. CB1015. GTDB lineage: Bacteria > Pseudomonadota > Alphaproteobacteria > Rhizobiales > Xanthobacteraceae > Bradyrhizobium. The sequence continues at coordinate 6,823,616 of NZ_CP104174.1, read as the reverse complement.
ACAACATCTTGAAGCGCAACCCGCTCTCGCGCGCCTGACGCAGGAACAAGGTGATGTCAGGGTTGTAGCCCGCATGCGAAATCACGTCGGCCTTGGCGCGCTTGATCTTGGTGACGAGCACCGAGAGATCGGGCGCCGAGGCAGAATAGCCCTCGCGCAATACGACCTGGATGCCGGCCTCCTTGGCGTAAGTCTCGTCGGCGGAGGCAACGCCGACCCCATAGGGGCCGTCCTCGTGGATCAACGCGACCTTGACCTCCTTCGGGTCCATGCCGAGCTTGGCTTTGGCATGCTCGGTGAGGAAGCTTGCAAAAGCCTGGCCGTATTGATCCGAATGGATCTGTGCGCGAAACACGTATTGCAGGTTCTTGTCCTTGAACACGGCGGTCGAGACCGCGGTCGTGATCCAGAGGATCTTCTTCTGCTGCTCGACCTTGGCCGCGAGCGGCACCGCATGCGAGCTCGCATAGACGCCGTTGAGGATGTCGATCTTCTCCTGGCTGATCAGGCGTTCGGCCTCGTTGATCGCAACGTCGGGCTTACTCTGCGAATCCGCGGCGACCGCAGCAACCTTGTATTTGCCGCCGACACCGCCCTTCTCGTTGACGAGATCGATGGCGATCTGCGCCCCGATCGACGAGGCGACCGAGCCGCCGGCGGCGAAGGGGCCGGTGAGGTCGTAGATCAGGCCGATGCGTAAATTGTCGGCTTGTGCCTGGGCGCGTGTCCAATCGAGGCTGAGTGCGGCGGCGGCAGCCGCCGAGGTCTTCAGCAGCTGCCTGCGTGAAGTCGGCATCCTATCCTCCCTCAAAACCGTCGTTTGATCTTGTTGTTGTTCACGAAGTATGGGGAGCGGGACGGCGGAAAGTCAACATCGCGAAAGTCGAGGTCCGCCGTCCGCGGCATAGAACGCAAATGCGAAATGAGCGGTCGGCGCGGGAGAGCTGGGCGACCGAGCGATCGCACCGTGGTTCAGATGATGAAATCCGTGGTCTTCAGATCGGCCGCGTGGATTCCGTTCAGCGTGATCGCGTCATCGCTCGTCAGGTGGATCACGGCGTGCCGGAGCCGTCGTCGCCGATCAGGCTCTTCAACGCGCTCCATCCTGCCAGGCCGTAATCTTGCAGGTCGATGACGTCGTGCTCCGCTGCGGTGCTGCCCCCAGCCGCGTTGCCCTGATCGAAATCGTTGATCACGTCCTGGCCCGAAACCGTATTGAAGATGAACAGGTCGTTGTTCGGTCCGCCCCAGATCTGATCGTTACCGCCGCCGCCGTTGAGAACGTCCCGGCCGCCCGCGATCGAGCCGTCCACGGCGGGGGCGTAGGTCTGTGCATCGCCAAACAGCCGATCGTCGCGATTGCTTCCGTAGAGGATATCATTGCCGCCTTGCGCGTTGCCGATCATCTCCCCGGCATCGCCGATCAGCGTGATTGAAGCCGATTCCGCATTGCTGTCGACGATTGCGATCAGGACGTCATCGCCACCACGGGCGTTGTCGATCATGTAACCGCTATCGCCGAACAGCGATGCGCCGCCGGACCGCGCATCGCCGCCGACCCTACAGATGAGGATGTCATTGCCGCCGTGTGCATCGCCGCTCATGGACGACAAGGCATCACCCGATATCGACGCGAAGCTGGAGGGGCCGGCATGGACCACGCTGACGACGTCGTTGCCGCCCTGAGCGTTGCCGCTCATCAGCCCTCCGGAATCGCCGCTGAACTGACCATATGATCTGTCGCCCATCTCTGCCGAGATGAGGTCATTGCCGCCCCTGGCGTCGCCGGTCATGACCATGCCGGCGTCGCCCGAGAGATAAACGTTCGCAAAGGTCGCGTTCGAGGCCTCGACGTGCAGCACGTCGTTGCCGCCATGGGCCTGGTCGGACATGATCAGCGCGTCGCCGTCGAGGTCCGTATAGAGCAGTCGCCCCTCGAGCGTCGCGACAAGAAGGTCGTTGCCCCCATGCGATCGGCCCGCCAGGGTCTCCTCGTCACCGACGAACAGCAGGCTGCTGGGTCCTTCGTCGACCGTCGCGATCATGGTGTCGTTACCGCCACGACCGTCGACCGGGAGACCGGCGTCTCGTACGCGACCACAAGTTCCTGGCTTCCAAGGCTGACGATGATGGTGTCGTTTGGCATACGGCGCATCGCGCAACTCCCACTTCATGCTCGAGGCCGGCTGGAGATAGCGTCATGCTTTCACGCCGCGCCACGATTCTGCTGCGCGACCTATCTTCGTTGCTATGATGGCGGAGATTTGCTCGACGGTCGGAAAAGGGACGATCAGCGCGTCGTGGTATCGTCACAAAACGCGCCGGCGCGTTGCGCCGGCGCGCGCTCGTGCAGAGTGCCGCTCAGCCCGGCCCGGCGCCCTGCGTCGCCGTGTAGACGGCGTAGAGCGATTGGCTCGCGGCCATGAACAGGCGGTTGCGCTTCGGACCGCCGAAGCAGACGTTGCCGCAGACTTCCGGCAGGCGGATGCGGCCGAGCAGCTTGCCCTCCGGCGACCACACCGTCACGCCGCTGTAGCCGACGGCGCGGCCGGCATTGCTGGAAGCCCAGAGATTGCCGTTGACGTCGCAGCGCAGGCCATCCGGTCCGCACTTCACGCCGTCGATCACGCAATCGCTGAACTTCTTCAGGTTCGACAGCTTGTTATCGCTGCCGACGTCGAACACGAAGATCTCGCCTTTGCCGCCGGCGCCGGTGTCGCCCGGCCCTTTGCCGGTCGAGGCAATGTAGAGCTTCTTGTAATCGGGCGAGAAGCAGAGCCCGTTCGGGTCGGGCACCTGGTCCTCGGTGACGACGAGGTCGATGCGGCCGGAGGGATCGATGCGGTAGCAATTGGTCGGCAGCTCGCGCTTGCCCGGCACGAAGCCGGCCGGCTGACCGATCCGCGGATTGAGCTTGCCGCCCGCATTGCTCGGACCGCCCGCGACGTCGGGCTCGCCTTCGTAGAGCTGGCCGCCATAGGGCGGATCGGTGAACCAATAGCTGCCGTCGGGATGGGCGGCGACGTCGTTCGGCGAGTTCAGCTTCTTGCCCTGATAGGAGTCCGCGAGCACCGTGGCGGTGCCGTCATGCTCGTAGCGCGTCACCCGCCGCGTCAGGTGCTCGCAGGAGAGCTGGCGGCCCTGGAAGTCGAAGGAGTTGCCGTTGGAGTTGTTGGAGGGCGAGCGGAACACGCTGACGCGGCCGTCGTCCTCGGTCCAGCGCATTTGCCGGTTGTTGGGAATGTCGCTCCACAAGAGATAGCGGCCTTGCGCACTCCACGCCGGGCCCTCGGCCCACAACAGGCCCGTATAGAGACGCTTGATCGCGGTGTTGGGCTGGGCGAGATCGTTGAAGGACGGATCGACCGCGATGATGTCGGGGTCCCAGAAATAGGTCGTCGGCGCGCCGTTGGGTCCGAAATCGCGCGGCGGCGTCGTGATCGTCGTCGGCGGTGCGGCAGGCCCGGTCTGGGCCAGCGCGGGGCCCGCCAGCGTGGCGGCGGCGCCGAGCGCCAGCCCGCCGACCAGCGTTCGTCGTGAAAGCGCAGCATGCTGCGCACGCTGCTCCTGCTCAGGAGCCTCCTGGCGTGTCATCGTATCCTCCCGGTTTTCTTCGGCTGGCCGGTTGATCCGGCCAAGCGAGGTGAAGGTTAGTCCGGTCCGCGTCCGGTTGCGAGGGGTAGACTTGAAACCGCGGCGTGATTGCAGGTCGCAATTTCGTCACCTTCGAGTGCGTTTGGAGTGCAGGGCGCTAGCGGGGTAAAGCCGGAGCTCATTGTGCAGGTCGTCTTCCTGGTCATCCTTCTCTCGTTCGCATTTGCGGCTGGCTACTTCACGCGGGACCACGTCTCTCGAAAAAGGCGGGCGGAGGCACGCCGCTGGCGCGAGTACAGGGAGCCGGACTGGCTCTCAGCGAAAGCGCCGGCCAACACCAACGAGGTGAAGGCCGGCACGGCCGTGCGGGCGTCCACCGGCGAGCTCGGCCAGATGCTGAACCGTTGGGAGAGTAGGGCGCGCGCCCGTCGCACCGGCACGGGATAGGCGTGTCCCTCGCAAATCCGGCCAAATGGAGCGGAGGCGAAATCCAGGACGGCGTTCCGGCGTTGCGCTTCACTCCATACAGGCCATGTATTCATACAGACCATGTATTCGGGCGGCCGCCATCGAGCTATTAGGTCACCTATCCTGACCATCTTTTGGCGTTGCAGTTGCGCCCGTTTCTCGTCTAGAAACGGCCGCATCGGGCCTCTCCCGGAAACCAACCGTCAACGGTTTTGACCGAGGATTTGAGGCTCAAAAGGGTCTGGCAATGCTGATTCGCGGCCATATCGAGGGGATTTCGGGGGAGGTGGCTCTGGCCGCCGCCGCGATCCCGGCCGCATCACTGCCCACCCTCCTTATTGGCGGCCTTCTTCTTACTTGCCCCTGAGGGCCGGCTGGGCGCCATGCGCCTGGGCGCTCAGGGGTTGGTCGAGATCACCGGACACCTCAAGCGCCAAGGAATGAACGGCGCAAACGCTCAAAAGGAATCTAGGAATGGCCACCGTGAACAAGTCCGAGAAGGACCGCGTCATCATTTTCGACACCACGCTGCGCGACGGCGAACAGTGCCCCGGCGCCACCATGACCTTCGAGGAAAAGCTCGAGGTCGCCGAGCTCTTGGATGATATGGGCGTCGACGTCATCGAGGCCGGCTTTCCGATCACCTCCGAAGGTGACTTCCAGGCCGTCAGCGAGATCGCCCGCCGCTCCAAGAATTCGGTGATCGCCGGCCTGTCGCGCGCCCATCCCGCCGACATCGACCGCTGCGCCGAAGCCGTGAAGTTCGCCAAGCGCGGTCGCGTCCACACCGTGATCGCGACCTCGCCGCTGCACATGCGGGTGAAGCTGAACAAGACCCCGGAGCAAGTGATCGAGACCTCGGTCGCCATGGTCGCGCGTGCCCGCAACCAGATCGACGACGTCGAATGGTCGGCCGAGGACGGCACCCGCAGCGAGATGGACTTCTTGTGCCGCATCGTCGAGGCCGTGATCAAGGCCGGCGCCACCACGGTGAACATCCCCGACACCGTCGGCTATACGGTGCCGGAGGAATACACCCACTTCATGAGGACGCTGATCGAGCGCGTGCCGAACTCGGACAAGGCGGTGTTCTCCGTGCACTGCCATAACGATCTCGGCATGGCGGTTGCCAATTCGCTGGCCGGCATCACCGGCGGCGCGCGCCAGGTCGAGTGCACCATCAACGGCATCGGCGAGCGCGCCGGCAACGCCGCGCTCGAAGAGATCGTGATGGCGATCAACGTGCGCAACGACAAATTCCCCTACTGGAACAAGATCGACACGACGCAGCTGACCCGCGCCTCGAAGCTGGTGTCGGCGGCGACCTCGTTCCCGGTGCAGTACAACAAGGCCATCGTCGGCCGGAACGCCTTCGCGCATGAGAGCGGCATTCACCAGGACGGGGTGCTGAAGGACGCTTCGACCTACGAGATCATGCGCCCGGAGATGGTCGGCCTGAAGCAGTCCTCGCTGGTGCTCGGCAAGCATTCCGGCCGCCATGCCTTCGTGCACAAGCTGGAGGAGATGGGCTACAAGCTCGGCCCGAACCAGCTGGAAGATGCGTTCACGCGGATGAAGGCGCTGGCCGACCGCAAGAAGGACATCTACGACGAGGACATCGAGGCGCTGGTCGACGAGGAGATGGCGGCCTCGCACGACCGCATCAAGCTGACCTCGCTGACCGTCATCGCCGGCACCCATGGTCCGCAGCGCGCGACCATGAAGCTCGACGTCGACGGCCAGATCAAGATCGAGGAAGCCGAGGGCAACGGCCCGGTCGACGCCGTGTTCAACTGCATCAAGCGCCTGGTGCCGCACGAGGCCAAGCTCGAGCTGTACCAGGTCCATGCCGTCACCGAGGGCACCGACGCGCAGGCGGAAGTGTCGGTGCGGCTGTCGCAGGACGGCCGCTCGATGACGGCGCGCGCGGCGGACCCGGATACGCTGGTGGCCTCGGCCAAGGCCTATCTCGGCGCGCTCAACAAGATCGTCATGAAGCGCCAGCGCGACACGGTGACGACGGCCGCGGCGAGCTGACAAGCGTCAGCTTGTCATTCCGGGGTGATGCGAAGCATCGAACCCGGAATCTCGAGATTCCCCGGTGCGCAATTGCGCACCTGAGGTTCGGTCCTGCGGACCGCCCCGGAATGACATCGTTCACCATGAATGGCTGCCCTGCTAAGGGCCAATAGCGGCTGTGTAGGCGAGCCGCTATTGATGCAGCCGGCATAAGATTGGCTACCCGGCGCCGCCGGGCGGCCCAAACAAACGACAGGGAGAGATTATGCGCACCTTGGCGATCGCTGCGTCCATCGCGGCTCTGGCACTGGGCCTGACCGGGCCGGCACTGGCCCAATCACCGATCATCATCAAATTCAGCCACGTCGTCGCCACCGACACGCCGAAGGGCAAGGGCGCGGAGAAATTCAAGGAGCTCGCCGAGAAGTACACCGGCGGCAAGGTCAAGGTCGAGGTCTATCCGAACTCGACGCTCTACAAGGACAAGGAGGAGCTCGAGGCGCTCCAGCTCGGCAGCGTGCAGATGCTGGCGCCGTCCAATTCCAAGTTCGGGCCGCTCGGCATCCGCGAGTTCGAGGTGTTCGATCTGCCCTACATCCTGCCCGACATCAAGACGCTGCGGAAGGTGACGGAAGGGCCGCTCGGCACCAAGCTGCTCAAGCTGCTGGAGCCTAAGGGCATCACCGGCCTTGCCTATTGGGACAACGGCTTCAAGCAGATGAGCGCGAACAAGAAGCTGATCACGCCCGCGGACTACCAGGGCGTCAAATTCCGCATCCAGTCCTCGCGCGTGCTGCAGGCCCAGTTCAAGGCGCTCGGCTCGCTGCCGCAGGTGATGGCGTTCTCGGAAGTGTACCAGGCGCTGCAGACCGGCGTGGTCGACGGTCAGGAGAACACCTGGTCGAACATCTATACCCAGAAGATGCACGAGGTGCAGAAGTACATCACCGAGACCAATCACGGCTACATCGGCTACGTCGTGATCGTGAACAAGAAGTTCTGGGACAATCTGCCGGCCGACATCCGCGACCAGCTGTCGAAGGCGATGAAGGAAGCGACCGACTTCAGCAACGCGCAGTCGCAGAAGGAGAACGACGACGCGCTGGCCGAGATCAAGAAGAGCGGCAAGAGCGAGATCATCAAGCTCACGGCCGAGCAGGACGAGGCGATGCGCAAGGCGATGGAGCCGGTCTACAAGGATGCCGCCGGCCGCGTCGGCCAGGCGCTGATCGACGAGTTCCTGAAGGAAGCCAAGAGCACGACGAACTGACCGCCAAAGGCGACCAACGAAGGGCTTCCGCGCACCGCACGGAAGCCCTTTTTGTTGCAAATCGTTTCGGTTTGCATCTGAACGGGCATTCACGGCGTTTACATCCCTGCAAGAGCGCGCTTCCTGTCCAAGTTGTAAGTTGCGCGACAGCCCCCTCGCGCCCATCCTCACGGGCATCCTTCCAGAGGAGGTCAAGATGAAGAAATTCACCATCGCCGCCATCGCCGTGCTCAGCATCGCCGGCTCGGGCGCGGTCTATGCCCAATTTCATCGCCCGTGGATGGAGCACGTCCGCCACATCCGGATGAACCCCGAGGACCGCGCCGCCTTCGTCGATGCGCGGATTGCCGCCGTCCATGCCGGCTTGAAGCTCAACCCCGATCAGGAGAAGCTGTGGCCGCCGGTCGAGGCGGCCGTGCGGGAGTTCGCCAAGCTGCGCATCGACCGTGCCAATGCGCGGATGAATGCCGCACCCGGAGACGCTTCGAGGGATGCCGACAAGCCGGACGATCCGATCGCCCGCCTGCGCCAGCGCGCCGAGGACATGGGCGCCAGCTCCGCCGCCCTGAAGAAGATCGCCGATGCCGCCGATCCGCTCTACAAGACCCTCGACGAGGGCCAGAAACGGCGCCTCGCCGTGCTGACCCGGCACCGCGGCCCGTTCGGCGGCGGCGAGGACGGCCCGCGCCACCACCACTTCATGGAGCGCATGGACCGCATGATGGAACGGGGCATGGACCATTTCCATCATGACCGCTTCGACCGTGACCGCGGTCCCGACCGCGACCGGGAGGGCCGGCTCTGAACGGACCGGTTCTCGAACAGTTAGTCCTGGCGAAGCCGCTGGAATCCAGCGGCTTTTCGCATTTCCGGACCTAGGGACGAGACCTTGGAAAAGTTGCGTCCGATCGCTTGCCAGACCCGGATCGCTTTGCTAAACGACCGGCCTCGCAAGGCCTTGACCGCCTTTCGGGCGCATAGCTCAGTTGGTAGAGCAGCTGACTCTTAATCAGCGGGTCCCAGGTTCGAGCCCTGGTGCGCCCACCAAGCAAATCAAGCACTTACAGCAGTGCGCACCAGAACGGACCAGTCGGTTTGACGTCCGGTTTGAGAAATTTGTTCGTCGTCCGTACGCCAACTTGAGGGATGGCGGGATGGCTGCGCGTTACCGCAGCGGCTAGCTTGTCATTCGGCCTGCAATATTGGCTCTGACGCAATCTTGGTGCAGCTCCTTTCATTCTGCGCCGACTAACCGGGCTTGGAGCAGATCGATCTTCCCGCGGCCATACATTTGGCGCCTGACGAGCTTGAGGCGCGTAATCTGTCCTTCGGTTTGTCCGTTCGACCAGGGCGACGTGATTGCGGCTCGGACTGCCGCTTGGTCTCTCCCGACGCCGCTCGCGAACGAGGCGACGAGACTGGCGCGGGCACGCTCGATCCAAGGAGCGAGGCCCGCCTCGGTCTTACGCCGGATCATCAGGTGGAATTCGGCGATGATCTCGCGTGCCTCGACCAGAGTTGGCACGCCAGCTTCGATCGCCGCGACCGTGACGGTCTCCGCTTTGGTGAGCAGGTCCCGTCCGATTGTCATGAGGCGAGCGATCGTTCTGGCCGACGGAATCCTCTGAAGGTTTTGTGTGTCGGTCCTTTCCGCTCGTCGTCTGCGGGTTGCCCACTCGCTGATGACACGTAGCGAGCCTCGGAAGCCACGCCCTTTCAAACGGCGCCAAAGTTCAGCCCCGTTGCGGCAGCCAGACGCCCACTGCTCGTCCAGCCATGGCAAGTGCACATCCAACGAACTTTGCCGGGTTCGGAACACGTCGTGACGTTCGCCGCGGACCACCTGTCGCACCAGCTTCCTGCTGTGGCCGGTCTGACGCACGATCTGCTTGATAGGTATGCCATTCTTCGACAGAGCCAGGATGACCGCGTTGGTCTCCTCGCGGCGCAGATAGCCCTCATACTGGAGGCGCTCCGCGGCGGTGAGTAGCTTGGGATCGATCGTGGTCGCACCGATGACGGTGCGTATCTGGCGCATCGATTTGCGGACGGCATCGAGGAAGGCCCGACTGGCGTTCTCCATCAGATGCCAACGGTCGGCGACCTGTACTGCGTGCGGCAGGGCCTTGGCCGCGGCTTCGCCATATCCGCCGCCGCGGTCACGGGCGACGATTGCGATCGTGGGATGAGCAGCGAGCCAGGCTTGGGCCGTCGCCGGCTCACGATCCGGCAACAAAGTGACGACCCTGCGCCTTTCCAAGTTGCAGACGATGCTGGCGTATCGGTGATTGCGCCGCCAGGCCCAGTCATCAATGCCGATGACCCTGAGCGGGTCAGCTGGGGGACGGCTACGGTGCCGAACCACCCGAAGAAGGGTATCTTTGCTCACCGGCAGCATCAGCCGCTTTGCGAAGACTGCTGCCGGTCTACCCCCAAGCGCCAAGCCAAGGTGGTGAACGATGGACTCCAGCCTCGCGGTGCGGCGCGCCGAAGGCGCCAGTACGCCTTCGCCGAAGCGCTCAGTGAAGATCTGACGCCCGCACAGAACCGCGTCGCAGCGAAAACGGCGGGCGATTACCAGGAGCTGGACGATCCGACCCGAGAGCGGCAGATCGGTCACGCGGCGCCGGTAGCGGCTATGGACACGTCGCGAAACCGTTCCGCACGATGGACACAGGCCGACGCTGCCGGACGCCCGAACCACAACGATCGCCTTATTACCCTCGTAGTAAGCACTCTCTACAACAAACCCACGCGGCACCAAACTGGAGCGGTGGAGTGCCTGCTGCATGGCGCTGATTCTCCTCCAATCAAAGCGCCAGACATCCTCCAAACTGCATCAAAAGTGAGTCAGAGCCAAAATTGGACGCCGATGAGGGGTCAAATTTGCAAGCCGATTGACAATTCGACGCATCACCTCAGCGAAACACGGCGTCCGGCGAACGACCGCAGTGCGTCATGGCCCTCCAGCGGTCACGATCCATCACTGCATCTCGCAGGACACGCATTGCCGCCTCGCTGCTCTCAACCGGGATTCCTCACCTAATGTCGGTTGCGGGTCTTGGTTGTGTGGAAACGCATGGGTCGGACGCGGCGTGGTCGCCAAGTATTGCGCGCGGCCGGTGTTTGCGTGTCGGAGCGTCCAATAACCCGCCAAATTAGGTATCGCGACCGGGGATGCAATTTTGGACGCACTTCCCGCCGTCAGGCGGCGCGGATGGCTGCAATCAGGCTCGGTTTGCCGAGGATGTTCATCACCCGTGTGAGGTTATAGGCGAGAACATGCAGCGCCATCTCAGCAGCGACATTGCGCAGGCGCTTCATCAGGAAGTGGGTCGCACCCATACGGGCCTTGATCGTGCCGAAGGGATGCTCGACCGTCTCGCGCCGCGTCCGCATGGCGTCGGGATTGGAATCGAGCCGTCTCTGAACCTCCTCGACCACATGCTCATGCTCCCACCGCGTGATGCGGCGCTCCTTGGACGGCGTACATTGGCTCTTGATCGCGCAGCCCTGGCACGCCGCTGTCGACCAGTAACGGCGCAGCGTCATCCCATGCTCGATGTTGGTGTAGTGATAGGGCAGCAGCTGGCCCGATGGGCAGCGGTAGACGTCCTCATCAGGCAGGTACGCAAAGTCCTGTTTGCCGAACCGGCCCTCCGCCTTGGCGTTCGACGTCATAGGCTTGGGCAAGGTGACTGCAACGCCAGCCTCTTCGCAGGCTAATATCTCCTCTCCGTCGAAGTAGCCACGGTCAGCGACCGCCTCGAGTTTGTCTACTTCGAGCACTTCTTTGGCTTGCTTCGACATCCGGGCAAGCTGCCCACGATCGTTGCCGACGTTTATGACCTCGTGCGTAACAATCAGATGGTGTTCGGTGTCCACCGCGACCTGGACATTGTAGCCGACCACGCCCGATCCGCGTCCGCTGGTGGCCATCGAACGGGCATCCGGATCGGTGAGTGATATCTGTTGATCCGCCGTGTTGCGCATCCGCGCATCAAGCACTTCCAGGCGGCTCATCTCCTGCTTCAGCCGAGCGATCTTTTCCTTGATCCTCGTCGTCTTGATGCTGATCGCTTTCGATGGCTCCTGCCGATCGGCGCTATCGAGTTGACGCAGATATCGACCGACACTTTCCTCGATCTGCGCCATCCGCCTCGCCATCTTGGCGTGCGTGAAGTTACGGTCGCGGTTGTTAACCGCCTTGAACTTGCTGCCGTCGATTGCGACGCTTGGGGTCTGCAACAGGCCCATTTGCCGGCATGGTGCAATGAACTTCGCACAAACCTTCCGAAGCGCCGCTCCATTGTCCTTCCGGAAATCGGCGATCGTCTTATGATCGGGAGCCAGGCGGCCGATCAGCCACATAACTTCGACATTGCGGCACGCCTCACGTTCCAGTCGGCGGCTGGACTGCACCCGATTGAGATAACCGTAAATGTAAAGCTTCAGAAGGACTGCCGGATGATAGGAAGGCCGGCCCGTCTCCTTGGCGATCACACGCTCAAACCCCAGTCCATGCAGGTCGAGCGCCTCGACAAACACATCGATCACATGGACCGCGTTGTCCTCGCTTACCCAATCCTCCAAACATTCCGGCAAGAGCGTTAGCTGGGATCTGTCAGCGCCTTCAACGAAGCGTCCCATCCGTATCCCCCATCAGGAAACGGAGAAATCGTAGCTGACTCGTGGCTTTTCACACAGCCAGGGTCAAAGGCTGCCCTCGGCGTCTCCACGATGGCTTTCGCCGCCGGAGAGTGGCGTCGGGTGGTGCTTCGGTGCCATAGCCGTCTGCCGGCTACGGCATGTCGAACGATGGCCAGCAGCCGTCTTCCTCGTGCCGCCCAGTGCGCTGCAAGCACGTGTTGTCCAGCAGGCGCTGTCCGACGTTCTTCCACAGAGCCTCTCGTCCGTAGAGGCGGACTGCATCGGCCTTTTGGATCTCGATGACCCGGCCGCAACGGCGGCAGTTCACCCTCAGAATATGCTGGCTGATCTGGCTCAGCCGTAGCGCCGCTCCGGAGGGCACCGCCCGAGCCTCGGCTCGGGGATCTTCCAGGAGGGCCTGCCAGTATTCGGGTGGTAGATCGGCATCCGGGGCCAATCCCTGCTTCGCAGGCGCGCTTCTGCCAATGGTAGCGGCCATCTTTGCCATCTGTTTCGGGGTCGGCATGCGCCAGGTCGCGGGTCGGTCCGTCATGCCTCTATAGAACATAACAAGAACAATAAAGTCGATGGGGTGCTGAAAAGATTCTGCTTGTGGAGGGGCCAGTCCGTCGGAACCGGCCATGTTGTTTCGTCTTGAATCCGTGCCGTTCCGAACCGGAGTTCTGCGTACATGGCCCCGCGCGCCAACTGGAAAGGCTTCTTGCGTCTGTCCCTGGTGACCTGTCCCATCGCACTCTACCCGGCCACCTCCGAGAGCGAGAAGATCTCGTTCAACCAGCTCAACCGGCAGACCGGCCACCGGATCAAGTACCTGAAGGTCGATGCCGACACTGGGGACGAGGTGCCTAACGAGGACATCGTCAAGGGCTACGAACTCGAGAAGGGCCAATTCATCGAGGTGACCAAGGACGAACTCGAGGAGATCGCGCTCGAGTCCACCCGCACCATCGAGATCGACGAGTTCGTCGACAAGACCGACATCGATCCGCGCTATCTAATCCGGCCCTACTACTTGCGTCCGGACGGCAAGGTTGGCCATGACGCATTCGCCGTGATCCGGGAGACCATCCGGGAGATGGACAAGGTCGCCATCGGGCGGGTGGTGCTCACCAACCGCGAGCACATCATCGCATTGGAGCCGATGGACAAGGGACTGGTCGGCACGCTGCTCCGCTATCCCTACGAGGTGCGCAGCGAGCGGGAGTATTTCGACGAGATCCAGGACGTGAAGGTCACGAAGGATATGCTGGATCTCGCCAAGCACATCGTGAACCAGAAGGCGGGGAGGTTCGATCCGGAGAAGTTCGAGGATCACTACGAGAGCGCTCTGGTCGAGCTCATCAATCAGAAGCGGGCCGGCAAGGTCATTCGTCCGAAGGAGCGGCCGAAAGGCGAGAACGTCGTCGATCTGATGGACGCGCTGCGCAAGAGCGTGGGCGGCGCTGCGGCCGAGGCGGCGGCGCAAAAGAAGCCGGCCAAGAAGCCGAAGAAGGCGTCGGCCCGCCAGAAGGAAATGCTGATGCCAATCGCCGGTAAGAAGCCGGTGAAGGAGGCCGCAGCCAAGAAGCCAGCGGCTGGGGCGCGGCGGAAGTCGGCCTAGGGCGTGTTGAAGGCGCAGGCCGCGGGGCCGATGGAGGTGCGAGATGTCGCGCACGCTCATCATCTTCGGACTTGTGCTGGTCGCCGTTGGGCTGCTTTGGCCCGTCCTTGGCAAGTTCGGGCTTGGCCGGCTACCCGGCGATATTTACGTCGAGCGGCAGAATTTTGCTTTCTACCTTCCGTTGACAACCTCGCTCATCATCTCCGTCGTGCTAAGCGTGATCCTGTGGCTGGCGAACCGATAGGGCGCTTCCTCAATTGCGCAGTGACACACTCCGCTCGGATTGGGTCCCAGTGCTTTGGACGTGATCCATACTCGACCCGAGGCGGCACTTCCGCGAACACGTTGCGCGACGCCAGACCGTCCGCCAAGAGCGGCTGAATTCCAAGTCGGCCAGTTCGTTGGCCTGCTGTACTGCGTTTTGAGGTTCGTCGGGGACAGAGGAGGAGGATCAAATGGCGTTCGTCTTCGTCACCGGCACCACCGACGGGCTCGGCCGCGCTGCGGCCCAGTCGCTCCTTGGCGACGGTTATCAAGTGGTGCTGCACACGCGATCGGCGGATCGCGCTGCGACCGTCGGCGATCTCGCGTCGCGGGCCGCAGGGATGGTCGTCGGCGATCCCCGCAGCGCCGCCGAGACCAGAGCCATCGCGGACAGGTCAACGCAATCGGCCGCATGGCACATCGTCACAGGCAAGCGCGTTGCCTTTCGCAGTTCTCTGGCCACTCGACAGCCGCGCGACCTGGCAATAGACTTTCTCAGCCCCTGAAAAACAACTGTCAGAAAGGGCAGTTTCGCCACGTGCGGTTCGAGATGCGTTGAGATGGTCGCCGGACGTGGCGCAAAGCACGCAAATCTCATCCCGCGCTGGCGAAAGCGGCCAAGCCTGCCAAGAAGCCGCGCAAGGCGTCGAGCGGCCAGAAGGAAATGCTGATGCCCATCGAGGGCAAGAAGCCTGCGAAGGAGGCTGCGGCGAAGAAGCGGCCAAGCCACAGCGGAAGTCGGCATAGGCCCTAAAAATTCGCAAAGCGCGCCACGATCCATGATTGACTGACCAAATTGAAGGCAGACGTGTAGGTCACGCGCTGCCGTTGTGGCGCTGCGGACGCTTTTCTGCATAATAGCCGTCTCATTTGCACAATTCGGCGCTCTATCAGGCGCGGCGAGGGCGACAGTTTGGACCAGCGACTGCTCAATTCTGGAAGCGAGGCTACGCAGAATCCACGGGGCCTGCCCCGAGCTGGAGCCGACCGCCCACGTCCTGATGCGGCCACCGAGATGGCGCGCATCCTGGACGCGCCGCCGCGGTTGGTGCCTGAGGTTTTGCATGGCGATGCGCGCCTGACGCGGAAATGGGCGCACGGCGGGTTACAAGATGATTATATGCGCGGCGTGGCCGGACACGTCGCCGTGGGCTGCTACGAAGGACAGCATCAGATATCTTGGCGGATCGAAAACAGGCTCTTGAATTCTAGGACCAATCCGAAAACCTTCACCTTGATTCCGCAAGGCGTTGACGGCACGTGGAATATTGCAGGCCCGGTCGTCGTTTCGCACGTCTACCTCACGCAGGAACGCCTCCAGGCGTGCGCCGACGAGATCGCGGGTGGAAGACGTGTCGAACTTCTGCCGCGCGTCTCTTTCACCGACCCCGCGGCGGCGGGGTTGCTTGACATCCTGAGTCAAGAGGCAGAGCGGGACAGCGCATCGTCCCGTCTGTTCGTGGAGCAGGCGATTGACCTTCTCTGCTCGCGGCTGATCCAAGAGCATTCATCTTTTCGCAGCTCGCCTGTTCAGGTCAGAAAGGGCGGCCTTGCCGATTGGCAGGTGAGGCGCGTCACGACGTTCATGGACGAGAATCTGAGACGCCAGGTCGGGCTTGACGAACTCGCGGCCCTCGTCGGTCTCAGCCGGTTTCACTTCTGCACGGCGTTTCGGCAGTCGACCGGCCAGACCCCGCATGCATGGTTGACCGAGCAACGAATGAAATGCGCGCGCGAACTTCTCGCCCACTCGAGGTTCAGCGTCACAGAGGTCGCGCTTGCAGTCGGCTACGAAACTCCATCGGCTTTCGCTGCGACTTTCCGAAGAAGGGTGGGAGTGACCCCATTGGCATTCCGGCGCGCGCTCTAAGCCCGGCGGCAATTTATCGCAACAGTGCGATAGTCGCCGCAATTTCCGAACGGTACGTCCCTTGGGAACATGCCTATTTGCGGGCTTATCCGAGGGGATCTCAGACCACCATGACCAACCATGAGCCGTTCATCGACGGCGCCGTCGAGACCGAAGAAGCGCGGGGCGGGGTATCGCGCCGGTCGCTCCTGCTGACCGTCGGGGGAGCGGCTTCCCTGGCGGCGGTGCCGCAAGTTGCCGCGGATTCGATTTCCGAGGGCGGTCCCACTGCGTCGACAAGACGGGTTCGCCTGGCCGTCAACGGAACGCGGCATGAGCTTGACTTGGATACGCGGCAATCCCTGCTCGACGTTCTGCGCGAAGGCCTCGATCTGACCGGCACGAAGAAGGGCTGCAACCAGGGCGCCTGTGGCGCTTGCACCGTTCTTCTCAACGGCAAACGGGTCGTGTCCTGCCTGACCTTGGCCGTGATGCATGACGGAGCCGAGATCGAGACGATCGAAGGCCTTGAAAAGAACGGCGAGCTTCATCCGCTCCAGAGCGCGTTCATCGAGCACGACGCTCTGCAATGCGGCTTCTGCACGCCGGGCCAGATCATGTCCGCTGTCGGCTGCATCGCGGAAGGCCATGCCGGGTCGCCTGCCGAGATCCAGTTCTGGATGAGCGGCAACATCTGCCGGTGTGGTGCCTATCCCGGCATCGTCGCGGCGGTTGCCGATGCTGCCAAGGGGACCTGATCATGCTTCCGTTCACGATCGAGAAGGCGACCTCCGTCGAGGCTGCCATCGCCGCCGCATCGTCTGGCCGACGCTTTATCGCCGGCGGCACGACATTGATCGACCTCATGCGCGAGGAGGTAGAGCGGCCTGAGCACCTCGTCGACATCAATGCGCTTCCGCTTTCGGGCATTCGACTCGACGGCTCCGACCTTGTCATCGGCGCCCTCAGCCGCATGGCGGACGTCGCCGCCCATCCCGACGTGCAGCGTCTGCAGCCGCTGATCGCCGAGAGCCTGATCGAGGGCGCCTCGCCGCAGTTGCGCAACATGGCCTCGATCGGCGGCAACCTGCTCCAGCGGGTCCGTTGTCCATATTTCCGGATGCTGGATGCGCCCTGCAACAAGCGAACGCCGGGGTCGGGCTGTTCGGCGATCGACGGTCTCAACGCCGGTCACGCCCTTCTCGGCACGAGCGATCATTGCGTGGCAACGCATCCCTCCGACCTTGCGGTTGCGCTGGTCGCTCTCGAGGCGACGATGCGGGTCAAGGGTCCCACGGGAGAGCGCCGCTTCCCGGTCGAGGAACTGTTCCGGCTGCCGGGCAATACCCCCCACCTCGAACACACGCTGCTGCCCGGCGAAATCATCATCGAGGTCAGGGTCCCCGGCGGGCCGAATAGTCGCCGGGCGCGGTATCTCAAGGTGCGCGACCGCGCATCTTACGAATTCGCGCTGGTGTCCGCGGCCGCGGCGATCGAGGTCGCGGACGGCACGATCCGCGAGGCGCGGCTCGCCGTTGGCGGTGTCGGCACGCGGCCATGGCGCATGCGCGGGGTGGAAGCGGCTCTGCTCGGCAAGGCGTCCGAGCGTAAGGTTTTCGAAAGGGCCGCCCAACTGGCGCTCGATGGAGTCCGTCCGCTGTCCGGCAATCGCTACAAGGCCGAACTCCTGCCGCGAACGATCGTCCGGGCGTTCGAAATGACCGGAGCAGTCGCATGACGACGAATGTCATCGGAAAACCGCTGCCCCGCGTGGATGGCCGTGCCAAGGTCACGGGCGGGGCGCGCTACGCGACCGATTTCAATCAGCCGGGCCAGGCCTACGCAGTGATCGTCGGAGCGACCGTCGGCCTCGGCAGCGTGACCGGCATAGACAGCGCGCCGGTCGAGAGCATGCCGGGCGTTCTAGCGGTCCTCACGCACCGCAATACGCCACGGTTGCCGTACGCGCCCCACAAGAGCTACATCGATCCCGCCACGGGCGAGCGGCTGCACGTGCTCCAGGACGACCGGGTGCGCTTCTACGGGCAACCGATCGCGGTCGTCGTCGCCGACAGCCTCGATCAGGCTGAGCGCGCAGCGGCGGCGCTATGTATCTCCTACGCCGCCGAACGACCGATCGTCGATCCGAACGATGCGGAAGCCCGACCGATCGTGCCAGAAGCCGGGATACAGCCGAATGCTGCTATTCCGGCAGATTCTGCGCGCGGCAATGCCGCCACCGCCCTCGCAGGCGCGCCGGTGAAGGTCGACGAGACCTACGGTATCTCGCGCGAGAACCACAATCCGATGGAGCCGCACGCGACCGTGGCGGCCTGGACGGGGGATCGGCTGACGCTCTGGAGCAAGAGCCAGTTCGTCGTCAATGAACAGGCGGAGATCGCAGCGATCTTCGGCTTGCCCTCCGAAAACGTACAAGTGATCTGCCCGTTCATTGGCGGCGCTTTTGGCACGACGCTCAGGACCTGGCCGCACGTGACGCTTGCGGCTCTCGCCGCGCGACAAGTCGGACGCCCCGTCAAGCTCGTGCTGACGCGCAAACAGATGTTCTTCGCGACCGGCCACCGGCCACGCACCTCGCAGCGGGTCGCTCTCGGCGCAACCCCGGACGGCAAGCTCTCAAGCGTGGTCCACGAAGGTACCGGCGAGACGAGCCGCTACGAGGAGTTCATGGAGGCGCTGACCTCCGTCACGAAGTTCCTGTACTCCTCGCCCAACGTGCGGACTCGCTATCGGCTGGTGCCGCTCGACATCGGCACGCCGAACCATATGCGCGGGCCTGGCGAGGCCAGCGGCGTCTTTGCACTCGAATGCGCCATGGATGAGCTGTCATACAAGCTCGGCATCGATCCCATTGAACTGCGGCGCCGCAATGAGCCGGAGATCGATGAAGACGAGAAGAAGCCGTTCTCCAGCCGATCGCTGTTGAAGTGCTACGACTTCGCCGCCGAGCGCTTCGGCTGGTCGCGGCGCATTCCCGAGCCGCGCGCGATGCGCGATGGCCGCCTCCTGGTCGGAATGGGCGTCGCCTCGGCGAGCTATCCGGCGTTCCAGGCGCCGGCGAGCGCGCGAGTCCGGCTGCTGGCCGACGGCACTGCCCAGGTCGAGGTCGCGGCGAGCGACATGGGCCCCGGCACCTATACTTCGATGACGCAGGTTGCCGCCGAGACCCTAGGTCTGCCTGTCGAACGGGTGCGCTTCAGCCTTGGCCGCTCGGACTATCCGCCCGCTCCCTCCCATGGCGGCTCATGGACCATGGCCTCGGTCGGGTCCGCGATCCGCGCCGCCTGCATTGCCGTGCAAGAGGAGGCTTCGAAGGGCCGCAACGATCGACCGATCGAGGCAACAGCTTCTTCTCAGCGAGATCCGGACGCCGCCGCCCGGTTTTCCATGCATGCCTTCGGGGCGGTCTTCGTCGAAGTGGCCGTCGATCCGGATGTCGGCACGATCCGGGTGCGCCGTGCGGTCGGCGCCTACGGCATCGGTCGCGTGGTCAATCCGCGTCTGGCCGCAAGCCAATGCACCGGCGGCATGATCGGTGGCATCGGCATGGCGCTCATGGAGCGCACCGTTCTCGATACGCGCGACGGCCGTCCGGTCAATGCCCACATGGCCGATTACCTCATGCCGGTGAACCTCGACATTCCCCATCTCGAGGCGCATTTCGTCGAAGAGGTGGATCTTCACGTGAACGCCCTCGGGGTCAAAGGCCTCGGCGAGATCGCGCTGGTCGGCATGGCCCCGGCCGTCGCCAACGCCGTCTTTCATGCGACCGGCAAGCGCGTGCGCACCCTGCCGATTCGAATCGAGGATGTGCTGTCCGCTTAGGTGGCTTGCGCGTGCGTGGCTGAGTGGTCTTGACATGCGCAAGCGGCGTTACTACCGCGGGCGCCGGAGTAGGTAGCGATGGTGTAGGTGGCGGAGTGGGCGCTGGAGTTGGTGGAATTGGAGCTGCAGGGGGTATAGGGGTTGGAGGAGGCGAAGCAGGAGCTGGAATAGGTGCAGGCGCTGCAGGGCTCGGAGGCGCTGCAGCGGGTGTTGGCCTTGGCTCTGGTAGCACAGGCGTTAGCGGCCTTGGCAACGCTGGACTTGGCACAACGGGCTTTGGTTCTGGCGGCGCGGGAGCCGCCGGTCTGTCCAACGGCAGCTCTGCGAATGGCAACGCTAGCTTGGCCGGCCTAAACTCGGCCAACGTCGGCACAGCCTTTGCCTCTCTTGCGGCCGTCGAACAGCAGCGACTGTTGCGTCGCTGTTCAGTTGTCCTCAAGCGCCCGTCCGGCTACGACCGCGAAACGTTGGCCGTATGCCGCATAGTGGCCGCGAGATGAACGGGACCAGATAATTCTCGCGTTTATTGGTTTAGAGACGAGGACACATAGTAAATGGGCTCGGCAAACAGGCATGTGGGCCCATGTTCTTGAAGGGCGGAATACTGCATCCGAAATAGTGGCCCGCCTGGGAACCGCGGGAACTATTCAGCATCGAGATGCGCGCGGCGTTAAGTCCTTGCGCTAGCGAATGAGCGTACACGGCGTTCACGTTGGCGCGACTTTTCACGGGGTACACCAATGCCTCGGTTTCGAGCAACGAACCACAAAATCTGAGGCTGCGTCAGTGGGTGCTCAATTCGCGTAGCAGCTCTCTCGCGGCCTTTAGATCGCCGCAGTCGAATCCTTCGGTGAACTGAGCATAGATCGGTGAAAGTGTATGGCGCGCTTCTGCATGCCGACCTTGCTGCATCCATAGCCTCGCTAGCGTCGTAGCGGAGCGCAGCTCCCAGGCGAGCGACGACTGGCAGCTGGCCATCTTAAGGGAGTCCCTGAGGTAGCGTTCTGCTTGGATCAAATCCGACCCTTCTCCCGAAATCATGATTTCTGCTTTGACCCGCAGTAAGTCGGGCATGCCGAAAAGATCCCGGTTGCGTTCGACGAGTGCAATCGCCTGATCTATGGTACGCAGCGCCTCCTCCTGCTGACCGGTCGTTGCCAAGCCCTCTGCCAATGCGGTGCTGAAAGCCGTGGGCGCCCCATACCGATATCTACTCATCGTTTCTAGCGAGCTTCGCAAGAGGATGATCCCGGGCTCCACCTCGCCCTGCCGAACCAGCAGTTCTCCCTTGGCTCCCCGGCCAATTGTCTGATACGGCGCGAGTGAATGCTTGTCAGCTTCAATAATAAATCGGTCGATACACTCCTCGGCGGTTTCCAGCTCTGAATTCCAGAGAAAGACTGATAGTGCCCAGAGCAGCGTCATTGAGAGCTTCACTGGATGATTCATCCGGATTGCGTCAGCGACAGCCTGCCGTGCGAGGCTGACAGCCTGGGCCGGATGGCCTTGGAGCCACAGGACACGAGCTAAGGTGGTCTCCTCGCCCGACTGAGATAGTCAAAGCTCAGGTGCGGCAAAGCAGTAGGCTGCGACCTCGGCAGCCCTAACAGCGCAGCTGAAAAGTTGCCTATTCTCAAATGGAATAGGTGGAGTCTTTCACAGACTTGAACTTGCCTATGCAGGTCGCCGATGTGTTCGGCGATGGCACGAGCCTTCATGAGGGATTGGCCCACAACCGCTGTGTTACCTGTCGTGAACATCAGAACCAGCCCGAGAGTTGCACGAAGATCCAGCTCTTGCCTGGTATTTTGTTCGCCAAGAGCTTCAAGCGCACGTGCAGCCCAGTGTTGAACGCGGTCGCGAACGAGAGGATCCCCGGTTTTATGGCAGCGTGAGGTAGCCGTGAGGAGGGGAGGGTCATGAGCCGTGCACGAGATCAGATGTGAGAGAAGGCGCCGTGAAGACGGAATGGACGGAGCATGGTATTCGCGTCACGCGCTGGGTGATTGATTGCGCGGCGCCGCCGACGCACGTCAGAAGCGGGATCTTCAGGCAGGACGATCGCGTGGATCGATGGCAGATAATTGAATTCCTGCCCCCCTTCCTTCATCCATATCTATGTTGGCTCTGCGAAGACGGGAACGGGAGCGCCGGAAGGTAATAGGGTGGGCGGTCTCGGCATGTGGATCATGAATGCGATGACCCCAGAGACGCCGGTATCAACCAACTATTATTGGGGTGTCGCCAGGGACTTCCAGGTGCATTGGCCGGAAACGACCCGGCTCATCTTCAACGAAATCACCACCGCATTCGAGGAGGACAAGCAAATTCTGGAGGCGCAGATCGATCGAATTGTTCGCCAGACCGTCGAGCGTCAACATGCCCGCGGATGCGGGAGGGATCCAGGCTCGCCGGCTGCTGCGAACGCTGATTGAAACCCAGCTCGCCCCGGCCTGATCGGCAACCTGCGGAGGCGGCGGTACCAGGCGAAGAACCGTGCCATAATAGGAGATCAATCGTCGGACAGCGAGCAGGGAAATGGGGCCACGCGTCAAGATCGATCCTCGTCGTCTCCTCGATCTCCTGAGCGTGGCAAAGCATCGCTCCTTCAGTGCCGCCGCCGCAGCCATGAACGTTTCGCAGCCCGGGCTCTCCCGCAGTATCGCATTGCTGGAGCGGGAGGTGGGCGCGAAGGTGCTCGAACGCGGCAGACAGGGCGCGCAGCTCAACGCGATGGGTAGGGCGCTGATCTTCCATGCTGAGGCGCTTGAAGCCCTGCTTGAGCGCGCCAGTGAGGACATCCGACTGCGGACGCTGGGCCTCGAGGGATCCGTCAAGATTGGCGTGACGCCGATCACAGCTGCCGGAATCGTGCCGCGTGCCCTCGAGATCCTTGTGAAGGCAGCTCCGAAGGTACATGTGTCCTTGACGGAAGGTCTCGACAGCGAGATCGCCGACATGCTCAGGCGTGGCCATCTCGATCTCGTTGTCAGCCGGATCGGAAGCGGATCGAACGATCCCGAGCTTGAGGAGGAAGAGCTTTTCTACTCCGATTGGGGGCTGATCATGCGGGTGGACCATCCGCTCAGCACACGTTCGTTTGTGCGGCTCTCCGACCTGAAAGACGTGCGCTGGGTGCTGCCCGCAGGCGGCAGCGCGTTCAGGCAGCAGATTGAAAGGCTGTTCGCCGCCTCGGCTCTCGGCTGGCCAACGCGCAGCATCAACACAAACTCGATCCTTGCCATCAAGGCCATCGTCATGAGTACGGACTGCGTGTCGCTGATGGCGCGCGGCTTGGTCGAGGTCGAGGTGGCCGCCGGTCGTTTGCGGGTGATCCCGCTGAAAGGTGTGGGGAGCCAGCGTCCCGTCGGCATGACGTGGAGGCGGAATGACAAGTTGTCGCCGATCGCCACGCGGCTCGTAGAGATCCTCCGCCGCGTGTCGAAAGACGAACTCATTGTGCCAAAGCAAGGTCCGGAGGTGCGTCGGGGAAAAGGCCGAAGGCGCCGCCGCTCTGGCTTTCCATAACAGAAATGCATGGTTTGCGAAAAAGATCGTATTGGACGCATAGATAGCCGCTGGCTACGGTCTCTCCCAAGGGAGGAGAACAAGATCGTCGATCACGCGGGATACCGACCCGCACGCGATCTTGAACATCTGGCCCGCCGGTTTTGGTCGTGCGGAGATCGTTGTTATGAAGCTTGCGACATTCAAAGTGGGGCAGGAGCAGCTCGTTGGCGCCTTGCAAGGGGACGAGGTGGTCGTCCTCAATGTGCCTAATATGCGAGCGTTGTTCGAGATGGGGGCGCCGGTTCAGGAATTTGGGCAGCGCGCCAAGACGACGCGCCGTTTCGCCTTGAAAGATGTCAAGCTTCAGGCGCCGATCATCCCAAAGAAGATCTTTCATACCGCGGGCAACTACGCCGAGCACGCACACGAAGGCGATCGGTCCAACTGGGTGGCGGCGATCAAGCCCTGGATTGTATTCTTCCAGAACGTCGATGCGATCATCGGGCCCGACGATCCGATCATCTACCCCGAGCATCTGACCAAGGAACTCGACTACGAAATCGAGCTCTGCGTCGTGCTCGGCAGGTCCGGCAAACATTTCAGCGAAGCCGAGGCCAAGGACTACATCGGCGGCTACGTGATCTTCAACGATATCACCGCCCGTGACATCCAGCGGCGCGAGATGGAGTCGGCGAATTTCAGCTTCTCCAAGTCGATCGACACGTTCTGCCCGTTTGGGCCCTGGATCGTCACCGCCGATGAGATACCTGACCCCTATAATCTGAACATCGAACTGCGCGTCAACGGCGAGAAGCGGCAGGTGTCGAACACCAGCCACATGTCGGTGACCCTGCCTCAATTGCTGTCCAAGTTTTCGCCGGCAGGTTTTTCCGCGGGCGACATCCTTACCACCGGCACCGTCTCCGGCGTTGCCGCGTTCAGTGCCAACCCGCAGGCCTGGTATCTTAAGCCCGGCGACGTCATCGAAGCCGAGATCGAGAAGATCGGCATGCTCCGCAACCGGGTGATTTCCTGGAAAGAGGGGCATGGCGTGCCTGCCCCGGCATTCCAAAAGTTCTGAGGTGCAGGTCATGATTGATAGATCGAGGATATGGACCGGCTCTCTGAACGAAACGGCTCTTGCCGGCAGGCCCAAGCCATCCGCGAGCTTCTATGACACGACACTGCGCGACGGGGAGCAGGCGGTCGGCGTGGTGTTCGGCGTCGAGCAGAAGCTGGAGATCGCAAAGCTGATCGACGGGCTCGGGGTCGGACGGATAGAGGCCGGTTTCCCCCGCGTGTCCGACGAGGACAAGGAGGCCATTAAGGCAATTTCCGCCGCCGGCCTGAAAGCGGAGCTCTGGGGCTTTGCGCGCGCGATCATCGAGGATGTCGCCGCGGTCGCCGAGCTCGGGCTGAAGCATCTGGTGATCGAGGCTCCGATTTCCGACGCGAAGCTCGGCGCGCTCGAGGTTGCGCGCGAGACCGTGCTCAAGCGCATCAAAGATGCGGTCGCCTTCGGTGCAACGAACGACCTAAATGTTGCGTTTTTCGGTGTCGACTCGACGCGCGCGGATCTGGAGTTCTTCGAGACCGCCTATAAGACGGCGATCGAGGCCGGCGCGAGGGAGCTGGCGATCGTCGACACCCTTGGCGTCGCCTGTCCGGAAGCCGTGGACTTTCTGGTCCGCCGTGTAAAGTCGTGGGCCGGGACCGTTCCGGTCCATTTTCATGGCCACAACGATTTCGGCCTCGCGACTGCCTGCGCGGTTGCGGCGATCAACGCCGGCGCGTCCTGGATCCACGGCACCATCGACGGCATCGGCGAGAGAGCAGGCAACGCCAATCTGCCCGAGATCGCGCTGACCCTGGAGCTGCTCTACGGAATCCAGACGGGCATTGATCTCGCGCGCGTGCGCGATGCATCGAAGCGCTTGCGCCAGATCGCCTCGTATGAGCTCGAGCCGTGGAAGGCGGCCGTCGGCCGCAACCTGTTTATCCGCGAAACCGGTGCGGTCGCGGCACAGTTTCACATTCCGCAGGCGATCGAGCCCTATTCGTCTGAGCTCTTGAATACGTCGCGAGGCATCGTGCTCGGGAAGAAGAGCGGCGCTGCCTCGATTGCCATCAAGTGCAGGGAGCTTGGCATCGAAACTCCCCCAGGAGCTCACGCCAGGCTTCTGGCGGAAGTGAAGAAACTCGCCATGGCGAAGCAGCGGCTGGTCAGCGATGCGGAATTCCTAGAGCTCGCCCGGCAGGTCTCGTGACCGCGCTCAATCTTGATTGGACACGCCGATGAAGAAATTCGCTGAAAAGAAAGTCCTGGTGACCGGCGCGGGTCGGGGGTTCGGCCGCGCCCTGGCGCTGGCTTTCGCTCGGGAAGGTGCTGACGTTGTCGTGCACTACAACAGCTCGGCCGCGGGTGCGGAGGAGGTTGCCGGCGAAGTTCGCGCTTTGGGGCAAAAGGCCGCGACAGTCAGGGGTGACATCTCCAGCCATGCAGACGTCCTGCACATCACGAAAACCTCCTTCGAAGCCCTGGGCGGCCTCGATATTCTCGTCAACAATGTCGGGGACATGGCGCTCGACCAGGTGTCGTGGCGCCAGTTCGACGAGAAGGTGATCGATCACACGCTCGCTGTCGACATCAAGGGTACGATGTTCATGATCCATGAAGTCGGCTCGCGAATGCTGGACGGAGCGGGCGGGGTGATCGTCAATATCGGGTCTCAAGTGGTGATCGCAGGAAGCCCGCGCGCGCCGCAGTACGCCGCGGCCAAGTACGGCGTGATCGGCCTGACCAAATCATATGCGCGCGCGCTGGCACCAAAGGTGCGGGTGAACACGCTGGGCGCGGCCTTCATGGAGACCGAGGCGCTGAAGAACCGGCACGACTGGAAGAACGGCCGCCGCGACGAGATCCTGAAGCAGACGCCGCTCGGCCGGATCGCGACGCCGGAAGACATGGTCGGCCCAACGCTATTCTTGGCAGGCGACGATTCGCGGCACATGACCGGACAATTCCTGCTCTGCAATGGCGGGCTTGCGATGGTGGGTGCCTAGAGCATGATCCGGAAAAGTGTGAAGCGGTTTTCCGAAAAGATCATGCTCAAACATAGAGCTAAAGCGCGATGACGATTTAACCCGATCTCATCGCGCTTTAGCAGGACGATACTGGGCGGCAGTCGAACAGCAGAAATCGACGCCGCGGGGAAGCGACAAATGGAGGGAAACATGACGGCGGTAGACCAGGGAAGCGTGATCGAGACGTCGTTGCCGACCAAATCGTCGCCGGCCTTCAGGCGACTGGCGATCGCCTCGTCGCTTGGCTC
This sequence comes from Bradyrhizobium sp. CB1015, assembly GCF_025200925.1. Classification (GTDB taxonomy): domain Bacteria; phylum Pseudomonadota; class Alphaproteobacteria; order Rhizobiales; family Xanthobacteraceae; genus Bradyrhizobium. Next base: position 6,797,193 of record NZ_CP104174.1, on the reverse strand, counting down.
GGCTATCGAACACTATGACTTCTTCGTATACGCGTTCACGGCTCCCATCGTCTTCGACCGCTTCTTTTTCCCCAAAATGGACTCCGTCGCGAGCACGATGGCCGTCTATGCGACGTTTGCCGTCGGCTTTATCGCGCGTCCGCTCGGAGGAATTGTCTTCGGCCATTATGGAGATCGCGTCGGCCGCAAGGCGATGCTGATGATGACGTTCCTGCTGATGGGCATCGCCAGCTTTCTCATCGGTTGCCTGCCGAGCTACGATTCAATCGGGCTCCTGGCGCCAATCGGACTTGTGGTTCTTCGCTTCGTCCAGGGCTTCGCGTTCGGCGGCGAATACATGAATGCGGTGTCTCTGACGCTCGAGAACGCGCCGTCTGCGCGGCGCGGCTTCTTCGCATCCTGGATCAATGCCTCGGGTCCCGTCGGCGTCGTTGCGGCCTCTGGCCTCATCGCTCTTCTCGGATTCATTTATTCGCGGGAGGAATTTGCGAACTGGGTCTGGCGGGTGCCGTTCGCCTTGAGCCTGGCTCTGGTTCTGATCGGCACCTATGTGCGCGCTCAGGTGGATGAATCGGCGCTGTTTCTCGCCACCCGGGCCAAAGCGGAGGACGACCGGACTCCTCTACTGACGATACTCAGGTCCTGGAAGAAGCCGGTCCTTCTGGCATGCCTCGTCAATATGGTGCACAGCTCGTTCAATTATATGAGCACGGTTTTCGTGCTCGGCTATGCCGTCAAAACCCTCGGCATGCCCCAATCGTCGATCACGTTGGGCGTGACGGTCGCCAATATCCTGGAGATGTGCGCCGTTCCGTTGATCGCCGGGTTCAGCGACAAGCTCGGCCGCCGGCCGTTCATCATTCTCGGCATCGTGGTCGCCGCCGTGTGGTATCCGATCTTCTTCCAGATATTGCTGACCAAAGAACCGCTGGCGATCATGGCAGGCTTCGTGGTGTCGCTCGGCCTGGTCCATGCGTTGATGTTCGCGCCAGAGGCGGCATTCACGGCAGAGCTGTTCCCGACCAGGGTTCGGGTCAGCGGCAGCTCGCTGGGAAAGCAGCTCGGGATTGTGCTTGGAGGCGGACTGGCGCCTCTGATCGGGACCGCGCTGATGGGCTCAAGCACGAGCTTCACACCGGTGATCCTGTACTTCGAGGTGATCGCGTGTCTAGCCCTGCTCGGCGTGTTCCTGGCACCCGAAAATTCGCGAAAAGCGTTGGAGTGAGTCGGTTTTGGTTCGAATTCTCAGAGCAACTCTGTCGCCGGCCCTAAGAGCTTGCTCGCGCATTGCGCGGAAAGCGGCCTGCCAAGTGCGGATGGAAGGGAGAGCACCTTGACTAGCTTTGCGAAGACTACCTTGGCGAAATTCGCGACCGCCATTCTTTGCCTGGCGTGGGTCGATTCGGTCCTCGCCCAGGAGCTGTTTGAGCTCAGGTCGCCGGCGTTCGACGACAACGGCAAACTTCAGACGAAAAATGCGGGGAAGAACCCCAATGTTCCAAGCTGCATCGGCGACAACGTCTCACCACCGCTGAGCTGGTCTGGCGTCCCGGCTGGAACAAAAAGCCTTGTGGCCCTGATGGACGACCAGCAGGGCATGAACGGTCTCGGCGTGTCGCACCTGGTCGTGTACGGCATCGAGCCCTCGTTGACCGGCTTCGCGGAAGGTGAGCTCGGCTCTGCCTCTGACAAGTTTGTAGGGGGTAAGAATACTCTGGGGACCACCGTCTATTTAGGGCCGTGTCCCGCCCGCGGCACCGGGCAGCATCACTACGTCATCACCCTGATTGCAACGGATCTCGACCGTTCCGCGCTTGCTCCGGGACTCACGCGGGAAGAGCTCCTCCGCGAGCTGAAAGGACATGCGAAGGGTGCTGCAGGGACCGTTGCGCGTTTCGAAAGTCCGTAGATCGGGTCGGTCTCGAGCGCCCACTAACATTCAAATCGTAGGGTCCCCTGCGCCGTAGGTTGCCTCCTGCTGAGATGAAAAAGCGCTTGTACATCGGGGATTGACTGACACTTCTGCGGACTGCCTCTCCATCGCATCCGGCTGCCCAATCAATTAAACCGTGGTTGCGCCTCCGCGATTTGAACCTGCAGTCCAGGTCAAAAGGAAGCCGACGAGGGGCACCAGCGCCTACGGTACGATCTCGGCACCGACCACAGGCCGTCTTCGATTTTCCACGACAGAGGCCGCTTTCGCCTGACTTGCAGCTGGAAGTCTTTCCAACTTTCGCCATTGTGAGGGTAAATCTGCACTCGCCCCACCGGCTCACGAACTGCCCTATGCGAAGGACTGGATGAGATATCGCAGGCTTGATTGGTGTGGGTAAAGGCGGTAGCGCTCCAGTGACTCGAACCCCCGATATTTCGAATATGTCGATCCGCCAAACACGACGAACTTTGCAGTTGGATTTCTCATTGTAAGTCATTGATCTCTAATGATGGATTTTGGCCCAGTTGGAAAAATTGTCTTGAAGAATCAAGGGCCATAGCGTGTCTCTTAATCAGCGGGTCCCAGGTTCGAGCCCTGGTGCGCCCACCATTCCAAAGCCCTGCTGATGCAGGTTTTTTTCATTTAGGCTCCTGAACAAAATGCGTTCCGTGCGACGTTTTTTTGTGGTCGGACGTCGCACGGCCAGATTGCTGCGCAAGCCTTCCCTTGCTTCTGGGTCGTTGCCCTGTTCGATACAGCGGCCAGATCAGATGGCAGGTCGACCACGTGCTCGTCGTGGGGTCGGCTGTTAGGGTGAGCAGAACGAACGATCTACTCTGGCTGTCGCAGCAGGGTAACGCTTGCTGCAAAACCAGGACCCCGGATTGTTCCGGTCGGGCATTCTGCTCCCACGGCCACGATTTTCCACCCCAAACTACGATCTTCTCCGATGTTGCGCACATGGTCGGGCGGCGCTGCCGCGCGTCGATTCGGCCGACGTCGAGGGTCGAAAAAAACCATCGGTATCCCAATAGAATACACCCGGCTTATGCCGCGGTGCGGCGATAAGGTGCCTTGTGGCACGTCCTCGCCTGCTCGATGCCGGATTTGTCCGGTGCGAGGTATCTCGACAAGCCGCGGTAGCACGATTATCAACTGCTACTGGCGAACGGCGGCCCGAGGATCGAACGTGACCAAATCGACTGCGCGCAAACGCTTATCCGCGACAACCTCTTCGCGCGCAACGGCAGCAGAGGCACCGAAGCCCTCTCGGCCGAACGGCAGCGTGACCGAGGCGACCTATCGAAAGCTCCTGGATCTGATTGAATCGCGGCAACTTGGACCGGGCGAGGTCATCGAAGAGCGCCGGCTTGCGCTGCGCCTTAAGGTGTCGCGTACTCCGCTACGTGCCGGAATCAGCCGTCTGCTGGGCGAGGGCAGGCTGGAACAGCTTTCGAATGGCTCGGTAATCGTGCGCAATATCGGTATCGCCGAGTTGCTCGAATTAATTCATCTACGACTCATTCTCGAAAGCGAGGCGGCCTCGCTTGCTGCAACCCGTATCGGCCTCGATGTCCTGCAGCCGATCAAGGCCAGCCTGGAGAAGATCCTGTCCACAGCCGTGATCACCAAGACCAAGCACTGGACGCTGGATGACGAGATTCACGACCAGATCGCCGATCATTGCGGCAACCGCTCTCTCGCCACCCTGATCGGAGAGACCCGCCGCAAGATCAGGATGTGCAATGTGGAGCGGCGTCCCGAACGGCTGTTGCCCGCGTGTCGTGAACACCTCGCAATTGTTGATGCCATCATCAAGCGAGACGCAGTGGTGGCGCGGCAAGCGATGATCCAGCATCTCACCAATGTCCGCCAGGGCATGCTGGAAACATTCGGGATATTTTTACCCGAGAGCCACGGCTAATCGCCGTCACTGAAAGGTTTCCCGAACGGCGCCAGGCCTGTCCGGGGCGCGCTGCATTCTGCCTGAATTTTCACTTCAGATTGCTGCTCATGTGAGCAGAGGTCACGGCTCGCGCGCTTGACAAGGTGGTATCGCCAAGCTCCAATGGTATCCCACTGGTATAACTGAATTCGCGCGATGCTATTTGCATCGTTTCCTGGCTAGAGCTTTAATGATCGCCTGTCCTTCGCATACGGTTTCGCTCGAGCCGCTGTCCGCCGAGGCCTTTGCTCCCTTTGGCGATGTGGTCTTGCGCCCGACCGGTGAGCGGCGGCGTTACCTTCCGACCATGCTGAACTGTGCCGACGAGGCGCAATCATTCCGGCTCTGGATCAGCGGCGCGGCCGTGCTCGGACGGCTCCCGCTGCGGGCGACCACACTGGAGCGGCACCCCTACTCGGCGCAGACTTTCGTGCCGCTCGGCTCCGCGCGCTATCTGGCCGTCGTCTGCGCAGCGACGTCGGGCGGTGATCCTGACCTGGCGACGCTGCGCGGATTCATCGCCGGTCCCAATCAGGTCGTCACCTACGCGCGCAATGTGTGGCATCATCCGATGACCGTGCTTGACGCCCCCATGGAATTCGCGGTGGCGATGGGTGTAACGGGCCAGCAGGACGATGATGTGTTCTTCGGTCTCGATGCCACGGTGACCATCGTCATGCCGCCGGCCGCTTCCTAGAAGGTAACGACCATGACCGCGCAAGCCGACCAGGATCGCGATTTCATCGGCTACGGACGCAACCCGCCGGATCCAAGATGGCCTGGCGGCGCTCGCATCGCGCTCAACATCTGCGTCAATTACGAAGAGGGATCGGAGGCTTCATTTGCCGATGGCGACGGCGTCACAGAGGCGGCGCTGACGGAGGGCGGCGGGGGAGGATTTGAAGGGCGCGATCTCGCCGCTGAATCGATGTTCGAGTATGGCAGCCGTGTCGGTTTCTGGCGGTTGATCCGGTTACTCTCCGAGCGCGGCATGACGGCCACGGTCATGGGCTGTGCGCTTGCGCTGGAGCGCAATCCGGAGGCGGCCGCTGCCATCCGCGAGCAAGGATACGATGTGTGCGCCCATGGCTGGCGCTGGGAGCGGCATCAACATCTAGGCGAGGACGAGGAGCGCGAGCGGATCCGCAGGACAGTGGCGAGCCTCGCCCGGACGACCGGCGAGCGACCGCTCGGTTGGTATTGCCGCTACGGCGCCGGAGTGAACACCCGCCGGCTGGTGGCCGAGGAGGGCGGCTTCCTCTACGATTCCGACGCCTACAATGACGAGTTGCCGTACTGGACCACGGTGGTCGGCAAGCCGCACCTGGTCGTCCCCTATGGTCTTGTCAACAACGACGCCAAGTTCATCCGCGGCGCGATGACGACCGCCGACGACTTCTTCGTCTATCTGAAGGATGCCTTCGACATGCTCTATGCCGAAGGCGCGACCGCGCCGAAGATGATGTCGGTAGGCCTCCACACCCGGATCGTCGGTCATCCGGGCCGCGCCGCGGGCCTTGCGCGCTTTCTCGACCACGTCGCCTCGCGTGAGGCGGTGTGGGTGTGCCGACGCCTCGACATTGCCCGGCATTGGATTGCCACCCATCCTGCACAACCCCGAAAGTCTTGACCCATGGAAGGACCCGACCGATGACGCTCCGATCGAAGCATCTTGCAATCGCGCTGATCCTGGCCGGGGTCCAGGTGGGAGGCTGGATCGAGGCTCATGCCCAGGAAGCGGATCACCCCTCCGACAAGCCGCTGGTCGTCGCGTCCGATTTCGGTGTCGCGCCATGGATGGTGCGAGGCACGAACGGTCCTGAGGGCTTCGGCGTGGACCTGATCAACGAGATCGGCAAGGAACTCGGCCGTCCGACGGTCGAGATCGTGGACATCAACTTCTCCGGGTTGTTTGCGGCATTGTTTGCCAAGCGGGTCGAATTCCTGGTTAACCCGCTGAACCTGACGGCCGAACGCTCCGAGCGTATGCTCTATACCGAGCCGCTGTTCACCACCGGAAACGGCTTTCTGGTCCGCACCGTCGACGAGATGAAGGCCTTTGACGATCTGAAGGGCAAGGCGGTGGCGGTGAACCGCGGCACCATCTCGGACACCTGGGCAACCGCGAATGCCGAGAAGTATGGGTTCGAGGTACAGCGTTACGACACCTTTCCGGACAGCGTGCAGGCCGTGCTGACCCGGCGCGCATTCACTGCGTTGAACGAAATCCCCACCACCGTGTATGCCGCCAGCCAGAACAAGGCGATCAAGGTCGGCTACAAGGACTTCAACGGTCGCAACTTCGCCTATGCGTTCCGCCTGGAGGACACCGAGTATCGCAACAAGGTCGAGAGCGTGATCGAATGCATGAAACTCGACGGGCGGCTGCGCAAGCTGCATGAGAAGTGGTACGGGGCCACTCCAGATGCCGGCTCGGCCATCGAGACCGTGTATTTCGGCTACGGGCCTCCCGGCTTCAAGGGCTTCGAGCCGGCCGCCCATGTTCCGGCCTGCAAGAAGTAGTCGGGCACCGCGGCCGGATCGCAAGAGCGGTCCGGCCGCCATTTGGTGACAGCCGATGGACCGTATTCTCGAGTACTATTTCAATCCGAAGGTCATCGCACTCGCGTTTCCGAACGTGCTGGCGGGCTTTCGCGTGACGGTTGCCGTAGCGCTGCTGATTATCCTGTTCGGCATCGCGACGGGGCTGCTGCTCGCGCTGCTGCGTTGTGCCAATTTGCGGCCGTTGAATGCGTTGATCGTCGTTTACGTGGATGTATTGCGGACGCTGCCGCAACTCGTCATCATCGTGTTCATCTATTTCGGCCTGCCGTATCTGGGACTCACCCTCTCGCCGTTCGTGACCACGGTGCTGTCGCTGGCGATGGTGCTGTCGGCGTTCAGCACTGAGATATTCTGGTCGGCCATCATGGCGGTGCCCCGCGGACAATGGGATGCCGCGAGCGCTCTCGGGTTTGGGCGGGTGCGTACGTTGCTCCAAATCATTCTGCCTCAGGCCGTCCGGCTGTCGGTGCCGCTTCTGACCAACCGAGCGATCTCGATCAGCAAGGGCACCGCACTGGGCACCGCGGTGTCGTTGCCGGAGACGCTGGGGCAGGCGCAGAGCGTAACTGCAATGGTCGCGAATCCCTCGCCATTGACGCTCGCGGCGGCCTTCTACGTGCTGTTCTTTCTGCCGCTCGTGATTGCCAGCCGCTGGATCGAGCGGCGATCAGCGCAGGGACGATGAGAGAGGGCCATGCAAGCGCTGCTGGACAATTTTGCCGATATAGACGCGCTGGTGCGGGTCTACCCGCTGCTGCTGCAGGGCCTGCTTTACACCGTTACCCTGGCGCTGGTGGCGCTGCCGCTCGGCCTCCTGCTGGGCCTGTCCATCGCTGTGGCCTACAGCTTCCATCATCGCTGGCTGAACGTTGCCTTGCTGGTCTACATCGATGTCTTCCGGGCGTTTCCGGTGGTCGTGCTGCTGATCCTGGTATTCTACGGCCTGCCGTTCCTCGGGTTGACCTTGGGCGGATTTGCTGCCGCCGTTCTCGCGATCGTGCTCAACAATTCCGGCTATTACGGCGAGATTTTTCGCGCCGGAATCGAATCCGTGCCTCGCGGTCAGTACGAGGCGGCACGCGCGCTAGGCTTCAAGTCGCTGCATGTCGTGCTCTACATCGTGCTGCCGCAGGCCGTGCGCAATGTGCTGGCGCCGCTGGCGAGCAACTCACTGGAACTGATCAAGACCACCTCGATCGGTGCTCTGGTCGCGCTGCCTGAGCTTCTGCGCTCGGCGCGTGTAGCTCAGGAGCAGACCTATAATCCGACGCCGCTGATGGCGGCTGCGGTGATCTTCTTCGTCTTGCTGTATCCGATTGCGCGTTGGGTCGCGCGTCTGGAGCGGCAGGCCCTTGCGGCACGGTAAGCCATGGCCACGCTGATCACGGGTGGTGCGGGATTTGTCGGACTTGCGCTGGCGGAGCGTTTGCTGGCGGCAGGCCAGCGCGTCGTGCTATTTGACTTGCCGGCGGCTCCGACGGAGTTGCTCGGGCGCCCCGAGCTTGCGGGCGCGGTCTATGTCAGCGGCGATGTTACGGTCCAAGCCGATCTCGACGCGGCGCTCGCTGCCGCGCCGATCGACCGCGTGGTTCACGCGGCTGCGGTGACACCGAACGAGCAGCGCGAACGCAAGGACGCTCGCCGGATCGTCGATATCAATATCGGCGGCACCGTCAGCCTGATGGAGCGCGCGATCGCGCACGGCGGAATTCAGCGTATCGTTGTGGTGAGTTCTGTTGCCGTCTACGGGTTTTCTGCACCTGCCCCCTCAGGCTGTTTTGAAGAGGAGATCAGTCATCCGGCTCCCGCCGCACTCTACGGTATCAGCAAGCTTGCGGCGGAACAGGCGGCGATCAGGATCGCGCATCTCCACGGCTGTGACACGCGGATCGTCCGGCTCGGCCCGGTCTATGGTCCCTGGGAATGGCCGACAGAGGTGCGCGATGCGCTCAGCCCGCACCACCAGGTCCTGCAGGCGCTCAAGTCCGGTCGAGAGGCGGTGCTGCCGCGCGCGATGCGTGCCGACTGGATCTACTCGCGCGATGCCGCCGCCGGCATCGCCGCCGTCGCCATGCATGCGGCCCTGCGCCATGCAGTCTATCACGTCGGTGGCGGTTGCCTGTCAGACCTCGAGGACTGGTGCCGCGCCCTCGCAGGCCGCCTTCCGGATTTCCGGTGGCGCTGCGCCGATCCGGGCGAGACTGCTGGCATCCTCTACACCCTACCTGTTGACCGCGCGCCGATGAGCATCGCGCATCTCGTGCGTGACACCGGGTTCAACCCGGCCCATCCCGTGGACGCTGCGGCTGCGGATTATCTGTCCTGGATGGGTCTCGATGGCCCGGCCTCTGGAGGTACATCATGACGGGACGGTTGCTCGGCAAGTCGATCGTGATCACCGGCGCCTCGTCGGGAATCGGGCGCGCCATCGCACGACGGTTTGCGGCTGAAGGCGCGCGGCTGGTTCTCGCCGATGTCACCACCGATGTTCGCGAAGGCGGCGCGCCGACCATCGATTGGCTGCGGGCAGACGGCTACGAGGCGGAGTTCATTCGCACCGACGTCTCCTCCGAGACCGATACCGCGCAGGCGGTTGCGCTCGCTGTGGAGAAGTTTGGCCGGCTCGACGGTCTCGTCAACAATGCGGCCATCGGCATCGGCAAGCCATTGCTCGAGACCAGCCTTTCGGAGTGGAACCGGGCGTTTGCGGTCAATCTCACCGGCGTATTCCTGATGAGCAAGGCAGCGGTAGCGACGATGCTGAGGCAGGACGCACACAAGGGCGTACGCGGACGGATCGTCAATATCTCGTCCCAGCACGGCATGATCGCCTGCCCGGAGGATATCGCCTACGGTACTTCGAAGTCCGGCGTGGTCTACATCACCCGGCAGATCGCGGTGGACTATGCGAAGGATCATATCGTCTGCAATGCCGTCGCGCCTGGGAAAATCGTGACCGGCAAGCCGGGGCGTGCGGCGGAGCCGCGATGGATGGAGTATTCCAGCAGCAGGACGCCGATGCCGCGCCTGGGCGTGCCCGACGACGTGGCGAACGCGGCGCTGTTTCTGGCTTCCGATGATGCCACCTTCATCACCGGAGAGAACATTCTCGTCGACGGTGGCTGGATGGCCGCATGATAGGTACGGAGACATCGATGACCGGCTACACTGAAACCGCAGCCCCCGTGATCGATCTGCGGGGCGTCAGCAAATGGTACGGCGCGACCCAAGTGTTGAAGGGTATCGATTTTTCCGTGGCACGGGGCGAGCGCGTGGTGGTGTGTGGTCCATCCGGCTCTGGCAAGTCGACCATGATCCGCTGCATTAATCGGCTGGAGGAGCATCTTGACGGAAGGATTATCGTGAATGGGGTGGAGCTTGACCACTCCACCAAGAACGTTGACCTGGTCCGCCGGGATGTCGGGATGGTGTTCCAGCAGTTCAACCTGTTTCCGCATCTCACTGTGCTGCAGAACCTAATGATCGCGCCAGTCAAGATCCGCAAGATCCCCAAGCCGGAGGCCGAAGAAACGGCGCGGCAGTTTCTGGCGCGGGTGCGGATCGCCGAGCATGCGGACAAATATCCGAGCCAGCTGTCGGGCGGACAGCAGCAGCGCGTCGCGATTGCGCGCGCACTTTGCATGAAGCCGAAAGTCATGCTGTTCGACGAGCCGACCTCGGCGCTCGATCCAGAAATGGTCCAGGAGGTGCTCGACGTCATGGTCTCGCTCGCACGCGAGGGAATGACCATGGTATGTGTGACACACGAGATGGGATTTGCCCGCACCGTTGCGGACCGGGTGGTATTCATGGACGCCGGCCTCATTGTCGAAGAGGGATTGCCTCAGGAGTTCTTCTCGAATCCCAAGCACCAGCGCACGCGCGCATTCCTGAAGCAGATCATGCACTAGCCACAAGGCGGGAAGAAGCGCGCGATGGCTCGCATGAACAAGGCACCGTGTCCCCGGGGCACCGCCGCGTTCACGCTGCGCGAGGCGGGCGACGCAATCCAACGCGCTGCCGGCCGTTGGTCCGTTGGGAAGATTGTCGTGATGATTTGAACGATTGGTGCTTCGCGTCGGTGCTCGCTGGCACTGCATGCCTCGCCCGCGCTTGGGTCGTGAGAGCATGCTTCAACCTATGCCTCAGCCCTGTTTTCCATTCGGAAACAGCAGCCAAGCTATTGAACTGACTAGATGTGGTCTTTCAGGAGGTTGTCCAGTCGGCCCTGACCGGGAACTCTGAAGTCGCCAAACCACAGCGATTCGCGGAGAACCGAATGGACACCCACAAGAATGCTCCCCTGACACCGAAAGGTCGAGAGGCGATGGTTCGTGCCGTCGTGGATTTCGGCCTGTCCAAAGCAGCCGCGGCGCGCCAGTTCAATACGACGCCGAAAACGGTTGCCAAATGGGTCGGCCGTTTCCGCATGGAAGGCGTTGATGGCTTGCGCGACCGCTCGTCACGACCTCATTCACTGCCGAGCCAAACAGAGCCTGCCACATGCACCGCTGTTGAGGTCTTGCGGCGCCAGCGCCACACCGGCAAGCAGATCGCGGTCGAACTCAAGATATCGACGGCCACTGTGAGCCGCATTCTGCGTCGTTTGGGACTGAACCGGATACGCGACCTGGAGCCGGCCGAGCCGGTGCGCCGTTATGAGCGCGAAACGCCGGGCGAGATGATCCACATCGACATCAAAAAGCTCGGCCGCTTCGACAAGATCGGCCACCGCATCACCGGCGATCGCACCGGTCAGAGCAACAACCGAAGGGTCGGCTGGGAATTCGTCCACGTCTGCATTGACGATCACTCCCGCGTCGCCTTCTCCCAGATCTTGCCCGATGAAAAAGCCGAGAGCGCCGTAGCCTTCCTCAAAGCGGCCATTGATTATTACAAAGGCCTCGGCGTCACCGTCACCCGGGTCATGACCGATAACGGCAGTTGTTACAAAGCCTTCGACTTCCGCGACGCCTGCCAGGAGCTCGGCCTCAAGCACAAGCGAACCAGGCCTTATACGCCCAAAACCAATGGCAAGGCCGAACGCTTCATCCAGACCGCGCTCAGGGAGTGGGCCTATGCGCAAGCCTATCCCACCTCCGACCGCCGCGCAGAGGAGTTGCCCCGTTGGCTCCATCGATACAACTGGCATCGCCCCCACGGCGGGATAAGATCTCAAACGCCGATCAGCAGGCTCGGTCTAACCGAGGACAACCTCTTGAGGCTCCACAACTAGAGCGAATTTCGCCCATTTTTTCCAAATACGCCTTGAATCTGCTGCATAATCGTGCGGATTTTGATTCCGCCATTCGGAGGTTCGATCTCTCCCGCCCCAGCCAATTGATATTGCTTGCTAAATCGCCGTCGCCCTTGCTCCATTTGGAAAGGGCGGATTCCGCTGTCCGTTGGAGACGTCGTTCGCCACCATTCACTCATAACATCTTCCAGAAACTCGAAATCAGTAACCCGACGGTGTTCGTGATTTTCGCATAACGATCGCTCGGTCCCCGAGGACAAGCTGACCACCTGTTGGATTGAGCGCAGTACGCGTGACGGTCGTACCTTGCGAATGGATCGCACCAACTGCGACCGCCCCGACATTCAGCTCGTTAGTCATTTCATCGGAGCCAACCAGCTGTCTGCTTGAGCCGAGGGCGCGGGTCCGCCGAGGGGACTACCACTGAATAACTATTGCAGCGACGATCAACGCCCCGAAAAAGATCGGCAGCAATACCGGAGGTATGAGCCACTCACGAACACTGGATCTATCGATATTCGACATTTGGGACCGCCTTTTGAAAACGGCGGGAGCGCAACACTCTCAGTCACCGATAACAGCCAGGGATGGGCGGTGATATGGGGGATATGGTGACGCTCCGCGGAATAACGAGGCTGGTCGTAACTTAAATGTCGTGGGGAGGTTGTAATCCGATTCCAGAGTAGCCATTTATGGCTTAGCGTAGTCGGGTCGCTTTTAGCATATCTTCCCGTTGCGCAAACTTGATCGGACCCAACCGTGATCGAGTTTCCAAATTATAGTCGTTCATATGACCGAACGCGGCATGCCGTACGTTTTTGGGGATACGATAGCGCGCTAGAGGCATCGTTTTTCATAGAGGAAGACGCGCTGAGGCGACTTCAACCGGACGCTCACCCCAATGAATCGGGTTTCCTGAACGCATTCGATTCCAATCGTGCTGTGATATGCGCCGCCGCTGCCAGGGTGTACGTCCGAGGCAGCAGGGGTTCTTGCGATCTGGTCGCCGCTAATTTTTGAAATGAAGACTCACGCTTGATGGACGTGGAAGAACGACTGCCAATCCAGAAATAATCCCAAAAAGCAAGGGAGAATCGCATGAAATTCCGTCCGCTCCATGACCGTGTCGTGGTCAAGCGTATTGAGGCCGAGGACAAGACCGCTGGTGGCATCATCATTCCGGACACCGCCAAGGAGAAGCCCTCCCAGGGCGAAGTCATCGCCGTCGGCCCCGGCGGCCGCGACGAAATCGGCGACCTGATCCCGATCGACCTGAAGGTCGGCGACCGCGTCCTGTTCGGCAAGTGGTCCGGCACTGAAGTCAAGATCGATGGCGTCGATCTCTTGATCATGAAGGAAAGCGACATAATGGGCGTTCTTACTGATCTGCCGGCCGCCAAGAAGAAGGCCGCGTAAGCGCCAGCCAGCTTTCCTTACCCTGAGGACTCGGCCTAGCCGGGTTCTCGAAGGATGAGGTCCGCAAATCAAATCCCATGCCTCAAGAGTTCGCCAGTTGCGCGGTCTTTGGGATCTGACCAGTTGAAAACGGAGATCACCATGTCAGCCAAAGAAGTCAAATTCGGCGTCGATGCCCGCGACCGCATGCTCCGCGGTGTCGAAATTCTCAACAACGCGGTAAAGGTGACGCTCGGTCCGAAGGGCCGCAACGTGGTCCTCGACTAATCGTTCGGCGCTCCCCGCATCACCAAGGACGGCGTCACCGTCGCCAAGGAGATCGAGCTCGATGACAAGTTCGAGAACATGGGCGCCCAGATGGTGCGCGAAGTCGCCTCCAAGTCCGCTGACGCCGCGGGCGACGGTACCACTACCGCGACCGTGCTGGCCGCAGCCATCGTGCGCGAAGGCGCCAAGGCGGTTGCCGCGGGCATGAATCCGATGGATCTCAAGCGCGGTATCGACATGGCTGTGGATGCCGTAGTCGCCGACCTCGTCAAGAACTCCAAGAAGGTCACCTCGAACGAGGAGATCGCTCAGGTCGGCACCATCTCCGCCAACGGCGACGCCGAGATCGGCAAGTTCCTCTCCGATGCCATGAAGAAGGTCGGCAACGAGGGCGTGATCACCGTCGAAGAAGCCAAATCGCTCGAGACCGAGCTCGAGGTCGTCGAGGGCATGCAGTTCGACCGTGGCTACATCTCGCCCTACTTCGTCACCAACGCCGACAAGATGCGTGTTGAAATGGACGACGCCTATATCCTGATCTACGAGAAAAAGCTCTCCAGCCTGAACGAACTGCTTCCGCTCCTGGAAGCAATCGTACAGAGCGGCAAGCCGCTTGTTATTATCGCGGAAGACGTGGAAGGCGAGGCGCTCGCCACCCTCGTCGTGAACCGTCTGCGCGGCGGCCTGAAGGTCGCGGCCGTCAAGGCTCCGGGCTTCGGCGATCGCCGCAAGGCCATGCTGCAGGACATCGCGATCCTGACCGGCGGCCAGGCGATCTCGGAAGATCTCGGCATCAAGCTCGAGAACGTTACGCTCAACATGCTCGGTCGCGCCAAGAAGGTGATGATCGACAAGGAGAACACCACGATCGTCAACGGCGCCGGCAAGAAGGCCGACATCGAGGCGCGCGTGGCCCAGATCAAGGCGCAGATCGAGGAGACCACTTCGGACTACGACCGCGAGAAGCTCCAGGAGCGTCTTGCCAAGCTCGCGGGCGGCGTCGCGGTGATCCGCGTCGGCGGCGCGACCGAGGTCGAGGTGAAGGAGCGCAAGGACCGCGTTGATGACGCGATGCATGCGACCCGCGCGGCCGTGGAAGAAGGCATCGTTCCGGGCGGCGGCGTCGCCCTGCTCCGTGCCTCCGAGCAGCTCAAGGGCCTGCGCACCAAGAACGACGACCAGAAGACCGGCGTCGAGATCGTGCGCAAGGCGCTGTCGGCGCCCGCTCGTCAGATCGCGATCAACGCCGGTGAAGACGGCTCGGTCATCGTCGGCAAGATCCTGGAAAAGGAGCAGTACGCCTACGGCTTCGACTCGCAGACCGGTGAGTATGGCAACTTGGTCGCCAAGGGCATCATCGACCCGACCAAGGTGGTTCGCGTGGCGATCCAGAACGCAGCCTCGGTCGCGGCTCTCCTGATCACCACTGAAGCCATGGTGGCCGAGGTGCCGAAGCGGAACGCCGGCGGCGGGCCTGCGGGTGGCGGCGGCATGGGAGGCATGGGTGGTATGGACTTCTAAGTCCAACCGTGCAGCGCTCAAAGAAAAAGAATGGTCCGGCAGCGATGCCGGCCTTTCTGCATTTTCTTGCGCCTGATCGCGGTTGCCCAGCTCAATTTGCCACAGGCCGCAATACTGACACGTCAGTACGGCTTTCAGCCCGAGCTCGTATCAGCCCCTCCGAGAACTTGGAATTGCCGCGCTTGCGATGGGAATAGCCGATCAGACTGCCCACGTTCGGGGGATCGTCGTGGCCAAATGCTTTTAGAGTAGCTGATTGCCTGCGTCCGGCACTGAGTTGAATTGCCAATCCCAAGGTCAAGTCTCCTAACTTGAATTGGCCAGGAGTCAAATTAGCTCTAGACCAGGATTGTCGTCCCACTTGGAGGACCAAGGTGTGGGTAAAGATAAATCAATGTCGTTTTGGACGCCTGAAAAACTGGACGAAAAAGCTAAAGCAGACGCTGAGAACGACAACTACAATCCACCACATTCATGGTGGCCCGGCCGATACAGCATTGGTACCGAAGCCCGCGACAGGTACGATCTGGCTTTCAACCTTCATCACACCGACAAGGACGAGTAGCTAGGGCCAATGATTGGCGCGTAGGGCACGCCTAAAGTACATCGCCGAGCAAGGTAGTTGACCCGGGAAAGTATGCTAGAGAGCATGATGTTTTTATACGGAAACGTAGCCTGAGTTTTTGAAGTAGTTGGTGCACTCCGTCTCGGAGAAGAGATCGAGGAGTTCACCAGCCTTTCTCCAGGTTGCCTCCACGTCACGGGGCTCGGCAGCTCGCATGAGATGTTTGAGTTTGGCGAAGACCTGCTCGATCGGATTGAGGTCAGGGCTATATGGCGGCAAGAAGATGCGGTGGGCGCCTCTGGCGCGGATGGCTTGGCGAGCCGCTTTGCCCTTATGGCTGCCAAGATTGTCGAGAACGACGATCTCGCCCGGTGCGAGGGTGGGTGCCAACACCTTCTCGACGTACAGCGTGAAGAGCTCACCATTGATGGGACCATCGATCACCCAAGGCGCGCTGATCCGATCGTGACGCAGCGCCGCGATGAAGGTCATGGTCTTCCAATGGCCGAAAGGTGCAGATGCTTGGAGGCGCTGTCCACAAGGCCCCCAGCCGCGTAGCGGCGCCATATTGGTCTTGATCCACGTCTCGTCGATAAAAACCAACCGTGCGACGTCGATCCTGCCTTGATGTGCTTTCCAGCGGGTCCGCTTACGGACGACGTCTGGGCGATCCTGCTCGGCCGGTAGAAGCGTTTTTTTTGAAGCTGAGCCCCTCGGCGTGAACAAAAGTCCACACCGCCCGCACGTCTGTCTTGATCCCCCGTGCAGCCAGCTCCTGCGTCAGCTTGCGCAAGGTGAATGGCCCCGAGCGAATGCGTTTGCGCAGCCAGTCGGCGTTGGCATCCGACAGAACCCGCTTCTTGTGGCCGCCGATCTGGCCGGGCGCCAGGCCTCCGGTATCCCGCCTCAGATTCTTCCACTTCGTCACGCAGGAGGGGCTGATCTGGAGCGCCTCGGCAATCGAACGAACCGTTTCCCCTGCGTCAGCTCGCGCCAAAGCCCGTTCCCGGATGTCTTCCGAATAGGGTCGCGTCATCCATGCTGGCCTCCGCCCTCCAGCATGGATGTTGAATCAGAAATCGCTCCCAGTGGGAATCCCGATTCCAGTCAAAAACAACATGCTCTAGTTTGCTTGCCGGCGCCTACTACTCACGTGAATCTAACTTTCGCAACGCAAAATCTGCTGGGCCTTGTGGTTGCCGCCCGGGTCTGATCCTGATCAGGCCGAGAAGCGTCGCGGCCGCGATCATTACCAAGATGCCAACGATACTGAGCGTGATCTGCATGGCAAGGCTGTGCGAGATATCGATCAGTACTATCTGGGCGGCAAGCGCCAGCACGACGCCGAGGCAATAAATTGCCAGGGAGTTCTCGCCACAGCGAATCGCCCCACGCATCGCCGGAGCCGTAAGCCAACGCCAATCGCGAGGCACGGCCCACGCCACCAGAATCGCAAGAGCAACAAAATGCAGCAGCCGCAAGGGCGCGAGATTCGATTTGTCCAGCAGATGGACCAGCTCCGCCAGCATTTGCGGGGCCAGAGATCTAATGTTCAAACTCAACGCGATCGTCAGGCTAAAACCCAAATAGAGAATGGCAATTGCGAGCGCCGTGCGTGAGGTAACCCACGGCCAGAACGTCTTGCCAGCGATGACACACCAGACACCAAGAACAACCAGCAACTGCCAAGCCAGCGGATTGAAGAACCAGACGTTATTCGGCCATGCTGGGACAGACCAGCCGAAGACGTGCACCAGAGCATAAAGCAACAGCGAGGCTCCAAGCATCACGTTCGGCGTTCGCAGCATCAGCCACAGCAGCGGCGCAAATAGCAGATGATAAATCACGAAGAGTGGCAAGACGTCGGAGTTGACCGGGTGATATTGCAGGATCGCTGCATACGCGAGAGCCACGCCCGGATGTTCCAGCAGAATGCGCGTGTTGCTTTCGTCGGCAATCCGTCCGCCGCCGGCGAGGTGAACCATGATGGCGCAAGCGAGAGTGAGCAGCAGAAATGCTGCATAGATGTCCCAGCTTCGCCACAGTGTACGGCTGACCACACTCGCCCAACCATCGCATCGACTTGCCTTGCCGTAAGCCAACGCGCAGGTCACACCCGAGAGGAACATGAACACTTCCGCGGTATCGCTAAAACCGTAATTCCGCAGCGTCAGCCAGCTTCCGATGTTGTTGGGGACATGGTCAAGAAAGATGCACCATAGCGCGATGCCACGGCAAACATCGATGCGCAGATCGCGGCCAGACCCTTTCAGCTCCGGCAGCGCGCTCACCAATGATCGCGCAGGAGTTACAAGCAACTCGGATCCAAGTTGCAGCTGCCGACCGCGCAACGTCTTGCTTTCGATCTCCGCCAGCGTCCGCTGGAAGTTTGGCGAGGGCATGTCGCGATGTTTGTCGATGTCAACAGGCACATCACTCGCGGGAGGCCAACGCATCGTGTCACGAGCCGTGGACAGATCGGTCGAACTGATCGGCATCATCTCGACGACAGGCCTACGTAGCGGGGCAGGCACCATGATCCTGGTGGCGACGCACCGAAAGGACGGCACTGACGAGCCCTCCATCAGCTCCTCGTCGGTAATGACTTCATACGAGCCCGCCGGTAACAGGCGCTCGATGCTTGCGATCCGGAATGGATTCCTGAAAGCCACCGTTTCAGCTCGCGATCGAACCGCTGTCATGGTCATTCTCGCACATTGGCTACGGGCCGCTCAAAAGGAGACCAGCGGCGTCAGCTCAATTGCAATCGGAAGTTACCCGCCATCAGCTTCGACCATGTAGTTGCGAGCGATGGTGCCGGCGGCAATTTGGACCGAAGAACCAATCGCCCAACAGCATGCGATCACAACGATCAAACCGTGAGATACGACCTGATCAACGACAATCATGCTGACAGACAGAAACGCTGCAATCGCGGCAATGAATGTGCCTGCTGCACTGAAGATCTCAGCCGCATCGGTCTGGCTTCGCACCTCCGGGAGCCCCTGAGCACGATGGCGAGGCAGGTCGATGCCGATATAGAAGCTAAGAGCTCCGTAGAGCATCATCAGCAAGATGAACCAGCTACTTCCAAACAGCTCGTGTTCGATGCGCATCAACGCTGCGGCCACGTACATGCCGCACGAGCCTCCAATCGTGGCGAGTCCAATCCTTTCAAGGAAATGCGCCGATTTGATGAGGGGAGACGGAGCTACCCATATGGTCGCCGCGCCATAAGTGTACTTTGCCACAGACAGAGCGCTGGGAACTACATTGCTCATCTTCATGTCGTTCTTCCTTCAGCAGATCGCCTGACGCGCGTGGGGTGGTTCGCCCTCCACGTGTTTGGAACAGCAATTTTGGAAAGAGGTTGCCTACCGAGGGCAATGTGCTGCCATTTAAGATGGAGGCGAGGACTTCGGCACGTCGCCCGTTTTCGGCAGCTGTCGAGCAAGCAATCCGCTTGACCGCTAAAAAGAAGCTACTCCGTTTCGGGTCTAGCGCCTAATTAATAATGACTGGCAGTCGAGATGGTGTGAAAATTCTGCGGTGTTATGCCTACCGACAAACTCTCTGTGTTGCCGCAACCCACAAGCGATGGCATCGCAGCGCGAGCTCGTTCGCGGTGCGCAGAAGCACAGTCAATCTTGGGTCTCGCTGCATTATCCCCGTGAGCGACATTCCCGCTTCTTGGCCTGCGGTGCCCAAACTACGAGACACAATGCAACGTCGCCTAGCGTCGAAACGATCGGCGGCGGCGCTGGGTCTCGCCCCGAGAAGGCACTAACAGAATCCCGCTTAGATATTAGTGTGCGCCCGCGCAAAGGCTCACTCGCGAAGAGGCCGCTGCGGCGGCCTAATTGGTTCAGCCGGGCTTTCAAAGATAACGCCATCGACTGGTGGAAGCGACTGTGCGGCTTCTATCTCGGCCGCCCCTGTTTAAGTAGGACCGGCGGCTCGTTAAGCGAAAAGCCCGGCCACGAGGGCCGGGCTGATCGGAGATATGCATTTCAAGTCAGGCAATGCACGGAATAAATAGGGGGCAAACGTCGCCGTCTGTTCAAAAGGGAACACCGGACCCGACTATCGGCACCGCCCGCGCTCAACTGCGAAAGGCAGAGAATCTCACAAAGGCCCTGCATTTCCAGGAGCATCGCGAGGCTACGGCAATGCAAGACTGCGTTATCACGAGAATATCGAAGACGGCGATGATTGCAGCGCAAGACAGGCCGAAGTTCTCTCAATTGTTCATGGCGTATTTGCTCGCGCGCAATAGCCGGATCGAAGAAGACCTGATCGACCAACTCTTCAATTCGAGTGAGAAGCGCTTGGCGCGCCTGTTGCTTCTGCTGGCAAATTTCGGCAAGGAATCCAGCTCGCAGCCCGTTGGCGTCAATATCAGCCAGGAAACGCTGGCGGAAATGATCGGTGCGACCCGATCGCGGGTTGGCTTCTTTATGAATAAGTTCCGCAAGCTCGGCTTCATCAGCTACAATGGAAAGGTCGAGGTCCATAGCTCGCTTCTGAGCGCGGTTCTGCGCGACAAATCCGAGATAGACCAGAAGGACTGACCGCGCGGCCAAACCGAGCGCGTGGCCGGGCGAACTGGACCCGCCGTCCGTTTGTCCTTGTTGGTCCCAGCGAATGACAGACCAGGCTATTTCGTGCAGTAGTTTCGCTGCATTCTCGTGGAGCAGATCTCAAGTCAACCTATGGAAGGCCGGCGGCAAAACCTCTCGCACGAGCTCACTCAGATCCAACGCCTCGCCGCTTTCCGTAATGTCCGAGAATAGAACCTCGATAAAAGGATGCTGCCGGTTGAACGCAGCTCCTCGCTGGTATTTCGCGCTCACAATCCGTTGGATCGCCGCAAGATTCAGCTTGCCAAGCGCATTGTATTGATCGCGGAACAGACTTTGCTGCCCGCCATGGTGCTCGACGGATTCGGCCCAGACGTCCATCACTTTGCGGCCTACGAACGCCTCGACGCGTTCAGTTCCATCCTGAGCAAAAAGCCGTAGCCCATCCATGCTATGGGCGCCGTCATCGACGCTAAATTGTGTAAGTGACATCACGATTCCTCCTGTTTTTCCGCGTTTACTCGCATCGGCGGTTCGTCGCGGACTGAGCCTCCCTCGTTCTCCCATCGCGACAGAGCGACAGCGCCCGATCTCGCATCGCTGGGCGGATCCTTTGTTAAAGGCCGCTCGTTGCGACCAACTTGATTGTTGCGCCTGTGCTCCGTCAATAAGACGAAACCGGCCCGCCAGGTCTTGAATTTACGGCCTTCCTCAGCGTTGCTCGAACCCTTGACGAGTTCGCCTGACGCGGTTGCTCTTGCGCGATGCTGCTGAGATTTGAACATATGCAGAGCCCTTTCGTTGGAAGTCTCCGCGCACTCCGGCCAATCTCGATGGGGTTACCAGTGTAGACTTGGACATGGGGATGAAAGGGCTGAATAGCGAGCCCCAGGCATAAATAAGATTGCCAAAGGAGTGCGCAGATAGGCTTTGCCGTGCGTCCAGCCGGCCAACTGGCAAAAGAGCCGCTGGAGCGGATTGCAATCCGAAACAATTCAATACCATCTTCGATGGCTCCGTCGTTGCGAGCGATCGCGTCGGCAGCAATTTGCGAAGAAGCAAGCGCCCGACAGCGTCCGACCAGAACGAGAAGTGCCGCAGGCACGGCCTGATCAATGGTGCTGACGGACGGAAACACGGCAATCGCGGCTCGGCGCTGGTTCGCACGCCGAGCGTCTGTTCTGTCGATCCATGGGATTCGCTGTGGGATGGTGAGACAAGCTGTCCGTCTCGGCTTCGGACGCCGAGGAGGCGGCCGCTCTTCTGCTCGTTGAGCGAGAGAGCAAGAGACGACGGGACGGTGCTCGCCTGCCCGATCGAACTGGAGCTGGTATCTCATGAACGACTCGACAAGCTCAAGAATAGGATAGCAATTCGAGCAAAAGGGGCGCAACGTCCATGCAAGCTTGATTGACGTCGGCGGTATGCGGGCGGTAATCGAAGCAGTGTCGTCCGCAGTGCTGACCGGCACCTGCGCGCCGTCGCCCTGCAGCTCTTCCTCGAGATGGTAACGATCAGTTCGATCGATCCATCTGATGCTCAGGAAGCGACGCCATGGCGTGCAGAGAATGATGCGCGTGTCGACCATGAGGGGGATGCGGCCGGGCCGAGCGCTTAGACGCGGCGGATGACAGTGGAGATCGAAAGCGCGGCGTTCTGCTGGCGTTTGCCAGCCACATCGCCCTGTTCGGCATCGCCGATGAGCTTACCATGCAGAGCGCGCTTAGCCTCGCTGGCGTTCTGTTACGATCGCAGCCGCATCGCTGTTGAGCTCGATCGAGATCAAGCTGACGCGGCGACCATAACTGCATGAAGACCACGACGTCTGAGTGGCCTGTGGTAGGTGATACTTCATACGGAAGGATCGATCAAAGTCGACCCAGCGAGGTGAGACAATGGGAAAATTCAAGATAAGGGTCGCGCGCATCGAGATGATTTCGCCGAACGAACGAGGCGAGGACATCCGTTTGACGTTTCAATTCGAGGGCCATCAGACCGGTTTTGCCTTGCCAATCTTCCTGAATTCCTGCGAATTCGACGACACCGAAATCGTCAAGGGATCGTGTCCCTGAGCGTGGTGTAACTGGCGGTGGGACACCGCGTTCGCCGGCAAGAGCCGGACTGGTCAGCTGGCGATAGCCGGGAGGCTGACGGTTGGATCATCGCTCAACGGCGCGATGGTTTCCAGGGTCATGTAACGGGCGCGCTGGACGGCCCATTCATCATTCTGTTCGAGCAGGATCGCGCCGATGAGGCGGACGATAGCGTCCTCATTGGGGAAGATGCCGACGACCTCGGTCCGGCGCTTGATCTCGCCGTTGAGGCGCTCGATCGGGTTGGTCGAGTGCAGCTTGGTGCGGTGCTGCGGCGGGAACGTCATGTAGGCCAGCACATCGGTCTCGGCCTCGTCGAGGAAGCCGGCGAGCTTGGGTAGCTTGGGGCGGAGCTGATCGGCGACCTTCCGCCATTGCGCTCGTGCGGCCTCGGCATCGTCCTGGGCAAACGCAGTGGCGATGAAGGCGGAGACGACACGCCGTCCACTTTTGCCGGCATGGGCCAGCGCGTTGCGCATGAAGTGCACGCGGCAACGCTGCCAACTGGCGTTGAGCACCTTGGCGACGGTCGCCTTGATGCCCTCGTGGGCGTCGGAGACGACCAGCTTGACGCCGCGCAGGCCGCGGCGGGCGAGCTTGCGCAGGAACGCCGTCCAGAATGTCTCGGCCTCCGAGGGACCAATGTCCATGCCGAGAACTTCGCGCCGGCCATCGCTGTTGACGCCGACCGCGACGATCACCGCGACCGACACGATGCGCCCCTGCTGGCGCACCTTCACGTAGGTGGCGTCGATCCACAGATAGGGCCAATCGCCCTCGATCGGGCGAGCGAGGAACGCCTTCACCTTGTCATCGATCTCCGCGCACAGCCGCGAGACCTGGCTCTTGGAGATGCCGCTCATGCCCATCGCCTGCACCAGATCGTCGACGGAGCGGGTCGAGACGCCCTGCACATAAGCTTCCTGCACCACGGCGGTGAGCGCCTTCTCGGCCATCCGGCGCGGCTCCAGAAAGCCGGGGAAGTAGGAGCCTTTGCGCAGCTTGGGAATGCGCAGCTCGACCGTGCCGGCGCGGGTCTCCCAGGTCCGGTCGCGGTAGCCGTTGCGCTGCGCCAGACGCTCGGGGTTCTTCTCGCCGTAGGCGGCCCCGGTCTGGCCTTCCACTTCCAGCTCCATCAGGCGCTGGGCAGCAAAGCCGATCATCTCGCGCAGCAGATCCGCATCAGGGGTCTTCTCCACGAGCGTGCGGAGGTTCATCATCTCATCGGTCATCGGTGGTTCCTCGAATCAGGTTGGTGTCAGCAACCCGACCCTACCGGCGAACTGCCGGTGACCACCGCAAAGCCGCCCGCCCGCTACGGCGCCATGGGAGGGCGCGCGTGCGGACGGCTTTGCTCTACCGAGCTACACCATCACCGGGGACACGACCTCGTCAAGGTCGCTCGAAGCAAGTTATATGACGTCTTCTGGCAGCTTTGCGGTCAGTGCGAGGAATGGCAGTTGTCGGATGACGAACGTCGCGAGCTCGCAAAGACCAACGTGCGGCCTGCCCGACAATGTCGATTGGTCCACGAATCAAAGAGCTAGCCGCCGGTTTGCCCACTCCATCTGTTTGGGATGTCGGTAATTTTAGCATGGCCGCCACTGCTCTCCTGCTCACCATCATTCCGACAAAGGGAGAGTCTGCGGCGTCAGGATTTTCGGGATTGATCCTCCCTGCGAAGGCTGCTTCCTTGTTTGGAAACGACCGCCAAGCTGTTGGAATTGCTAGGGGGCGTTTTTGGCCATTTTTTCCAAACGCGCCTTAAAATCGTTAGATAATCAAACTGATTTTGATTCCGCCATTCGAAGGTCGCTCGGTCCAATTCGTAGGGCTGAAAATCAAGACCTTGCGGGTAGCTAGGTCTTCATTTGGAAGCCAGCCATTTGGAAATGCGCCGCCCGGCCGAGAAACGAGATCCAGCCCCGGCTCGCATTAGGTCGTGTCCCCGGTGATGGTGTAGCTCGGTAGAGCAAAGCCGTCCGCACGCGCGCCCTCCCATGGCGCCGTAGCGGGCGGGCGGCTTTGCGGTGGTCACCGGCAGTTCGCCGGTAGGGTCGGGTTGCTGACACCAACCTGATTCGAGGAACCACCGATGACCGATGAGATGATGAACCTCCGCACGCTCGTGGAGAAGACCCCTGATGCGGATCTGCTGCGCGAGATGATCGGCTTTGCTGCCCAGCGCCTGATGGAGCTGGAAGTGGAAGGCCAGACCGGGGCCGCCTACGGCGAGAAGAACCCCGAGCGTCTGGCGCAGCGCAACGGCTACCGCGACCGGACCTGGGAGACCCGCGCCGGCACGGTCGAGCTGCGCATTCCCAAGCTGCGCAAAGGCTCCTACTTCCCCGGCTTTCTGGAGCCGCGCCGGATGGCCGAGAAGGCGCTCACCGCCGTGGTGCAGGAAGCTTATGTGCAGGGCGTCTCGACCCGCTCCGTCGACGATCTGGTGCAGGCGATGGGCATGAGCGGCATCTCCAAGAGCCAGGTCTCGCGGCTGTGCGCGGAGATCGATGACAAGGTGAAGGCGTTCCTCGCTCGCCCGATCGAGGGCGATTGGCCCTATCTGTGGATCGACGCCACCTACGTGAAGGTGCGCCAGCAGGGGCGCATCGTGTCGGTCGCGGTGATCGTCGCGGTCGGCGTCAACAGCGATGGCCGGCGCGAAGTTCTCGGCATGGACATTGGTCCCTCGGAGGCCGAGACATTCTGGACGGCGTTCCTGCGCAAGCTCGCCCGCCGCGGCCTGCGCGGCGTCAAGCTGGTCGTCTCCGACGCCCACGAGGGCATCAAGGCGACCGTCGCCAAGGTGCTCAACGCCAGTTGGCAGCGTTGCCGCGTGCACTTCATGCGCAACGCGCTGGCCCATGCCGGCAAAAGTGGACGGCGTGTCGTCTCCGCCTTCATCGCCACTGCGTTTGCCCAGGACGATGCCGAGGCCGCACGAGCGCAATGGCGGAAGGTCGCCGATCAGCTCCGCCCCAAGCTACCCAAGCTCGCCGGCTTCCTCGACGAGGCCGAGACCGATGTGCTGGCCTACATGACGTTCCCGCCGCAGCACCGCACCAAGCTGCACTCGACCAACCCGATCGAGCGCCTCAACGGCGAGATCAAGCGCCGGACCGAGGTCGTCGGCATCTTCCCCAATGAGGACGCTATCGTCCGCCTCATCGGCGCGATCCTGCTCGAACAGAATGATGAATGGGCCGTCCAGCGCGCCCGTTACATGACCCTGGAAACCATCGCGCCGTTGAGCGATGATCCAACCGTCAGCCTCCCGGCTATCGCCAGCTGACCAGTCCGGCTCTTGCCGGCGAACGCGGTGTCCCACCGCCAGTTACACCACGCTCAGGGACACGATCTCGCATTAGGTGATCTCATTTCGTCGTCAGCTCTCGTTCTCGTCGAGGAATGCCGCAATGAAATCGCAACGAATTGGGCGAAACGATCGTGAACAGAACGCGATCGGTAGGGCTGCTGTATCAAGAAAATCAATGACTTAGAAGATGCTCACTGCGTTCGGGACGCAGGGAGCGCCCTCGGTCAGATCGCTACCTGAACGGAATGTCGGTATCGGTGGTTGCGCCTCCCGCAACCAAGTTGGCAAATTACCTCAGCAGTCTGAACGACTTGCTGGGGTTACTTTTTGTCCGAAATCGAGCCCAATAACATCAATGGCTTAGCCCACAGGTTCAAATCACCCCGCAACCACACTCAACGCTTCGTCACGGCCGCAAACATTAGTGTTCCGGCTGCGCTGAGCTTGGCCGTCCGAATCCAGAAAACATAACGCGTGCCGGCCCGAGCACGATTTTCTTGGCGGTCTTTAGGACTTCATTCATGAGGAAAGAGAACGAAGAAATTCCGATCACTGACACTTATGTCATTTCAATCCGCGCAGATCAGGCCCTCAAGACGCTCGCTCGCCTGATCGGTCGTCAGATGGCACGCGAGCAGTTCGAAGCAAACAAGCCAAACCGTACAGGCGTCGCTATCTCGCCGAAAAGGACGAATTGCAACTCGCAGGCAGCACTATAGGTGCATTCGCCCTGCTTTCATCGATCTTGTACGCCAAACTACCGATTTCGAGTTCTCAATTGCGGCGAACGCCGACAATTGCGAGCGCTTCCACCGCTGTAGGCCTCCGCTTTCGGGTTGTCCGCAGCGGCTAAGACGGCATCGCTGAGGTGGCCGGATACTTTCGATTGCTCGGCCGTCACCCTTGTCGCAAAACTATGCAGCCCGGAGGGCGCCGCCTCATCGTAGTTGAAGCCGGCTTCATCCCTGATCCGGATGAATCGCTTTCTTGTCTGCGCAGTACTTTGCAATAAGAAAGCGGATTCCCTCTTGCGCGATCTGGTCGGCTATGCAGCTTGAGAGCTTTTGGTAATGCTCAATTCTCCTATCGAGTTCGATGCACTTCTCGCACATGGTGAGTCTCCAGCTAGGAGGCGGGAGCGCCTGTTAGTACCGCCGTCGATTGGCATCAAGGAGAAGCTCAGCGCCGTCAGCGATCGCTTCAACGCTTAACGGCCTTGTACCGTTTGTGATGTCAAAAATGACTTTCCAGGACTGATAGAGGGAATTGGCGAGCTACTTCCAACGTCATCTCGCTCGGGATCTTGGAAGCCATCGAAATAAAGCTTCGACCTCCTCTTACTTCTTCTTTGCAGGACCGAAGTCCGGCTGCCAGGCGGCCTCTTTGCGGCTCGGCGCCGCTGCGATCACCTTTGCCTTTTCCTTCTTCGGTTTCTTGGCTTCGCGATTGCCGCGTTGCTGTCCCTTGGCCATGATGTCTATCTCCAATTGGGGTCTGAGTTCTTCCAGCCCATTCGGCTGCAATATGCGTCGCGAGCGACGTAACGATGTGGACGCCCATGTTGCCCTCGCGCCGAGTTCGCGCAAGGCGCATCATGACGGTCTTTCCGCGCCGCGCAGAAATGGCGTCTGCGTGATAAGTTCTCCTTGTGACCGAGCAGGCCAAGAGCGTCGTGCTAACAGTTGAGGATGGCCGCCGCACATACGAGAAGCAGAAGAAACAGTGGCACGATCACCGGCGGGACGATCCACTCCGCGGCGCGAAAACGCGACATCGAACGCTCCTGCTAATTCGTTGGCGGGAGCGCACGTGACCCTCAGTCACCGGTCGTTGCCGTTGATAATACGGTGATGCCAGCCACCCTACGCTTTCGGTTAGCCAATAGCGAGCACTAAACGTCGTGTGCCGGTCGCGATAAGTCGGTGCGCAGCGACGATGACGATTTGGAACAAGCGCTGCGCCATTTAGTCCTGATCGCGCAGTACGCCATTCATCCGTTTTGTCTTACCCGCCGTGAAAGCCTTGTATTCGGGTGGCTCGGTCGCCACCTCTAGCGAGAGCGCAGCCGAGTGGGCCACTCGCGGAGCGATTTCCAGTTTTCCAACGCAGGTTACGAAAATTTCCGCAGCCCGGATGGGGACGTCACATGAATAAGCTGACCAGGGGGGTCAACCTGACCGCAGCAAGATCAACATGAACGAGGATCATGAGGTCAAATATTGGGTCCGCGAACTCGCCATAACGCGCGCTCGCCTACAGCAGGTAATAGACAAGGTCGGCAATTCTGCCGCTGCGGTCCGCAAGGAATTGATAAGGTGAGATCGAACCGGGGCATTCTTGCAGGGCTGCTCCTCCTTGTTGATGTTGCGCTCACGATAAGCCTGTCAGGACTGCTTGTCGGTCTTCTCAAGCTGGTTTGGTGACAAACTCGGACGCTTCAATGCGTCTGTTCTTTATAAGTCAAGTTCTCGCTCAGCCGAACGGTCAGAGCATCTCTGCAATTTGCGTCCACATCAGTAATGGCAGATGGAGCGTCCGCGTGAGTTGGCATATGCCAACAGCTGTTGCGCCGGGACCTTTTTGTTTCACCGTGGTTCTACGGAATCTGCTTTGGAGCTGGAGGGGTATAGGGTCCGATACCGGGCTATTTCATCAAGATCATTTTTGATTATCCGGCGGGGTCGCTGAAACGCGGTCCCTATTTCATTTGCATGCTGTCGCAGGAGGTGAAACGAGACGAAGCGGTAACGGCGCAGCTGGCGTCCTTTCTCGCTTTCGGTTCTCAGCCTAGTCACAATTGCCTAGCTTGGATCCGCTGCTCCGCCACGAGCCATTGATGGACGATCTCCTATTTGTCCGCCGCGCCTGACCGAAAACCGAGTAATGTTGGCTCGCGTCTGGCTTTGATCTCGAGAAAAAAGATCGCCGCGCGTCGCGTGCTCAGGCGTTTCCATCCAGCGGCTGCGTCTTGATCCAGTGGTCCCACTCGCGAACGATCGCCTGCCTCGCTTCGCGATGATGCGACGTCACCTAGCGGGCCTTATTGTCGGTTTGATGGGACGCTCGGATTCTCGCGCCAATCGCTCGGCTTTGAGACGCTCGCGGTTGGCTTGGAACGCTTTGTCGGCCTTGCCATCCTCGCTCGGCGCGGCCTCCACTTTTCGGAACATCTTGTTGGCTTCTCGTGCTGCGGCGGTTGAGCCCTGACGGCCGAAGGCGCGGTCTCTGATCATCCCTGGCACGTGATCCCTCCTAACTTATGAGATGGGCCCCGGTAGACACGACTTCGGCTTTGGCTTCGGTGTGTTCGTCCGTCGCTGGCGGCGGCCTTAGATTCACGATTTCTCGCCGCCTTCGTCAAACGTCCTGTGTCATTCGGGTCCTACGACGACGCCTCAATACGGAAGTTGCTAGAACAAACTGTCCGTCGACTTGTCGAGCCTTTTTAAGGAGCCGCCGGTTTCGCTGAGGTGACCCACCAGTTCACCGGAGAGCCGATAAATCCTGCTGCCCTTCAGATCGTAAAGCTTCCGGCCCTTAAGGTCGAAAATAGCGGAATCGATCACCACGACGACGTGTACGCCAGCACTGTTGACTATGTCGCCCTTCAAGCATGATCTCCCTTGTATTTCACTACCTCGGTTGTGAGCGACTTGCGGAGGTCGAGATCGCGCAGGGGATGACCTTCGCGCCGTCGCGCATCGAGAACTGGACGACCATGCGGTCGTACTCGAAACTGGTGAAACAAGCTTGTTCAAGGGCCATGCGACTAATCCGTTGCCGTTGGCCGAAGCCGGCACAGCTTCAGCCCTGCCCATCGAGCCGGGCAAAATCCGCCAGAACGCCGCGATGAGATCGCGATGCCTTATGTCGTCAGGCGACAGGCTCGCAGCGTAGATATTCAGCACGAAGCGTGCCTTGGCGGCCGCTCCCCGGCCATGAGGCCGCGACCGACATTAGTCCGCTTTCCAGCGCGCTTTGCCGTTCGCGTAGTCCCACGCACGGCTCTCGACATCCGTCATTGCGCGGCGAATTTCCGTCGCTTTCTGCGCCGCCATCCCGCGATGCTTGTCAAGATCGAGTGGCTCGTCAGTCATCCGGCGTGCTCGCGTCGATCCGTTGTGCATCCGCCAGTCGATGGAGCCGATGGAAAACATTTCCATCCTGGAACCATGCGAGGAGTCTGCCGGCACGATGATCATGGTCGCAACGCGGCGATAAGACGCGAAGGAAAGTCCCTCGATCATCTCCTCGTCTGTGATGACCTGGTAGCTTCCAGCAGGCAGGGGATGCTCGATGCCCCTGATCTGGAATGAATGCTTGAAGGTGACCACTTCCCGTCGCGAGCGAGTTGTCATGTACGCCCGCCTTTTGCCGATGCTCGGGCGCTGGTGTCGGCTTAGCCCTTCAAGCCACCATGCGCTCTTTCGACAGCATTAGCTACCGCTTTCTCGTGGTCCGATGTCGCGGCCGGAACGCCTCAAAGCGCTCGCTATTCCACTGGCGGACGCTTGATGACACCCGATAACGGCCCATTCGTCGGCATCCGTCGGTCTCCGAGCGTTAAGTGCGCTCCCGCTGAAGACGAGGTGTCTCCATTTTCACGGCGTTTTGGTCGATGCCGCCGGTGGTCGCCCCGCTGTTTCTCTTGCTTTTGATTACTGTGATGGCTCTATTGCCGGCGCATCGGGCGTTGGCGATCTTTCGCGCCGAGCGAGGCGGTTATGGCCTCACTGAAAACGTCTGATCTCGAAGGTGAACGTCGCCCGTAAGACCGGTCCTTCTTCGTCACGCACGTTGATTGCAAGACGGCGTGCAGGAGCATCGATCGTGCAGCGGCGAATTTCATCCCTGGCCAAGTGTGCCAGCGCCAAGGTTGCTTCGTGCCGCATTACCTCCAGCGAAACGAGATCTATCCCCTGTTCGTCGGGGATCATCTCGTCACCTTCGCGCTGATCGAAAAAGTACCTACGCATGCAATTGCTCCCGGATAAGGCGGGAGCGCTGTAGCGTCTCTCACCGGAAATGCCCAGATCGGATCGGTGATGATGCCAAGCTACCCGACTTCCAAGCATTCCTCAATCTTGGACGATGGATCAGTTCGGATTGTGGTGAGGTTCGGGCTGGTATGTTGACCGGCCACGGCGCATACTCGACGAATGAAAAACCGCATCGGCTGGACGACTTGCCCCTCCATTGGAGGGAAATACGTAGTGGCCGAACTCCTCGAGGGTGGTGTAGTCGGCAATGGACTCATCACCTTCGCCACCAAGGCGCAGGCCCAGGAATTCATTGATTCTGGCCAGGCCGATCAGCTGGGGGCGCGTGGTTACGTCCCAAAAAGCCGCGAATGACCACGTGCGAGACCCTGCGCGACAAATGGACTGTAGATCTTGAGTGTCCACGTTGTGGGAGGCTGGATGTGGCGCGGCTCTCACAGGCGGATGGCTACGCCTATGTGAGGGGGAACACCGCTACACGCGCCGATCATGTGCCGGTCGGGTTTGCCTGCATTGATCCGCAGACCAGCAGCTTCCAATGCTCGAAATGTCAGGTGCCAATACCGTGACGTTGCTCCCGCGAATGGGTGACAAGCCGGCCATGACTATTCTTCGCGAATTGTCCATTGCGGAGGAGGGTTTCGTCGGGATGGCCGTCTCGCTGACCGGCGGTGACGGGGCATGCCACATCGTACTTCGCAAAGCGGGGCCAAACATCGAGAACCTTATCCGATAAGCGCCGCAATTCCTCTCCGGCAATTCGTCCCAGAATTTTGCGACGTTCGACTAACGCTTGCGCTGTTTCAAGGCACACCGTCAACAGAGGCGCCCTTCAATTTGTAAGCCGTCGGAAACTGACGTTTCGTTCCTCGTCCTGCCACAGGTCATCCTCGAAATGCCTGTCACTGTAATTATCGTGTCTCACTTCAGGGGTGCAGTCCACAAGCCTTCATGACTGGATCAAAGCCTGGAACGCCGATGGGCCGGACGGTTTGAACCGGAAGCCCGGACCGAAACCTGGCCCCCGCAAGCTCAAGCCGCTAGCGACCTACGACGACAAGCGCTCCGCGCTAGCGCTTGCCAATGCCCGCATAGCCGAACTCGAGCGGCTGGTGGGCCGCCAGCAGATGGACCTCGATTTTTTTCGGCAAGCCTTGCGCGCATTGGAGCGGCCGGCAACGCAAGGCAGACCCGCGTCCGCATCATCGAAGTCATCGAAGCCATGACGTCGAGGACAATCGATGCTCATGCTGATGTGCAGCGCCTGTGTCACCTCGCGGGCCTGCCGCGCGCGACGTATTATCGCCACCAAGCCAAACGCAGCCGCCGGCCGAGTGCGAGCTGCGCGACGTAATCCAGCGCGTTTGCCTCAAGCACGTCTTCTACGGCTATCGACGGGTGACAGCCACCCTCAGACGCCAAGGCATGGTCGTAAACGCCAAGAAAGTTCAGCGCCTTATGCGCGAAGATAACCTGCTGGCGCGGCGCAAGACGCCGTTCCTGAAGCCGCCCACGGAACGGCCATCGGGCTTTCTCGTCGTCCCGAATCTGATCCGCGGCCTGGTGCCGTCCGCACCCGACCAGATCTGGGTCGCGGACATCACCTATGTGCATCTGGCCAAAACCTTCGCCTATCTCGCCGTCATTCTCGACGCGTTCTCGCGCAAGGCTGTTGGCTGGGCCTTCGAAGACACGCTCGATGCTTCGCTTGCCATCGCCGCGCTGGAAAAAGCTATCGCGGCTCGGGGACCGGCACCGGGCAGCCTGATCCATCACTCCGACCGCGGCGTGCAATACGCGTCCATCGCCTATCGCCAGCGACTTGCCGATCGCGACATCACCATCAGCATGAGCAGGCCGGGCAATCCCTTCGACAACGCCAAGGCTGAAAGCTTCATGAAAACGCTCAAGGCTGAACAGATCAACGGCAAAGCTTTTGCCGACTTGGTCGACGCCCGCCGCCACATCAACAGCTTCATCGCGGAGGTTTACAACAAAGAGCGCCTGCACTCGGCGCTCGGATACCAGTCGCCCCTTGAGTTCGAAACCGCGTTCGCGCAAAACAACGCGCGGTAACGCATCATGACAACCCACTGTCACTGTAATTATCGTGTCTCACTTCAGGGGTGCAGTCCACTTGTGTCACCGGGATCGAAACGGAGCTCGCAAACGCAGCGACAAAGAGTTGACGAGGGTACCAGCAAGCCGGGCGGCCTATCCTCCAAAATTGGAAAAGCCCACGATCATTGAAGCGGCGCGGGTCGGCCCGCATACCAAGGCCCGTTTGCAGCAGAAGAAGCTCGCACAGCTGCCAAGCTGAAGACTATCTGCCGCGGTTGCTGAAATATCTCGGAACGACGCTACTCGTTCTCCGTAGCACTGGCACCCTCAAAATGGGCCGACTTCAGTGGCCGTTGCATCACGCTCGTCAACGGGAACGATTTGGTGGGCGTTCCTCCAATTCCCGAAGCCGTTCGATTTGCTCTCTGAGACTCTCCGGTTGTTCCGGCTCAAGCTTCAGCGACGCGCGCAGTTGCTGCCCAATTACTTTTAGAATAGCTCGGCTGTGCTTGGGGTCTATGTCAATGCGGTGGGGCATAGCGAAGTCTCCTTCGGCAAAGCGCTTGCCCTCCCGCTGGCTTTCTGCCTGCGACCATGGCTGCTCGTTCAATGGAACTGGAGACCGGAACTTTTGGGCTATCTGCGCGAGCGCTTGTATTGAGAACAGCGGGGCCGGTTTGTGGGACCTTTGGCTATCCGCGACATGCGCCGTGTAGTTGACGGCGAGCGACGCTCTCATGTATCCAAGTCGTGCCTAGGCATTCCGTTCCTGATCTCTTTACCTTTTCGGCTGAGATAGTTCCGGGTGGCAATTCCCGGTACTGACCCACAGCCGGGCCTGGTGGTCTAGTTTGATTTTTGGAGTAGCCTGATTAGAACTGTCGGGAGCTCGAAATGTGGTCTAGGGTTCGCATATCATCGAGCGGCGCTCCGGCAGATATCGGTGACTGAGAGTTCGTTGTGCTCCCGCCTGGTAAAGAAGGGGATGTGCACATGGCTCCTACCCGATACTTCTTCACCGTTATGGACGGCAAACTCGTCGTGGACGAGGAGGGTGCCCTCTGTTCGCCTTGGAGAGAGATGCGCTTACAAGCCATCGAAATGGCCGGGCACTACCTAAGAGATCTTGCTCCCCCATTATCTGAGCGCGCTTGAGTGGCAAATGGTCGTCACGAACGAAGAAGCCGCTACTTTGAAATAGCGGATCGCCAGCCGCCGTTGCCAGCACACAACATCCGCACAGCAATTCGAGCCAGTGCAGTCGGAGACAGGCCCCAAGCATGAAAATCGGTGTTGGCTTCGAAATGATCTACGACTTCCAGCAAGTCACACCATTGATTGCTGTGGTCGGTATGCATTTCACCCGCGCATCCGACATCATTGTGCCCGATTACCTCATCACTGAGCCTTCCGTGCCGATTTCGCCATACCGCGACGGCTTTGGAAACTGGTGCAGTCGGTTCGTTGCGCCGGCCGGCCGCATGCGCCTTTCCGCCAACGGTACAGTGCGCGATAGCGGCTTGCCTGATGTGATCATGCCTTCCGCCACGCAGTGCCCGGTGCAGGATCTGCCGCCTGATACCATCGTTTATCTGCTTGGCAGCCGCTACTGCGAAACCGATCGGCTTTCCGACATCGCATGGAAGCTGTTCGAGAAATCAGCGCCGGGTTGGCCACGGGTCCAGGCGATCTGCGATTTCGTGCATAATCACATCGCGTTTGGCTACGAACACGCGCGGGCCACCATGACAGCTTGGGACGTATTCAACGAAGGCAAGGGCGTCTGCCGCGACTATGCGCATCTTGCCATTGCATTCTGCCGTTGCATGAACATTCCAGCCCGCTATTGCACCGGCTATCTCGGCGACATTGGCATCCCGCCGCCCCACGCTCCCGGGGACTTTGCAGGCTGGTTCGAAGCCTATCTTGGCGGCCGCTGGTACACATTCGATGCACGCAACAACACTCCGCGAATCGGCCGCGTCCTGATCGCGCAAGGCCGCGATGCGGCGGATGTTCCGATCGTCCAAACTTTCGGACCCAACACGCTCCTCAGCTTCAAGGTGTGGACTGATGAACTTATCTAAAGCGCTCGCCCTGGGCGATTGGATACCAGGCGGCTGAGATTGATCTCGCTAATTGGTTAGAAGACTGCTAGACAGTTCCGATCACCGCGCGCTACGTGGCTGTTATCGGTGACTGAGAGCGTTGTGCTCCCGCCTCAACCCAAGAGAAGGCGGTCAGATGTCAAATTCCGACAAATTCGACATTCGTGAGTGGCTCGTACCACCTTTGTTGGTGCCGGTCTTCCTCGTGCTGCTGATTGCGGTGACCGCCATTTTATAGCGGTAAGTCCGTTCAATGACCATGCGTCAGAACTGCAAACCGGGGGCGTTGAGCCAGTTCAAGTCAAACGGGAGCCCAAAATGGCAAACACGGCAATCATCAGGGATGCCTACGGAGTTCCGGCAATCTTCGTTGGTTCGAAGACCGGCCGGGACGATGCGCCCTTTGTTTTCGTGCGGGTCGGAGGTGAGGAGCGTCGAATGCGGTGGTCCGAATGGGATGCTCTCCCGGCCTGGACCGGCGAGAGCCCCACCTGGGCGAGTAAAACCAAATAGTTATGGAGTGCTCAGCATGAGGATGGTTCGAGCAGGCACATGGACCGTTGCGCTTTTGCTGGCGTCAGTACTGGACCTATACACGTCAGCGGCTGTTGCCGCGGAGCCGAACTGCCGTGCGATCGAAAGCACCAGCGCCCGCCTTTCCTGTTACGATGCGGCATTTCCTCCAAAAGCCAGGAAGCCGACGGAGGCCGGCATCGACTCATCGTCAGGCTACAAGGATCCATTTCTTGCGGAAGAAGCCCGAACCGCCGCGAAGCTCAAGAATATTTGCCGGGGTTGCTGAGTTTCGCTTCCGAACATGTGCGCCAATTGAGAGAGCCTGAAGATGACGAGCGATGATGCTAAAGGTCGCCGAGTGGTCCGCCAACAAAAGCGTGCTCTTCATCTGGCTGGCACGGTTTTGGATGGCAGGGCTGACCGCTTCGCAAGCTCTAAGGACCAATCGGCGAGAAAACAGCGCCTGCTTGACGGGCCAGCGGAATTCAAATCGGTCCGCGTCGACCGTTCGAAGAAGACCTCAAACGATGCTGAGTGATCGAGGTTTGTCACCGCGTATGGTCGCTTCGGCCCAGAGTCATGATGACGCATGGAACATCAGGGTATTAAATACACGGTGGTCCAAACGATCAACCCGCCCGGCTGGAAATGGTCGTTTGAGCGAGACGGTCGGTCACCCCGAACCGGAATTGCCTTCGATCGAGCGGAGGCCGTCAGCGCAGCTGAACGAGCGATCAGCCGATCGCTCAGAGATCAGCAACGCCAATAGAAGCGCTGGGTTTGCAGCTCCTGCTTCAATTTGAATTTGGTCTCTGTCCTCGGCACGTTGCCTCTCGACGCCGGCGTCGCAAGGCACAAGCGCGGATCACAAAAGCCGGGGCCAGGGCGAAGAATTGCAAGAGAGGTGCTTCCGGCCAGTACCACATTACAGAGGACTAGCTTCCAGCGAATAGTTCCTGCCAGAAACTGAACAAAGCGCTCGCTATCAGGCAAATAAAGGCGCACTGTTCCACTGCCATCGAACGGCCCATAGCATCTATCGGTGGTGTGAACGCAAGTTGCGCTCCCGCTCAACCTCGCAGCGGAGCGTCATACATGCCGGCTCAACGGTCCCTAGGACAATCCTCGACATTCGAATACCGCCTCGCGCAAGAGGCGATCAATCTCCGCCTACAGGCTAAGCCAGTCGTTATTCCGCCGTTTCTCTTGATTCTGGTGTTTGCAGCGGCTGCATTGCGTGGATAGCGCGACGCAATTGCAATACCTGGTTGGCGGGAATGACCGGTTCGGCCGCATCAATGTCGGCCGGGACACGGCGGCAGCTGCGTTGAAGAAGGCGCAGGAGCTCTTGCGGGAAGGCTATGCGGACGTTCGTATATGCACGCCGCGAGGCCGCATCCTGCTGCCTGACGAGTTCGATCAGCTCGAAGGCTAAAGCAACGCCAGCAGCTCGTTTCGTGCTTGCGCCTGCAACGATCAAAGAAGGGCGGCACCGCAAGACGCGGACAAAGAAGCGCGGGGGGCCGCGAAGGGCGGGCAAATGTCGGGCCACCGCTGCCAACGCCTTCGGATTTGGGCAGAAAGAATGAGCGACGAGATGATCCGTGTGAATGTAGCCCGGAAAGATGCCTGGATAGCGACGCTCCTTATAGCGGCTGCGCTCGGCGTATTCGCGCAATCCGCGCTTGCGGCGGAGTCGGACTGCCGCGCGATCGAAGGCACGGTCGCGCGCCTCGCCTGTTACGACGCTGCGTTTCCTCCAAAAACGGCGAAGCCCGCGATACCTGACAACGACGCTTCCCGAGCTGCATACAACGATCCATTGATCGCAGAAGACGCTCGCATTGTAGCCAAGCTGAAGAATATCTGTCGCGGCTGTTGAGGCTTGCGACAAAGGACGCGAAGAAGTGTGAGACAGAGAGGACAGCCGAAGAGAGCGCCGCTGTCGTTGCACCGAGGCTTACAGCGAAAGGACACGGCATGTTCAAATCTAAGCAGTATCGAGCAGAAGCATATGCCGAACGGATGAAAGGTTCGAACGATCCGGACGAAGGCAGAAAACTTCGGGATGCGCAGGATCGCCTCGCCTCGCTCGCCGATAATGAGCAAGGCTTGGCGGACAACTATGACGATGCCGTGCATGTCGAGGAGCGGGACCGATCTTGCGGCGCCGTCCTTGCCAGCGAAGAAGAGCGCGTTCTGCGGTGTCTCGGCGCTGCCGTCATCATGCAGTGGGACGCCCTGCCGACGACGTTTCAGCGGGAGTTCTTTGATACTGCCGGATCCGTCGGCAGCCTGCTGGAGACGGCGGAGCTT
Organism: Bradyrhizobium sp. CB1015; assembly: GCF_025200925.1. Taxonomy (GTDB): domain Bacteria; phylum Pseudomonadota; class Alphaproteobacteria; order Rhizobiales; family Xanthobacteraceae; genus Bradyrhizobium. The sequence goes on along the minus strand of NZ_CP104174.1, from coordinate 6,759,728 downwards.
CGCGGGCAAATCGCCCGATTTCTGCACAAGCACAATAGCGACGCCGACTACAATGCGCGTCGAGCGGAGGCGCGGCGCAAAATGCCAGATTGAACGCCGCTGCTTTGGATCGGGGGGCTGCACGGTTCGCGGTGGGCGACCGACATGAATGAACGCAAACCACAGGAGGACCTACCTATGCCACTAGCACAATTTAGCGTCGATGTCGGACTGCATACGATGGACGGGCTGAGGCTTTGTGCCCGTGATGGCTCTGAACCGGTCGAGGCGTTCATAGGGCGCAAGGTGCTCGACGTCTGGGTTGAATCTGTTGAGCACAGCGGCGGACGCCAAAGCTTGTTCCGTGATCAGTACAACGCGCTCGGCCAGCTGAACCTTGCTGCGATCGGGCGCGTCGTGAGCGCGAAGTATCAGCGAGGCGCTACGTACAATCGCCAGCACCCGTTTGTCGAGGTCTTGATCTCGGACATCGAGAACAGCGGCGAGGTCCTGGATCTGAGTGGACTCGTGCGTAAGCCTCTGCCGCCGACGTTTCACAGAGTTTATTGAGCCGGCACGTGAAGTGCATTCTTGCTGCAAGATCGCGCAGAACAATCGTCCAAGTCTACCGGTGCGTCCGCCGCCGTGCACTCTGCGACGCCAAGAAAGAGTATTGAGGCACAGACATGACGCCGCTCCGCCGCATCGCCGTTATCGGCAACTCGCTGCCTCGCCGCTGCGGCATCGCAACCTTTACGACTGACCTGCAGCAGGCGATATCGAGTTCTGGCCCCGGTTTGGAGACCTGCATCGTGGCCATGACCGATCAGGGTCAAGCCTACGACTATCCAGAGGCAGTCGCTTTTCACATCAGGGACGACAACATCGAGGAATACGTGCGCGCGGCAGACTTCCTGAATGCAGGCCGGTTTGACACCGTCTGCCTGCAGCACGAATTCGGCATTTTTGGCGGCGAAGCCGGTGCCCATATCCTCGCGTTGTTGGCGCCCCTCAGAATGCCGGTAGTGACGACGTTCCATACCGTGCTGGCCGATCCGACGGGCAAGCAGCGCACGGTGATGGAGCGCATCGTCGATGCGTCTTCCAAGGTGATAGTCATGGCCAACAAGGGGCGCGAGCTATTGCGTGACCTCTATCAGGTGCCGGACGACAAGATCGAGGTGATTGCTCACGGCATTCCCAATGTCGCTCTTGTCGGGCCCGATGCGGCGAAGGCCATGCTCGGGTTTGCCGGCAAATCAGTCATTCTGACATTCGGTCTTCTATCGCCCGGCAAGGGCATCGAAGTCATGATCGATGCCATGCCATCGGTTCTGACACGCTGTGCTGATGCGGTTTATGTCGTGCTGGGCGCGACACACCCCAATCTGGTTCGAGACCATGGCGAAGCCTATCGCGACAGCCTTGTGGCGCGGGTGCGCGAGCTCGGAATCGACAACCATGTGGTGTTCCTCGACCGGTTCGTCGACCTAGCCACGCTGCTCGAGTTCATCTCGATGTGCGATGTCTATGTCACGCCCTATCTGAATGAGTCCCAGATGACCTCGGGAACCCTGGCCTACAGCTTTGGACTCGGGAAGCCGGTCGTTTCGACGCCTTACTGGCACGCACGCGAGCTCCTTACCGATGGATGCGGCGTGCTGGTGCCGTTCGGCGAGGCGGCGGCGATCGGCCGAGAAATCGCAAAACTGCTTACCGATCACCCGCGACGGCATGCGATGTCTCGGCGTGCCTATGCCGCGAGCCGAATGATGACGTGGGAGCGCACGGCCGAGCGTTACATCTCTGTCTTTGAGAATGCTGGTCAAGGCCACCGACTTAAGGTGCTCGCGCGCGCCGGCAAGGGACCGCCGGAGCCACGTGGCTCGGCGCCACCTGACATGCAAATCGGCCATTTCCTGTCGATGTGTGACGATGTCGGCCTGTTCCAGCACGCAGTGCATTCGGTGCCCGATCGCTCGCACGGATATTGCGTCGATGACAATGCCCGAGCGCTGCTGTTGGCCTGCGCCCTCAACAATCCAGGCGAACAGCCCCTTTCGGAAATCCTGACGACCCGCTTTGCCGCCTTCGTACAACATGCATGGAACCCCGACACCGGGCAGTTCCGCAACTTCATGGGCTACGATCGAGTCTGGCTTGAAGACAGAGGGTCCGAAGACAGTCACGGGCGAACTTTATGGGCATTGGGTGAATCGGCGCGCAGAGACGCAAGCCCTTCACGGCGCAAGTGGGCCACCGACCTGTTCGCCCAAACGTTGACGACCGCGGAGAGCTTTCGTTCACCCCGAGCATGGGCATTCACGCTGTTGGGGCTGGACGCTTATTGCGCTGCAGCTCCAGACGATCTTCACGCCATGGCAGTCAGGCATTCTCTTGCGGGCAGGTTGATGTCATGCCTCGCGTCAGTTGAGACGCCGAGCTGGGTGTGGTTCGAGGAAGGCCTTGCTTACGACAACGCGCGATTGCCGCAAGCTTTGATGCTGACTGGCGTAGCGACGCAAACATCGGTCTACCTCGATGCCGGATTGCGATCACTGCGCTGGCTTATGACGCAACAGACGACCACAGCAGGTCACTTCCGGCCGGTCGGCACCGCCGGTTTCGGCGACCTGCGGCAGCATCCTCGTGCATTCGATCAGCAGCCCGTGGAAGCGACGGCGACGATCGCTGCATGCCTTGCGGCGTGGCGCGCGGATGGTGATTCCGAGTGGAAATCGATGGCAACACGGGCCTTCGCCTGGTTTCTTGGCAGCAATGATCTGTCCGTGGCGCTGGTCAATCTGCACACCGGGAGTTGCCGCGATGGGTTGCACCCCGATCGCGCCAATGAAAACCGCGGTGGCGAGTCGGTTGTCTGCTATCTCCTTGGACTTGCGGAAATTCGTCAGCTTGCGCGCGTAAACATGAGCAGGGCAATGCCCGCGCCCGTGCGCGCCGCGAGCGCTTGAAATTCTTCCTGATTTAGCGAGCCGAGGATATCGTGTCACAAGCCACTTTCCTGAATCGGCAGGCCCTTCACCTGCACCCCGATCCCACGCGAGTGATCGTGCGACCATTCAAGCCGGCGACTGAACCGCGCGATCTGAACCCGACCGACAAAATGCGAGCAAATCACATCGTCAACCGGGTCCTCGCGCTCGAACCGGAAGTAGTTGCCACTCAGCTCGCGGATGTCCTGGACAATTTCGAAGGTCGTCACCGCAATCTGCTGGAGACGTTCGAGGCCCGCGCGAATGAAATGGAGGAAGCTCTGGCAAGCCACGGAACCTTTTCGAAAGCCCAGCGTCAGCTGATCGGGGCCTACTTTCTGAGTGAGTATTCGTTCGAAGCGTCCGCCTTATTCAATCCCAGTATCGTGCCGCATCCCGATCAGTCGGGTTCGCCAAGAGGTGGCGTTCGCTTCATTCTCAGTCTACGTGCGATCGGGGAAGGGCATGTGTCATCATTGACATTTCGAACGGGAATAATTGCAAAGGATGGCAGTGTGATCGTTGATCCGACGGCACGCCTTGCCTCGATGCCGCGGATTTGTCATCGCGTAGCCGAACCGGATGGCGAGCGTGTCGAGTTGATTTTCAAACCTGAAGAAGATCTCACCGAGCGCGTGATCTTTCCTGTCACCGAATCTCAATCGAACGGCATTGAGGATGCGCGCTTTGTCGAATTCAAGGACGACAATCGCAAAACCTACTACGCGACCTACACGGCCTACAGCGGACGGGCGATCCGCTCCGAATTGATCGAGACTAGCGATTTCATCTCGTTTCGGTTGGCGCCCTTGAGGGGGGCTGCGGCACGGAATAAGGGCATGGCCCTATTCCCGCGTAAGATCGGCGGCAAGTTCGCCATGATCGCGCGGCAGGACAATGAGAACCTTTATCTGATCTATTCAGACGACCTCTACACATGGGAGGGCGGTCAGGCCGTTCTGAAGCCGGAATTTCCCTGGGAGTTCGTCCAGATCGGCAATTGCGGGTCGCCGATTGAGCTTGACGAAGGCTGGCTGCTCCTAACGCACGGCGTCGGTCCCGTACGCAAATATTCGATCGGCGCTGCGTTGCTCGACAAGAATGACCCCGCCAAGGTGTTGGCTCGTTCGCGTGAGCCGCTGTTGCGGCCCGAACCAACGGAGCGCGAAGGATATGTCCCCAATGTTGTCTACACATGTGGCGCTATGCGGCACAACGACCAGGTCATTTTGCCGTATGCAGTGTCCGACACCTTCTCGAATTTCGCGACCATCAAGATCGCGGAACTCATGGAGGCAATGAAAGGCTGAGCGCCACTTCTGCAGCCGTGGACGTCCACCGCGCCGCCAACTCAAGGAGCCATGATGACGCGCGAGACGACCTACGTCGTGCAAGCGTTCAATGCTGGCGAGAGCGGAAAATTGAAGCGGGAGTCTCCGATCGTCTGCAAATCGGAAAGTGGCGCCCTTCGAACGGCGGGAAGACTCGCATTGAGCAAATTCGCCGTCGTTGCATTCTCGTCTACAGGCGACCCCGAGATGGGCGACTATGACGATGAGCCTACCATTTTCTTCCGGAAGGGCGACCTTCCGGAAGACTTCGACTGAGTACTTGGTCCCCATCGAGATCAATTTGCAAGGGAGTCCACATGAGCGAGCGACTTGAGACACTGAAGAAAGCCCGTGATCGCATGCTCGCGGACAGAGACGCGCACGTGAAAGTGTTGGCGGCTCCTTTTGAGTGGGATACGGCTGAGCGTGCGCGCAACAAATTCGTCGAAATGCAGGCACTGATCGATGCCCTGGACCGCGCGATCAACGGTGAAAATCTCATGTCAACAGGAAGCTGAAGCGCGTGGAAGACGAGACCAGCGGCGACTTCGTTGCAGGTAGGACCGCGTGGCTCGCCAAACCGCACCTCCGGCTCGATCGGCAGCAACACCACGGACCGCCAACTTCCGCGGATAATCGAAGTCGTGCCCAAGAGACGCCAAGCTGACGGCACGCTGTGGCGGTTCTCAACCGGTGGGAACCACTTCTCTTGTCCGGCAGCCGATGTAGGGCTCGCTATTGCGCGGGGTTAGGCGCATATTTTTCCCGACCGAATCATCTTGGAGTGGCCGGTGACGAGAGACGGCCACCGCGCTAGCGCCTTATCGGAGCAAGCCCTGCCGCTCTACTTCTTTCACGTTTCCGATGGAACCTCTGTGCCCGACGAGATAGGCACCGAGCTTGCTGACGTTGCGGCTGCACGTGCAGCAGCGGTCGACATGAGTGGACAGATCCTCAAAGATGGCTCGACCGCTGAGTCGTGGGACGGCGTTCCGTGGCGGCTCGAGGTCACGGACAGTCCGAGACCAGGCGGCCATAGTTTCTTCGTCCTTCATTTCTCGGCGACGAAAAGATAACGTCTCGGTACGTGGGGCGACGTGCCGGAATTCGGGAAGTGAACCCTTGCGCACTACTCGGTCCAGGGAGGATCAACCTCCCGCTCTCACTTCGTATACCGCGGTCGTCAGCTCCGTGGCCGAATACGGCTTCATCAAATAAACCCCTCCCCTCGGGAGGTCGTCCTGGCGGAGTCTCATCCTGCCGGACGTCACGATGATCTTTACCAGAGGCCAGCGTTGGCTCACCAAGTGGGCGAGCCGAACTCCGTCGATCGCTCCCGGCATCTGTACGTCAGTGAATATGATGCGGACATCTGCCCGCTGCTCCAAAGTGGCGAGCGCCTCCCCAGCGTCCGCGGCCTCAAGAACACCGTAGCCAGAATCTTCGAGCACTATCATTGCGCTCCAGCGCAACAGCTCGTCATCCTCAACGACAAGCACGACTGGCCATTTGCCGGCGTCTTCGAGTTGCATCCGGTCCGGCTTCCCTATGCGTTCGCCAGGTTGTGCGCGGGCCCGCTCTCCGCGCCAGCCGCGCGGCCCGGCTAGAGCCTATTGGTCTGCTGCACGATGAAATGAATCGAGCCCGTACCACTCCTATTCGTTAAGCGCGCATTCTGATCCCAGTCAGGCGATCCTCGACCAGGCCTGCGGGTGCGCCCGTCAAGTCTTTGTCGCTGTCTTGGCAATCTCTGTTTCGATCCCGGTGGCACATGCCTTGGCGAACGAGTAATCCATGCTGGTGGACGCCACATCTTTCACGAATTCGCTGACGATGTTTCCCCTTGAATAAGGGCTGGCCGCCTTGAACTTGGCCAGAGCGCCGTCCGCGGCTGTGAACTGCGCGACGCAAAGCGGTACCAGAATGGACATTCTGCCATCGCTCTCCGCTGTGGCGCGCATGATCCTGGCGGTCTCCCCAGTGATCCAACCACCCCAGATAAATCCAATGGCCATGGTCGCCACCGCACCGAAGGCGATGCCTTGAAGCACGCGCGTCCGTGCCTCGCCTAGCAAGATTGCGGGAAGTTTCATGAAGGTCGCCTTTGTTGAGCGCACTGATGCGCGCGTGCGTCGCCGGCGCGCCGTGGTGGACATGATTCTTATGATTGCGCCTTCCGATGGCACGGGAGCTGCTGCTACGACGTGTGGCGGCGACTTCGGAGGTCGCTGCTTCATGGGCAGCTTCAAGGTGAGCATCTGCTAACCTGTAGCCGAACGCTATACCGCTAACCTGGTCGTGTAAAGGACGCTCTGTTCTAAGACGGGCTGCGTGTCCAAGTTGCCGCTTGCGTCGAGACTGCGATGGCTGGTGCGCCGTCACCGAACCGCTCTTTGGCGGGCACGACTGGTAGGATTGGTTGAAGACATTTCCCGCTCTCCGACCTCGCGGGAGCATGTAGAGCTGTCAGTCACCGATTCTTGCCAAGGCTCGGGCGGTGTCGGTCCGAAGCTAAGGCAGAACGCGGCTCCGAAATAGAGGAACTTTAACCAGATCCCGGTGCGCCTACTGCAGACGCCGCACAATCCAGCCAAGGTGCGCTTCTGCGACCTGCCCGGCGGCGTTCCGCACCTCGATCGAGAGGTGCTGCATCTCCGCACCTCTACTTATGTCCCTGGCCAAATCAGCAAGCGAGTTGGCGGCTTCTCTTTGAGCCGCTTCGATGCTCGGCAGCATCATCCCTTCCTCGTCAAGGGCCAATTCTTCCCCGCCGCGAATATCGAAAGAATACCGCTTCATCCCAGCGCTCCATTTGGCGGGAGCGCTGCAGCGCCTCTCTGTCACCGGCAATCGCCGAGTTCGGGAACGGTGATAGACCCAGAACCAGTCATGCGGACCAACGTTCCTAATTGCTTGTCGAAGTCTGCTACCGCTCCGCGCCTTGCCATGAGCGATTTCAGAGTAAGCATGGCAACTGCGCTTTGCCGCTGCTGCTTTGCCATAGCTTGCCGACTTCAAGCGTCGCTTGATTTCGCCCTCTCGCGCGCCAGCCGCTCAGCTCTTAGCCGTTCTAGGTTCTTGCGGAGGGCCTTTTGCTCCTGTTCGTATTCAGTAACGGGTCTATCCGATGGACGAAAAGAATTGTCCGCGTCATATTCGCGTCTGCTCATGACGACCTTTCATTTCGTTAGCGAGGCCTTAGCCGATCTCTGGATCGAGGCAGGAGATAGGCCGGCGCCTCATCTTGTTAGCATGGTGGCTGTAGTCCCGGGGAGGTCAGCCACTTATTGACCTCTACGGCGACATCGATCTGCCGGGCTTTTTGCAACAGCTCAATGCGGCGGATGCCACTAGCATTCCTTGAGCCTGCTGGCGCAAGTTTGTTGCCTCTTGCGTTAGACGGTATTCGAACGTCGATGATTGTTCTGAAGATCGTCGAGCTGCCATGTTGGTGCTCCGCTAAGGGGTGAGCGGGAGCGCAGCTGCGTTCTCACCACCGATAGATGCTAGGGGGCCGCTCGATGGTACCGCGATTATGCGCCTCGATTAGCCGAATAGCGAGGGCTTTGTTTCATGCTATGTCGGGAACCATCGGCAGTTGCCGAAAGTGGGCCGCTGGCTGAATCATCGTCTCTTCGAGTCCTCTGAACGGCGTTTGACCTGCAGTGGCCGTAGCGCGGACACTGAAGCCGTCGGCGAGATGCTGCGCGGCGCCGACGGTCGGGTTTGGCCACGAGCAAACATTGCTGGCCGTTCAAAATGAGAGGGGCCCTCGACCGAGGCGGCCTTAGTTGTAGAACCGACGCGGGCTTTGATGATCTCGCGATATCGTCCGTTGGCAGGACATTCGTGCGGCAGATTGGGATGCGCACAACGCAACGCCGCCTAGCGTTGAAACGTTCGCCGGCGGCGATGGGTGTATCCCCCGAGAGGGTACTAACAAAATCCCGGATATGGATTGGTCTATGCCAGCCGCCAAAGCTCTCGGACCGCAATTAGGACAACTCGCCGGCGCGCAAACACTGGGCGAGAAATTCCATTGAAGGGGCTGCTCGAGTAGTGCTCCGTCGCACGTGCGCAGCAGGGAATATTTGCCAGAACCCAACGGCTCACCGTCTCGTAGCATTTCGCGCACGCGCCGTCTTGCAGCCATTCCATACCGAGGATGTGGCATGCCCCTACTTCGGCGGATGCAAATCGCCTTGAAGGCACCGGCCCGCCTTGGAATGCATAGGGTCTTCGCACGCGGCAAGGATCGTTAGTACATGATTGCACACGGCACACTGAAAGCGATGTAAGTCGACGCCTGGACGTTCTGACTCAATGCTGACAAGCATCATCGAAGATTTGCAGATCGGACAGCCCGGGCGCTGCAATGCGATGGGCCCAACGTTAGGTAAACGGTCTTGAGATTTGGGCATAGGGGCTCCCCCTCCGAAACAGGCGGGAGCACGACGCTCTCGGTCACCAGTAATGCCTGGGCGCGGACCGGTGATAAGTGCAAGTGTGCGCCTGATCGGTCTCAATCGCGAGTCAATTCGCGGCCGTGCGACCGCTGCTTTCAGCACGCCCGATTGTAGTGCAGATGGCGAAAGTTCCGACAAAGCCATTCCATCCAGGTGGCAGCGAGGGGCGAGGCCTGACGATCCCTCGGCGGCCCTCAAAGGGGATCAGGGTAGTAGCACCTGACATTTCGAGCATTGAAAACTGCTAGCCTCGGGATCAATGCAGGCAAAGCCGACCGGCACATGATCGGCCCGGGTAGCGGTGTTCCCTCTCACAAGGCGTAGCCATCCGCCTGTGAGAGCCGGGCCACGTCGATCCTCCCGCAGCGTGGACACTCAAGATCTACGGTCCATCTATCGCGCGTTGTCATTTGCCGAACCGGGCTGCGGACCGACTTGGTCGCGGGCGATAGACTTGACGACATGATCGAGGATCGGCTCGCTCTACGATCCGAAGACGTGACGGCCAGTTCGGCAATCGCGCGCGAGATCGACATTGCCGCGCGCGTGGCGGCGGCGGCACCAAGTGTTCTTGAAACGCACGGCCGCCCTGCTGCTGCGTTGGTCAATCACCGGGAGGAGGGTCATGGCCGACGCCGATTGCGCAGATGGCACACCCAAAGAGGCCGCTCATTATCCAAACCGTCCCTTACTGAGGCGACCTCAGTTCACTGTTAATCCAGCGCAAGGCGTTGAAATCGATCGGATCTGCAGGAGCTTGCGCTTCGTAGACCAGCCGGCATTTTAAGCACCGAAGTGTTCGACGCTCCAATCCGGGCCGGCCCGCTACAACGCGCAGGGTCTCCATGCGGGCGCCGCAGTTGGGGCAGCGGGGACGTACGGTCTCGCGTGGAGAAAGCTTGTTCGTGAGTAGGGCGTCGGGCATGGCACTCCCTCGTCACGGCGGGAGCACGACACTCTCAGTCACCGACAATGCCACGAACCGGTCGATGATATACAACCCTATCCCTAATGCACCCCGCCGTATACGGCGAATGCAGACGGAAAGGAGGCGATGTCGCCAAGAGGGAGCGCCGCAGGATATGTGGGTGAAGCAGCGCCGCCGCGGCCAGAGGCAGATTAAAGATGCAGGTCGGCTGACGCTTGAGCAGCGCGCTTGGCCACCGCTTGTGACCCGAACTGAGACATCGGCTCTCCCGAACTCACTTGCACTCGAAACCGAATTAGGCCACATCGCAGCCAGGACATGGGCCGCCGTATGCTTTCCGACGCTGCATATGTATAGGCAAACAGCTCCTTGGTTCATGCTGGGACAGATTGTCCACGCCGGCACGGTGACAAAGCCGATCGCCTCATCAAAGATGGAACGCAAAGGCTTTTTCAATGGCTGGATACAAAGAACCTACCTTCGCGGATCGGCATAATGCGGCGCAAGAAGCCAGAAGGAAGATCCTCGATAAGTTTCGCAGCCAGCCTGGACCCGACGATCCTGTGGTGAAAGCGCGGCAGGCCGAGCGCCAAGCGTTCGCCGCCGCGCGGGCCAAGGTCAGTTCGGCGCGCGAGGCCGCAAAGGCCGAGAGTGGCCGCCTAGCGAATGAGGCCACAGTCGCTGCCGCAGCCCAGCTGTTGCGCGAAAAACAAGAGATCGCGATGCGGCAAGCAGCTATCGAAGCCCAGCAGAAAGCTGCACGCGACGCGCGTTACGCCGCGCGAAAGAACAAGAAAAGATAGGAGGCGCGGGTCCGGCGTTGGTGGGCGGGTCATCAACCCGAGGCGTGCACACTCCAGAATGGAATCCCTTTGATGGGAGAAGGGGAAGCGGCTTCCCACGCAGCGCAACATGGTACGTTCTTTGACGACGCGAAATGGCCAAAGCGGAGGCCGAGAGAATCCCCGCCACGAGCGGTTTTCGATAATTGAAGAAGGTGCGCGAGTTGATCGGGTCTGGGGAAGGGCGGTAGCGGTCCACTGGCTCGACCTCGGGCTCCTGGGCTTCGTGGGCCCGACCCACGAGAATGGATTTCGTGGTCCTTCAACGTGCGTCTCTAAGAGCGTAAGAGCTGAACTCGGCAACGGCTCAAGAACTGGCTCATGCGAAGGAATGGATGACGTATCGCAGGTTTGGTTGGTGTGGGGAAAGTCGGTAGCGCTCCAGTGCCTCGAACCCCGGACGTGTGCCTGGACAGAAGCCCTTGGAACCCGAGCCGGCTGGCTTCAGCTCACGCTGCCTGCCGAATGCTTTCTTGCTCCTCGCCGAGATTGCTTGGCTTCGATCGGAATTTGCTCACAGCTCTTCGGCTTGCCCGATGACCAAGCCAATCGATCAGAGCTCCCTGTTCTGTGCGCAACTTACCGAGTGCGGAAAACACGACGGTACTGATAGCTTGTTGCTGGCTGCGCAGATGGTCTTCAACTAGCTTGTGCCGAGTGACATAGCCTGCATTCACTCCAGGGATTGAATGGTTCATCAGGAGCTTGGCGTCGAATTCGGAAACGCCAGCAGCGGTGGCAAGTGTCCGAAATGTTTGACGAAGGTCATTGCCCCATTTTGACAAAATATCTCGGTCCTCCTTGGTTTCCGCCAGGTGTCCGGAGGCGCTTTCGGCTGGGAATAACCATTCTTGCGCCTGAGTCGGATGCATTTGCCTGCCGAAGCGAAGCACTCGAATGAGGCTCAGGATCATTTCCCGAGACAGCGGGATGTCGAACGCTCGCTTGCTGCCTCCCTTGGGCCTAGGGGTGTGGAGCGTTCGCCGCCGAAAATTGATGTGTTCCGGCTTAGCCTGCTGCAATGCGGTTGGCCTAAAGCGCGATGGCATTAGGTTCGATAGCCTGAATTTTTGAGGTAGTTGGCGCATTCCTCTGAGGTAAAGGCATCGAGTGCGTGGCCGATTGCAGCGCAGACGGAGTCAACGGTTCGCGCGGCAGCTTTGCGGACCAAGTGCTTAAGCTTGGCAAAGACTTGTTCGATGGGGTTCAGGTCTGGCGAGTATTTTGGCAGGAAGAAGAGTTTGGCGCCGACCGAACGGATGAGCTGGCGAACCGCTTTGCTCCTGTGGCTACCGAGATTATCCAAGACGACGATGTCACCGGGCTGAAGGGTCGGCAGGAGGACCTTCTCGACATAGGTGCGGAAGCTCACGCCATCGATCGGCCCCTCGATGAACCATGGCGCATCGATCCGGTCATGGCGCAGGGCCGCCAGGAAGGTCATGGTCTTCCAGCGGCCGTGGGGAACCTTGGCGTGAAGTCTGTGCCCGCGCGGCGCCCATCCTCGCAAGGGGGCCATATCGGTCCGGGTCCAGGTCTCGTCGATGAAGACCAGCCGTTCAGCTTCGACGCGACTTTGATACTTTGCCCACTGGGCTCGCCGCCGCGCGACGTCGGGACGATCGCGTTCGCCAGCCGCCACGCTTTTTTTGAAGCTGAGCTTCTCGGCATGTACGAAGTCCCATACCGAGTGATAATCGACTTTCAGGCCGCGCCCGGCGAGCTCAGCAACGAGACCGCGGATGGTGAAATCGCCGTCCTTGATCCGCTGCGGAGCGCGGCTGCAGCCTTCGTCAGGCCATCCTCGATCACGCTTCGCACCATGGCCTCTCGACCTTTTGGCGTCAGAGGCGCATTCTTATGGGTGTCCATTCGGTCCTCCGGGGATTGGCTAAAGCTTCGACAACTTCAGCTTCCTCGTTCCGGACCGGATGGACAACCTCCTGAAAGCTCACAGCTAGAGCGTCAACGGTCGAAGTCTGACCGATGACCTCGGCCAAGCTGGTCAGCTTTTCAAAGACGGTGCTGTAGCGAACGATCGTCCCATCGCGATGTCGAACAGAGCGCCGTTGCGGTCCGATAAGTATCGAAGCTGAACGCGATACGGATGCGACCCTCCGTTTGAGAACGGTAAGGCGCTAGTTCATCTGGAGCGATGAGCCCGGTTGAGCCTGGCGGAATGCATCAAACAAGTCACGGTAATTGGTCATAGAGAAACTCAGGGAAACCGCATCATGTGGTCATTCCAGCAAAACTCAACAGCATGCGGAAAATCGTTGCAACAGTCGTGAGCGCGAGAACACTCCCTGTCCATAGCAAGACCAGCCAACTGACTCGGCGCACCCATAGCCTACGAAATACGGGAAAGTCGGCGCGCATCAGTGATAGCCCTCGCCGGTTCTCACCTTGCCTCGGAATACATAGTAGGACCAAGCAGTGTAGGTGAGGATGATCGGGATGACGAACAAAGCGCCGACGAGCGTGAACCCCATGGTTTGCGGTGGTGCCGCCGCGTCCCAGATCGAGATTCCGGGCGGAATGATGTTGGGCCAGAGGCTAATTGCGAGACCCGTATAGCCGAGAAACAGCAACAGAAGCGCGAGAAGGAAGGGTGCGGCATTGCTGTCGCGACTGAGCGTTCTAAGGATGGCTCCGGTTGCCAGCACTACGAGCGCCGGCACCGGAGCGAAGAAGAATAGATTAGGTAGCGAGAACCACCGGGCAGCGACTTCGGCATGTGCGTAAGGAGTCCAGAGACTGACAATGACAATTGCTAACAGAAGGCTGATCGTCACCGGCCGGCTGACTTCACGCATGCGATCCTGTAGCGCCCCCTCTGTCTTCATCACCAGCCAAGTCGCGCCCAATAGCGCATATGCAACCAGCAGGCCAAGGCCCGTGAACAGGCTGAACGGCGTAAGCCAGTCGAACAGACCACCTGCGTAGGCTCCATCCTTGATCTCGAAGCCGTTGATGAAGGCTCCGAGCGCGACGCCCTGTGAAAATGTAGCGATGTAGGAACCCCAGGCGAAGGCCTTATCCCAAAAGGGCCGGTGGGTTTCGTTCGACTTGAATCGAAACTCGAAGGCGACGCCTCGCCAGATGAGACCTGCGAGCATCAGCAGAATTGGGAGATAGAGAGCGCTCAGGATCACCGAATAAGCGAGCGGGAACGCTGCGAGCAGCGCAGCTCCACCGAGCGCCAGCCAGGTCTCGTTGCCGTCCCAGACAGGCGCGACGGAGTTCACCATTGTGTCTCGGTCCTCGCGCTCGCGCACAAACGGAAAGAGAATGCCGATCCCGAGGTCAAACCCATCCATGATGACGTACATCATCAGTCCGAATGCGACGATGATGGCCCAGAGCAGGGGAAGGTCGATGCCCATGGTCTCGCCTCATTGTTGGATTGTTGGCTCGATGTTATCGGGCGCGGCCGACAGCGGCCGGGCGGGGCGCTCTGCTTGGCCAATCGCGCGCTCTGCCTCTTTGCCTTGCGTCGGTCCTTTGGCGACCATCTTAAGCATGTAGCTGATCCCCGTGCCGAAGACGGCAGAATACATCACGATGAATACGATCAATGTCGTCGATAGCGCGAGCGCCGAATGGTTCGTGACCGCGTGGTCGGTCCGCATGACGCCGTAGACCACCCAAGGCTGCCGGCCGATCTCCGTCGTCAGCCAACCTGCAAGGAGGGCGATCAGACCGCTGGGACCCATGAGGGTGGTGAAGCGCAGAAATGGCCTCGAGACGAAGAGCGCATTGTGAGCGCGCAGCCATAGGCTCCACAGGCCGAGGAACAGCATCAGGAAGCCCAGGCCCACCATCACCCGAAACGTCCAGAATACGATGGCTGAGTTCGGGCGGTCCCCAGGCGCGAACTGTTTCAGGCCAGGGATTTGACCGTGCAGGCTGTGGGTAAGGATCAAGCTGCCGAGATAAGGTATCTGGACCGCTGCGCGGGTGGTCTCCGCCTTCATGTCCGGCAGGCCAAAGATGATCAGCGGGACACCTTCGCCGGGCGTGTTCTCCCAGTGCCCCTCCACTGCGGCAATCTTCGCGGGCTGGTACTCGAGGGTGTTGAGACCGTGCTGGTCACCAGCTGCGATCTGGATGGGCGCCACGAGCAGCACCATCCACATCGCCATCGACATCATGGTTCGCACGGCCGGCGTTGCGCGCCCGCGCAGCAGGTGCCAGGCCCCAGCGGCACCGACGAATAGAGCCGTCGCCAGATAGGCCGCAATGGTCATATGCACAAGTCTGTAGGGGAAGGATGGGTTGAAGATGACCTTCGGCCAGTCGACAGGCACGATGCGGCCGTCGATGATCTCGAAGCCCTGCGGCGTTTGCATCCAGCTATTCGACGCGAGAATCCAGGTTGCCGAGATGAGCGTTCCGGTGGCGACCATGACGGTCGCAAAAAAATGGAGACCAGGCCCGACCTTGTTCCAGCCGAACAACATGACCCCCAAGAACCCCGCCTCAAGGAAGAAGGCGGTCAGCACCTCATAGGTCAGCAGCGGCCCCGTAATGCTGCCAGCGAAGGCCGAGAAGTAGCTCCAGTTCGTGCCGAATTGATAGGCCATAACGAGACCGGAGACGACGCCCATCGCGAAGTTGACCGCGAAGATCTTGGACCAAAACTCATAGAGATCGCGATAAACTTCATCCATCTTCCAGAGCCAAAGACCTTCCAGGACCGCCAAGTAGCTGGCGAGGCCAATGGTGATTGCAGGGAAGATGATGTGGAACGACACCGTAAACCCGAACTGGATGCGGGCGAGTTCAAGCGCGGTTAGTCCGAACATGCCGCTTCCTCCAGCAGATCAGCCGGCACATGGCGTCGGTTATCGTCCGGTGGTCCAGCGCGACTTCCGCATCAGATTGCTGAAGTCTCTCCGTCGGAAACCAGGGTCCTTGTAGGCCATTACATCGGCCAAACCGGTGCCTTGGGTAGTCTCAGGACGGTGCTTGAGGCTGTCGTAAAGGGTCTGCAGGAAGCCTTCTGCGAATTGTGGCGGTCGCGGGTAGGCCGCCTCGATAGCGCTCCGCTGCTCCGCAGTGAAGTCGTCAAAGCCGGCGCCGACAAGGTCCATGTTTGCTGCTTCGGCAAGCAGTGCTGCGGTCGGCTCCATGTGTGGTGAAATTCCATTTGTCGTATGTAGGGCGATCGCAAGCCAGACCCTCTGGCCATCAGCTTCCGAAATGCCGTGACTCCGCAAAAACTCACGTGCGGCGTTCGCGCCATCGACTTCGTAGCGCAGGTGACTTTCTCCATAACCCGCCGTCAGGCCATAATCATGGAACATGGCCGCTACGTAAAGAAGTTCCGGGTCAAAGGTCAAACCCTTGCGCTTTCCCGCCAAGGCAGCCCAATAGTAAACGCGCATAGAGTGCTGAAATAGCAAGTCGGTTTCGGTATCGCGAATGACTTGAGCTGCGTCGCGCGCCAATTTGCTGTCGGGAATTCTTACCCCCAAAATGTCGTCGACGGCGTTCGGAACCGCTTTAGCGACGTTAGGCGTGACCGTTTCGGCGTGAACGTTTGGTGCCAAGGAGGATCCGGCGACGACCAACGTGAGGGCGAACCAGGTGAGAGTGGTACGAACATTCATGGCGTTCCCCTTCTGTAGCCGGAGATGCCGCGTATTGGGCCATAACGGTTTACCTGTTCGAGTCGAAAAGACGCGCCTCAGATCGCTAACAACACGCCCTTGCCTTCATTCCCCTTCACGAATCCTTGCTGAACGAGCTGCGTCGTCCTCGCCATGGCATCCGTGTTGACTTTGATGCCGGGGAGCAGATCGGCATTGCCCCAGTTGTGCGCCTTCGCGGTCGCTCCGCACAGCTCGATACGCACACTGCGCCTCATCAGGTCTGCCACAAGCTCCTTGTAGGGATTGCCGGTCGCGATGTTTCGATCGGCGTTGTAGGCGACGTCGTGCAGCGTGACGTGGCCGGCGTTTGTATGAAAGACGGCGATAACCTCCGATTCGGCGTTCGAGTCGGCGATGTCGTTGGTGATGAGCTGTAGGTGGAAAATGGAAGCCGGCAGATCGCCTTCGAACGTTAGCGCGCCGATGCTGTACACTGTCCTCACGTCCTTGAGCGTCACCGCAATATCGATGTGAAGCGGCTTCTCGGAGGCAGACATATCAGTGCTCCTTTCACTAGAAGAACGGGTGATGATCCGGGAGGACGTCAGACGCCCTCGTAAACCAGTCGTGTGAAAAACGCCGGCGTGATAAGGAATTGGCCCCACTTTGCATCGAACGCCGCGGTCGGCTTGGCGGCAATCGTGTCATCGAGCGAGCGGCCCTGCTGCTTGAGCTTGCCGATATTGTCTCGGATTGCGACAAGCATGTCGCGATAGGCCGAAAGCTCAGCTTTGTTGCTGACCGGGTTGCCGTGCCCCGGGATGACGATCGTCTTGTCGGTTACGGCAACAACATTCGCCTCGGCCGCCTTGATCATTCCGTCGATGTTTCCGCCGGTTGAATAGTCGATGAACGGATAGATGCCGTTCCAGTAGGTGTCGCCGCAATGAAGAATGTCCGCTTCGGGGATCGTCACCGATAGGTCGCTATCGGTGTGCGCAGGACCGTAATATTTGAGGAGAAGCGTAGACCGGTTGAGCTTCAGAGCTTTCTCGGACGAGACGATTTCGGTCGGAACGGCCGATAGCGGAGAAGACGGGAAGTTGAAATCCCAGTCCTCAACTCTCTGGGCGACCAGCAGATGCTTGTGGGTGTTCTCATGGGCGATGATGGCTGCCCCTTCCGCATTCAGCCATTGATTGCCGTCCGTGTGATCGAAGTGCCAGTGTGTGTTGATGAGGTGCGAAACCGGGTCGCGGCTCAGCCCATTCGCAGCCTCTAGGATGCGCGGACGGGATGCGGTGATGCCGGCATCAATGAACACCTTGCCGTCGGCGCCTGTCATGACAGCGATATTGCCGCCAGACCCCTCGAGGATGCTGACATTGTCGCGCAGCTTATGGACTTTGATGGCTGCTTGGGCGGCGTCGTCACGGATGAGGTTCACGATATTGCGCGCTTCTGCGAAAGCCTGTCGCGGCGAGAGCCAGCCGCCGGTTGCCGCGACTGTGGTCGCCGCCATGCAGCACAGGCAGAACCCTCGTCGCGACATGATATGTTCGTTGATGGTCGCCATCGGTCTCTCCTATATGTCCGCAAAGGTCCTGGCGCCGCGCGTGCAGTTTGCCATGTGAACGATGATCATGGCCTGCCGCCGGCCGCGGCCGACGGCCCGCGATCCGCTAACTCTTAACGAACGCCAAGAGGTCCGCGTTGATAGTCTCGGCCTCTGTCGTCGGCATGCCATGCGGAAATCCCTTGTAGGTCCTTAGCGTACCGTTTGTCAGAAGCTTTGCGGACAGCGGCGCGGAATCAGCATACGGCACGATCTGGTCATCGTCGCCGTGCATCACCAGCACCGGCACACTGATCTTCTTCAGGTCCTCAGTGAAGTCGGTTTGCGAGAACGCGACGATGCCGTCGTAATGCGCCTTTGCTCCACCCATCATACCCTGACGCCACCAGTTCAGGATCACGGGCTGGGACGGCTTCCTGTCGGGCCGATTGAAGCCATAGAAGGGCCCCGACGCAATGTCGAAGTAGAACTGCGACCGGTTGGCAGCCAATTGTCGCTGCAAATCGTCGAACACAGCCTTCGGCAGCCCAGCCTGATTGCTCGGCGTCTGTACCATCAAGGGCGGCACGGCGGAAAGGATCGCGGCCTTGGCCACGCGGCTTTCGCCATGCCGAGCGATGTAGTGCACGACCTCGCCGCCGCCGGTGGAATGTCCGACATGGACGGCATTCTTCAGATCGAGATGCTCGGTCACCGCCGCGAGATCGTCGGCATAATGATCCATGTCGTGTCCGGCCCCACCCTGGCTCGAGCGCCCATGGCCGCGGCGGTCATGCGCGATGACGCGAAAGCCGCGGTTGAGGAAGAACAGCATCTGTGTGTCCCAGTCGTCGGCCGACAACGGCCAACCATGGCTGAAGACGATGGGCTGCCCCGAACCCCAGTCTTTGTAGAATATCTCTGTACCGTCTTTGGTGGTGATCGTGGGCATCGCGAACCTCCTTCGTCGCAGAGCTGCGTGGACCGAGCCAAGAACAGAACTAAAGGCTCGGCAGGTGCTTCGGTGCAGTATAGTATTCGTGCAAAGCTCTCGCCGTTTGCTAGTTAGCTGTTGTTAGAGTTCGTTAGAGTGCGGCAGCACTTCGATAGGACAGTACGATTTCTCAAATTCCAACTTCTTACGGAGCTTCTCGATAAACTTCCTTAGGGCGTTCGCTCTACTCCTCGATGATCCGGCGCGCTTCCACCGCAGGCCTTTCGTCGGGGAGTTTCCGTTCCCCGCGTAAACTGTCGGGCTTAATGCCCCGGGGCGCGAAACTGCTTCAGCCGCGCGGTCAGCGAGGCACTTTCGCTGTTGGTCATTTATTGCTCTTTCAGCCGCGTTCATGGTGACCGCGCATCATTGGATCGACACGGTCTCGTTGCCGTTTGTTAAAGGGGCGCTCGACGTGATGTTCGAGGATAAAATTGCGTGTGGCCTCGATAATCTCAGCCGGCATCGACACCGTCTCGACCAGATTGTTGCCAGCGTCAGTGAGAGCCTCACCCTCTGAAGGATTGGCTGTTACCGTCAGAATATCGAACGCCGGAGCCGCAGATTCGGCCGCAACCCGCCGCAAGACGACCCACAGCATCGGCGACCCCGAAGCAAGATTCTGAAGATAGTTCTCCGTGTCGGTTCGATGCAATTCGATCGGAGCCGCGCCAGCATAGAATAGGGTCGTTTCATCTTTCTCACCGATCCGCGTCCAAGGCGCGGCTGACGGGTTTCCAACAAGCACGGAAACTGGCCGCCAAAGGAAATCGAGCCACAGGCTCTTTGCCTTACGACGCTCAATCACCACACCAACAATAATTTGTACGCTGACTGGCGAACACACACGCCATCTCCGATGGGTTGAAGTGCTCCTGAACTTGCCGTCTTCCTGAAGCGACTGCGTTCACGCTCCCCTCGCTTTGGCCATGCCGGACGCAGCAGACCGCCGATGTGTCGTAAGTATGCTCATTCCGCCGGAGTTGCTGATGTTTTCCTGGATTGATCGGCGTGACGTTTCTTGGCCAGCTCATCCTTAAGCCAGAGATCGTGATGTTCTTCCGCCCAGTTAAGATCGACCTCGCCCGTCCCCATGGCTTCGAATGCCCCCTCCGTTCCGAGCGTGCCGATGTAGATGTGCGCAATGATCACCGCGACGAAGAGGACTGCGATCACACTGTGGACAATCAGGGCGAGTTGCATTCCCACGATGTTCGTCACATAAAACGGAAACAGAAGAAGAGCGCCTGAAACAGTAACGGCCGCTCCAGCGCCGAAGGCGGTCCAGAACACCAGCTTCTCGCCCGCGTTGAAGCGGCCCGCCGGCGCGTGTTTCGACTTGATAAAGCCGCCACCTTGCCGGACCCAGTCGACATCGACGTTCCGGGGAATGTTGTCCTTGATCCAGAGCGCGACGATCAGGACGAGGCCGATCACGAACGATGCGCTGACGTAGTTGTGGACGTATTTAGCGATTTGCGACACGCTGCTGAACGCTTCAGGTCCGATCACCGGCAGAAGAGTGATGCGTCCGAACGTGATGTTCAGCCCGGTTAAGGCGAGGATGACGAAGGATACCGCTGTCAGCCAGTGCGCGAAGCGCTCGAAAGAATTGAAGCGCAAAATCTTCTGCCCAGAACGTCCGGCGGAGATCCGTAGCCGCCCAATGACGAAGTGGAAGGCTGCGATCACCGCGATCATGCCGAGAATTGCGAGGGCGCCGATCCACCGCAGCGTGACTTGGTGGAAATAGTCCCATGCCCTGCCGGCCGGCTGAATGAGTACGCGCGCGCGCTCGATCGGCTGGGCGATGTTGCCCTCGATGCGTGGTGATTGCTGAAGCAACTGCTGCTCAGTCATCGTGCTCGCAGTTGGATTGGGTGCGCCGTCCGGGCCAAGTGTCTGCGCGAGCGCGGGAGTTAGTGCGATCATCATCAGGATCGCAAACGCAATCAGGATGAAGGAACGAAAGCGAGAAGGAGTTATCATGCTCATTCTCCCGCAGTTCGCCGGTGCCCGTAGCGCCCTTGAGGTGCCTCAGACATCAACGCCCTCGTGGTAGGCTGTCTTCCAGCCCCATGCGCCCGAGCCGTAGCCACGCTTCATCACGCGCTCCTTGTAGATCTCGGCGATGATCGCGCCATCGCCTGCAAGCAGCGATTTGGTCGAGCACATTTCGGCACAGAGCGGCAGCTTGCCTTCGGCAAGACGATTAGAACCGTATTTCGCATACTCAGCTGGCGTGTTGTCGGCTTCCGGGCCGCCTGCGCAGTAGGTGCATTTGTCCATCTTGCCGCGGGAGCCGAAGTTTCCGACCTTTGGATACTGTGGTGCGCCGAACGGGCACGCGTAGAAGCAATATCCGCAACCAATGCAGAGGTCCTTCGAGTGAAGAACGATGCTGTCTGCCGTAGTGTAGAAGCACGACACCGGGCAAACTGCCGCACAGGGTGCATCCGTGCAGTGCATGCAGGCCATTGACACGGAGCGCTCGCCGGGCTTGCCGTCGTTAATGGTGACGACACGGCGGCGATTGATACCCCAAGGTACCTCGTGTTCGTTCTTGCAGGCCGTCACGCACGCATTGCACTCGATACAACGGTCGGCGTCACAAAGAAATTTGACGCGAGGCATCGATATCGTCCTCTCATGCCGCTTTAATCTGACAGAGCGTGGCCTTGGGTTCCTGCATGCCCGTCGCGGGGTCATAGCCATAGGTCGTAAGCGTGTTAACGCTTTCCCCGAGCACGATGGGATCGTTTCCCTTGGGGTACTTGCTGCGCAGATCAGTGCCTTCGTACCAGCCGGCAAAGTGGTAGGGCATCCACGCGACCCCTTTTCCGACACGTTCGGTCACCACTGCCTTCACCCGCGTTTTGGAATTGCTTTCAGCGCCCGTGACCCAAACCCATCCACCATCCTTGATGCCGCGCTCAGATGCGTCCGCCGGATTGATCTCGACGTACATGTCCTGCTTCAATTCGGCGAGCCACCTGTTGGAGCGCGTTTCTTCGCCACCGCCTTCGTATTCGACAAGCCGGCCGGAACTCAGGATCAGCGGAAACTGCTTGATGATGCCTCTGTCGACGGCGGACTTCTGAACGGAAAAGCCGATGTTCGGAACGCGGAATTGCTGCGCGTCCGGCCGTGTTGGATACTTGCCGAACAGATCCGGCCGTGACGTGAAAATGACTTCGCGGTGTACCGGGATGGGATCCGGCAAATTCCAGGCGTTCATACGCGCCTTGCCGTTGCCGCAAGGATTGCAGCCATGCTCAATCGCCACGCGCTGGATGCCGCCGGAAAGGTCGGTCGACCAGGCCACGACATCGGGATTGGCTGCGTTTACTCGCTGGATGATTTCCATTTCCGCGGGGGCGAGGTCTTTGTCCCAGCCAAGCTTCTTGAGGACGCCAAGCGTGAACTCAGGATATCCATCCTTGATTTCCGAGCCGACCGAGTAGGAGCCATCGGAGAGCAAATTGTCATGCTCCTCCTTTTCCACCTCTTGCCCGTTTTCCATGACCTTGCGCTTAACCACGCGCTCGATGCCGAAACGCGCGCGGAACGTACCGCCACCGTCCTTTACGCTTAAATTGGTATTGTAAAGTATCGCACTGCCGGGATGCCTGAACTCAGGCGTCCCCCAGCATGGCCAAGGTAACCCGTAATAGTCCCCACCAACTTCTGGATCGTCCTTTGGTGCCCGCAGGGTCACCAGATCGAATTTCGCCTGGTTCTTCATGTGGGCTTTCAGTCGCTCGGGCGACTGTCCGCAATATCCGGTCGACCAACCACCGCGATTGATCTCGCGCAGAATGTCTTCGGCAGATACGGCGCCGTTCTCCACCTTGATGTTCTTGAACATGCGATCAGCGAAACCAAACTTCTTCGCGAGCATGTACATCACGTCGTAGTCATTCTTCGATTCGAAGATTGGCGTTACGATTTGTTCGCCCCACTGGAGGGAGCGGTTGGACGCTGTGCGCGAGCCGTCCATCTCGAAGCTTGTGCACGCTGGCAGCAAATATGTGCCGTTCTTCCGCCCCGAGAGCACCGACCAAGCCGTTGGGTATGGATCGCACACGACCAGAAGATCGAGCTTCTCCATTCCGCGCGTTGCTTCCGGCATTCTGGTGATCGTGTTGACGCCATGTCCCATCACGAACATCGCGCGCAACGTGTCCGGCTGGCTGACCACATCCGTCGGCAGCAGCGTGGCATCGAACCAGCGTGTGCTTGGAATTCCGGGAGTTTCCATCAGCGTTCTGTTCGCGAAGCGGGCGCGCATCCAGTCGATGTCGACCTCCCATACGCGGCACCAATGCTGCCACGCCTCTTCCGAAAGGCCGTAGTAAAGAGGAAGCGTCGTCACATCGAGGCCGAGATCGGTAGCACCCTGCACATTGGTGTGACCGCGGAAAATGTTGGCGCCGCCGCCGGAATAGCCGACGTTGCCGGTAGCGAGCAGTAGGATGCAACTTGCCCGCACGTTCGCTGTTCCAGTGGCGAATTGCGTCTGGCCCATCGCCCAGATGAGTGTCGCCGGCTTCTCGTTCGCAAAGGTCTCGGCGATGTGCTTGACTTGGTCTTCTGGTAAGCCGGTGACGCGTTCAACTTCGTCAGGAGTCCATTTCGCGA
Source organism: Bradyrhizobium sp. CB1015 (assembly GCF_025200925.1). Taxonomy (GTDB): domain Bacteria; phylum Pseudomonadota; class Alphaproteobacteria; order Rhizobiales; family Xanthobacteraceae; genus Bradyrhizobium. The sequence continues at coordinate 6,736,402 of NZ_CP104174.1, read as the reverse complement.
CTTCCTTGCGGATATCGTCTATGCCGTGAACGCGCTGGCGGATAAATGCCTTATCCTCCCAGCCATTCTCGAAAATGTGCCAGAGCATTCCATAGATGGTTGCGATGTGAACTCCGGGTCGTACGCGGACATATTCAGTCGCGTGCGCCGCGGTTCGCGTCATCCGTGGATCTACGACGATGACATTTGCGCGGTTCAGCTCCTTGCCTTCAAGAATATGCTGCAGCGAAACCGGATGGGCCTCGGCTGGATTGCCGCCCATGAACAGGATGGTCTTGGAGTTGCGGATGTCGTTGTAGCTGTTGGTCATCGCACCATAGCCCCAGGTATTGGCGACCCCGGTGACTGTGGTGGAGTGACAGATGCGTGCCTGGTGATCGGAATTGTTCGTTCCCCAGAAGGCCGCGAGTTTGCGGTTAAGGTAGGCCGCTTCGTTCGTGAACTTGGCCGAGCCGAGCCAGTACACCGAATCCGGACCAGCCTTCTGGCGAATCTCCAAAAGCTTGTCGCCGATCTCTTCGATAGCCTTATTCCAGGAGAGCCGTTGCCATCGGCCGTCGACGAGCTTTTGCGGGTAACGCAAGCGGCGATCGCTCAACACGTCGTCTCGCACCGCTGCTCCTTTGCAGCAATGTGAGCCGCGATTGATCGGGCTGTCGTAGTCCGGCTCCTGGCCGATCCACACGCCATTCGCGACCTTGGCGATCACCGAACAGCCGACCGAACAATGCGTGCAAACATTCTTCCGGGTTGTGACGGCCGCCCTCGGAGGCGGCGGCGGGCCTGCCTCAGCCTGACGAAGGCCGCCCAGCGGCAGATCGCCAATCGCGGCCAAACTGCCCGCGACGACGCCTGAGCGGCGCAGGAACGAACGACGGTCAAGTCCCTTGTCTGACGACTGCTTTGCCAGCCCGAAAGCAATTCTCCCTTGGTGCGGTTGACGGTCTGATCTTCTTATCAGCACGGGGGCCTCCCTCAACGCTTAGGGTAGCGGTTCACCCGATAGAAATTCTGAACCTCCGCCGAGTCTGCCTGAAATCGCGCCTTGCGTTTCTCGGCGTCGGTTTCCGTGTCGGCCGCGGTGGTGTCGACTTTCAAAGCACTTGCTGCAGTTGTCGAGATGAAGCCCATCATTCCGGTGCGCAGCAGCGGCCGGCGTCCAATTGCCCCTCTGTGTTGTTCGCTCATCGAAACTCTCCTTCGTCGGCGGACGCGATGGTCAACGCGACTCGAACGGAGTTTGCGGTAAGATGGGCACGCTTTTGTTTGGTGTGAGGATCGCCGGTAGAATATCGAAGCTCGGGGATACCTCCCCGTTAGAAGTAAATCTAATTTGTGGGGCGAATTAAGGCGCTTTTCCGTATTTGTTCAGGTGGTGTCCAAAAGATTTGAGCGCCTCTAGTGGCTTTCGCTGGTCGAGCTTCTCGCTGATTGTACACTCTATTGCATTCCAATCCGTCATCTCCGCTGTCGTAAAAGAGTGTCAATCGACCCAGTTTGGCTGGCGCGGCTTCGGATTTCCATCGGAGGTCATGGAGGATGGTCGGTCCCAAGCATCAAGTTCACGCCAGGGGCTTTCGCAGCGCAGACCGCTAACGGCATTGATGGCTCCTCATCCGATCGCCGCGCGCTTCGATGCCGCACGTATGATGCTGGAAAAAAAGGGACTGGCGGCTGAAGCCCGCAGCTTTCGATCGCGCCTTCGGATCGCGACCGGATGAGATGAGCGCCCTTGGCTTTACCCTTGTCCAAGATCGCGAGCAGCTTCGGCAGGGTGGAATCGGAATAGGTCGAGAATCATCTGAGGACGCTTCTACTGCCGTGAAGGCTCCGCCCGTCGTTGTCAGGAAACGACGTACGGCTGTCTTGATCCGCAGGATCGTGTTCGTTGTCCGGGGCACGACTGGTTGCGATATACGGATAAGCGAGGCCTCGCCTTCGGATTGGCCGGCGAAGGCACCTTCGGCGCAACCCGACGAACGGTCGTCGGCAATGATGACGAGCTGAGCGCAAGGAGAATGTGATGACCCCCAGCAGCATCGTTTCTCAAGTTGGTGAAGAGCGAACTCATTCAACAATGATGGCCTGGCGCGTGCACGAGTTTGGGCCGCCACAGGTCATGAAGTTCGAGCCCGTGCCACGACCCAAGCCCGGTCCTGGCGAGGTCCTGGTCAAAGTTGAAGCCGTTGGGGTCGGGCCATGGGATGGCTGGATCAGGGCCGGGAAGAGCGCCTTGCCGCAACCGCTCCCCCTCACTCTGGGCTCGGATCTGTCCGGTGAAATCGTCGCCATGGGCCCCGGAGTCTCCGAACGACGTGTGGGAGATCAGGTTTATGGTGTTACGAATCCGCAGTTTGTCGGGGCCTACGCCGAGTACGCTCTCGCTTCCGCGGGCATGGTCTCGAACAAGCCAAGCTCGCTGACCCACGTTGAAGCCGCCTCCGTTCCTGTCGTTGCCGTCACCGCATGGCAGGCGTTGTTTGATCACGCCGAGCTCAAAGCAGGTCAAACGGTGGTTATTCACGGGGCGGCCGGTAACGTTGGCTCCTATGCGGTTCAACTGGCCCGTCACGCGGGTGTGCAAACCATCGCAACCGTATCGACGGGCGATATTTCCGTCGTGCGCAACCTCGGCGCAAACACGGTGATCGACTACCGGACCCAGCGCTTTGAGAAAGAAGTACGGGACGCGGACGCTGTGATTGATCTGGTCGGCGGTGAAACCCAAGACCGCTCATTCCAGGTCCTTCGTCGCGGCGGCAAGCTGATCTCGGCAGTGTCCCGCCCGGATCAGGATCTTGCAAAGCGCTACGGTGTTGAAGCCGCCTTCTTTTTGGTCAACGTCACGAGCCAATATCTGACGGACATCGGTCGCTTGATCGATGATGGAAAACTGCGAACAAACGTGGGGGTAGTCTTACCCCTCGCGGAGGCGCGCGAGGCTCATTTGATGCTGGAACGCGTGCGGCCTCAGCCGAAAGGAAAGATCGTGCTCGACGTCGGAGCGAGTTGATCAACTGAATTTTGGTAGTTGCGCTCGCGCGCAACGCGCAGCCGAGCTCCACAGTAACTCTTGAAAGGACGCAACGATGACAACCCCAGCTCTCGCCCATGCTCTCGTCATTCCCGATTCCTTACTCGCGAAAGAGGCGACAGACATCCTGCGCGAACATTCCACCGACCTGCTCTTTAATCACTCGATCCGCGTCTACCTGTTCGCGGCTGAGCAGGGCCGTCAGAGGAACCTGCGCTTCGACCGTGAGCTCCTTTACGTCGCTGCCGCATTTCACGATCTCGGCCTGATCAAGAAGTTCTCGAGTCCAGACGAGCGCTTCGAGGTCGATGGCGCAAATGCCGCACGGCAGTTTCTTAGCACTCACAACATCGCTGAAGATCAGGTGCAGACCGTCTGGGAAGCTATTGCGCTGCATACCACCCCCGGCATCCCGAAGCATATGGGCGCTGAAGTGGCGCTCCTCAACTCCGGTGTGCTTCTCGACGTTATCGGAGTGGGGTTCGAGCAGTTCCCAGCGGAGCTGCGCGAGGAAATTGTCGCCAAATACCCGCGCACAAATTTCAAAGAAGGCTTCATTCAGGAGTACTTCGCCGGCTTTGCGCACAAGCCCGAGACGACGTATGGCACCGTCAACGCCGCCGTGTGCGAACGTTTCATCCCAGGCTTCAAGAGCCCCAACGCCTGCGACTTGATCGCTGCTTCGCCCTTTCCGGATTCGCCAGCCCAAGGCTCAAGATTATGACATTGGCCTTTCCTGTGCGCCGGGAACTGAAGCCTGATCGCGCGCAAGCTGCCGCCGCCGACTCGCTGGCCTCTCTCATTTGGCTGACGCTCGGCGCTTTTGCCATCGGCAGCGAGGGGTTCATGATCGCCGGACTGCTCCCGGCCCTGGCGCGAGATCTGAACGTCGGTTTGCCCGCCGCCGGTCATCTGGTCACCGCGTTCTCTCTCGCTTATGCCATCAGCGCGCCGGTCATGGCCGTTTTGACGGCCGGGCTGGAACGGCGTCGCCTGCTGATCGTCGCCATGGCCGGCTTCGCCCTGGGCAATCTGCTCGCCGCGCTGGCGTCAGGCTATGCAGCGCTGTTGGCCGCGCGGCTGCTGTTGGCTCTGTCCGCAGCAAGCTTCATGCCGGCGGCCAGTGGATATGCCGCCGCACTGGGCGGTCCGGAGCGGCGTGGCCGCGCCTTGTCCGCTGTCACCACCGGGTTGACCCTGGCCATCATCGGCGGCGTGCCGCTGGGCGTACTGGTGGGGCAGGGGGTTCGGCTGGCGCGCCACCTTCTTCGGTGTCGCGGGGCTGGCGGTGTTCTCGCTCTTTGGGATTCTCACCCGGCTGCCGTGCCAGCGACCTGGCGTCACGGCCGGCCTGGGTGAGCGTCTGGCGCTGGCCAAGCGTCGCGATATCCTGGGCGTGCTGGTGACCAACGTGCTGACCGTCGCCGGCACCTTTACGGTCTACACTTATCTCGGTGTCTTCATAGCCAGCGTCGCGGGCCTTGGCTCGCAGGCGCTGGCGCCGGTCCTGCTGGGCTTTGGCCTGGCCGGCGCGGTCGGCACCCAGCTCAGCGGCAGCGCGGCGGACCGTTGGGGCGCGCGCATGATCGTGATCGTTGCCGGTTGGCTTGCCCTGGTGGCTTATCTTGCGTTCTCGCTCAGCGCGGCACTCGGGCCGGCGCGGGCAATGCCGGTCCTGCTGCCAGCCATCCTGATTTGGGGGTTGGCCAGCTGGGGGCTCATAACGGCGCAGCAAGCGCGGCTAGTGGGGTTGGCTCCGGCACTGGCGCCGATCAGTCTCTCGATGAATTCCTCGGCGATCTACCTCGGCAGCGCGATGGGTGCCGCAGCGGGAGCTGTGGTCGTTGCCAATGGGGCGATGGAGCGGCTCGGCTGGGCGGCTGCGGGATTCGATCTGGCCGCGCTGTTATCGGTGCTGCTCAGCGGCGGCAGCACATCAGGCCGAAGCTGATGGCGACGGCGATGGCTTCACATCGGAAGCGTCACCATCACTCATCAGCTCGGCCCTGCATCTTAGTGCCAACTAGTTTGCGCGAGCTCGTTAGAAGAGGAGTGCGATCATGTCGATCAGTGGATTTTCCTATCGGATTGGCGCGCTGTCAAACCGTCGAGATATGACAGCAAAACTAGTGAGGAGAGCAATGCGAGCGGCCTTCGTGCCGCTGATAGCGTTAGCGATCGCCTTGGGAGCTTCACCCGCGATCGCGCAGGAGCGGGAGGAGGTGAAAGTCGCGTTCGAGCACGCACTCCCGAATGTCGAAGGAAAGAAAATAGTTGCTGTGACGGTGAACTATCCTCCCGGAGGCAAATCGCTGGCTCATCACCACGCAGCCTCGGCATTTATCTACGCCTATGTGTTATCCGGGGCCATCCGCAGCCAAGTCGGCAATGACCCCGCCAAGGTCTATCACGCCGGCGAAGGGTTTTACGAAATGCCCGGCTCACATCACACCATCAGCGAGAACGCCAGCGACAAGGAGCCCGCCAGCTTACTGGCAGTCTTCGTCGTCGATTCCAAGGACGGGCCTTTGACGAGGCCAGACAAGGGGCCGTGATCACGAAAATTGCGCGACGAGCTCGCCCGTGGCCATGATGCTCAATTGAGGAGCTGCAGGGGCTACTGGTTGGCGGCTGCGCCAGCGAGCCAACCGGTAGACCTTTCGTCGTCGCCTCGCTGGTCGCGCCAAGCCTTTTGCAGTCTCCGGAACTAGTTGCATAATGGGGCGCTAGACTGGAGAGGCAAAGAGGTGCCGGTACAAGCTGTCGCAATCGTCGTCTGTGAGGGGGTCCAGGCGCTAGACGTGGCGGGGCCGATGGATGTGTTCAGTGAGGCGAACGCGTTTCTCGGCAGCGCGGACCGCTATGAAACGGTATTGGTTGCTGCTCACCGCAATCCGCTGCGCGCCTCGAACGGCATACGCATGGTGGCCGACCTGACCTTCGATGAGGCGGCGGGCGGTTTCGACATCGTTCTGGTGGCCGGCACTCCGACGCCACCGGAAGCGGCGCCCGAACCGTGCCTGCTTCGGTGGGTCAAGGAGCTGCCGTGGCGCTCCAGCGTTTATGGGTCGATCTGCACCGGGGCATTCGTCCTTGGCTATGCCGGCCTCCTTGACGATCGGCGAGTTACGACCCATTGGCAGGATGCACAGGCGCTGGCGGCAAGGTTTCCGCAGGCAAAAGTCGAACCGGATCTGATCTATGTCCGCGATGGACGGTTGATCACCGCGGCTGGTGTGACTGCGGGGATAGATTTGGGTTTGGCGCTCGTCGGGCAGCGGCACGGCGCGGAAACGGCGCTCAAGGTCGCCAAGCGGCTGGTTGTCGTTGCCCAGCGCCAGGGCGGACAATCGCAGTTCAGTCCCTATCTCACGGCACCTGCCGATCCGGAATCGCCAATCGCACGCATCCAGGACCATGTCATGGCCAATATTGGGGATCGCCACACGTTGGAGTCGCTTGCCGCTGTGGCCGGCATGAGCCCCCGGAATCTGGCTCGGCATTTCGGGCAGGTGACCGGGACCACACCGCACGAATTCATCGAGCGCGCCCGTATTGATGCCGCGCGCATGATGCTGGAAGCAAGCGACCGACCGCTGAAGGCCATTGCCTTCGATTGCGGCTTCGGATCTGCGGATCGGATGAGGATTGTCTTCAGCACCCGTCTCGGCGTGACCCCTATCCAATATCGCGCCAGCTTCCGGCGAGCAGAACCGGAATAGTTCGCGAGCTATCCGAGGACCAAACTGCGGGCTCCTACTGACCTGAAGCTCCGAGCGGCCCTTTGTCAGGAAACGACGTGCGGCTGTCCTGATCCGTAGCATCCCGCTTGTTGTCCGGAGCAGAGCTCTGTTGCCTAATCCCGACAAGCAACCAGCCCGTTATCCAACCGAGGAGATGCTCCATGTCCGAAATCATCGCCGGCATTCGCGTGCCTGACAGCGCCATCGCGCGCGCAGCCACGCAGCTCGTGCGCGATACCGAAGACGACCTGCTCTACAACCATAGTCGCCGTGTCTTCCTGTGGGGCGCGCTCACGGGCGACCGCCGCGGCCTGAAATACGACCCGGAGCTGCTTTACCTCGGCGCCATGTTCCACGACATGGGCCTCACCGAGAAATATTCGAGCCCCGATCTGCGCTTCGAGGTCGACGGCGCCAATGCCGCCCGCAAATTCATGAAAAGCTACGGCGTGCCCGAGCGTGACATCGAGGATGTCTGGACTGCCATCGCGCTCCACACCACGCCCGGAATCCCCGAGCATATGCGCCCGACCATCGCGCTGGTGACCGCCGGTGTGGAGATGGACGTGCTCGGCATCGCCTATCACGACTTCACGCATGAACAGCGCGACCATGTCCGCGTTCATCATCCGCGCGAGCCGAATTTCAAGGAAAACATCATCGATCACTTCGCTAACGGAATTATCAAGAAGCCGCTGACGACGTTCGGAAACGTGAAGGCCGACGTTCTGTCGCTGAAGGACATGAACTATGTCCGTCAGAACTTCTGCTCAATCATCCTTGGCTCAGCTTGGCCGAACTGACCCCTTGTTGCCGCGAACCAGAGAGGCTGCATGAGGATGCAGGGCTTGGCGGGGCCTTGGGGTCTGCTTTGCTTGGAGCGCTAGAGAACATGCAGGTTCCCAACACTACCATTGTCACGAAGCGGCCGGTTTCGTCTTAGCCTATGTTTTTCCCGTCAATGAAAACGGCAGGACAAAGCGGAGTCTTTCCGTCGCTGGCCCAGCTGGGAAGTGGCTCAAGCTTGTGGAGCCCTCACATCGGCTCCGAGCCTTGCATCCGACTACGTAGGTGCTTGCAGCGCCGCCTCTAGTTCTGAGACGATGTCGTGGAGGAGACCGAGCGCGAGGGGATTGGTCACGTCGCGCTCCATCAGGCGGTAGCGCATGATCTGATCTTCGAGCTGTTGATTTGCAAATATACGTTGATCGCCATTTCGCCCTCCAGCCCATGGAGCGTTATCATGGGGAACTAGTAGGCTGGCGGTCCGCCTTGGCGTTGTTAGCGCCCCCAAGCGTCGCCTGGAGAGGAGGCGGGACGCCGAGGCCGCAGCGCGCCGCTTGCCCAGCGCACCGAAGCTGGCCTGACACTGGAGTCGCCTTGTTTCACGGAGCCGCGGCCGCAGCTGCAAATGCCGCATTAGTGAATTGCGAAAACCGCATTTGCGGATGTTCTTCCCCGGCCTTGCCAATATTTGATATATCATGTATCAATATCCGTAGATGTCTACACGAGATCTGCGGGACGCATGACGAAGCCCATCTTCGGAGTGGTGGCGGACGATCTGACGGGCGGCATGGAAACGGCCGCGATGCTGGTCGCTGCCGGCATCGAATGCGGATTTGTCACCGACCCCGATCTCGTCGGCAGCTGCGGCGATGTGCCGGCCATCGTGGTCGCGCAGAAGACGCGGGTGATCCCCGCAAGCGAAGCCGTCGGCATGACGGCGAAGGCGGCACGGGCGCTGCTTGCGCGGGACGCGAGGCAGATCTTCTTCAAATATTGTGCGACGTTCGATTCCACCGACCAAGGGAATATCGGCCCGGTCTCCGACCTGCTGATGCAGCTGACCGGCGCCGAATACACCGCCTTTTGCCCGGCTTCTCCCGCCCTTCGAAGGACCGTCTATAACGGTCATCTGTTTCTCGGCACCGAGTTGATCTCGGATTCGCCGAAACGCAATGATCCGCTGACACCGATGACCGATCCCGATCTCGTCAGGGTTCTGCAGCGCCAGACGCGGACCAGGGTCGGCCTTCTGGCGCATTCGCGCATCAACGCCGGCGCGGACTCGGCCGGTCGCGCGATCGCGGAAGCGGCGGCTCGGGATATCCGCTACTTCATTGCGGACACGATCTACGATCGGGATCTCGATACGCTTGCCGCGCTCACCTGCGATTGGAAGCTGATGACGGGCAATGCGACGATCGTACAGCACTATCCGGACATCTGGAGGGCGCGGGGGCTCATCCCCACGGCCAGCAGGCCACCCGGTTTGCGCGCGGTTGGCGGCGGCGGCGTCGTTCTCGCCGGGAGTTGCGCTGAGCGGACGTTGGAGCAAGTCGCTGAATTCGAGAAGAGCCATCCCTTGCTTCGCATCAATCTTCTGAACGCTGAAGATGTGGCGGCGACGGTTGGCGACACGCTCGATTGGGCGCGGCCGCGGCTGCGGAATGGTCCTGTCGGCTTCGCCACTTCGGGCCCGCCCGAGGCCGTCAAAATGGCTCAGGAGCGATACGGTCGTGAAGGCGCGGCGCAACTCGCCGAAACCATCCTTGGTCGGCTTGCTGTCTCCCTTCGCAGTGTCGGCGTGCGGCGCTTCGTGGTGGCCGGTGGCGAGACCTCTGGTGCGATCGTCGAGCACCTCGGCATTCGACGTTTGCGGGTCGGTCCCTATGGTGGACCCGGCATCGGTACCGCGATGACCGAAGACGAGGATCCGGTGGCCATTTGTCTGAAGTCCGGCAAGCTGGGCCCTGTCGACCTGTTCGCGACGACGCTGGAAGCGATGTTGAATCCGGAGGCAGTCAATTGAACGAACGCGAACTTAGGCAATCCGTGCTGGACACCGTGGCGCGCCTCGAAGCCAAGGGGTTCAATCACGGCAGCAGCGGAAATGTCAGCGCTCGCATCGGAGAAGATATTCTCATCACGCCGACCGGCGGCAATAGCGGCAACACGACGATCGACGGTCTCGTCCGTTTGAAGCGCGACGGAACGGTGGTTGGAGACGGCTTGCCCTCCAGTGAATGGCACATGCATCTGGCGATCTTGAACGCCTATCCGCATGTGAACGCGGTGGTGCACACCCATGCCGACTGCTGCGTCGCGCTGTCCTGCCTCGCAAAGCCAATTCCGGCATTCCACTACATGGTCGCCAGTTTTGGTGGAAACGATGTGCCGTGCGCGCCCTACGCCACGTTCGGCACCAGGGCTCTCGCCGAAGGCGCCGTCGCCGCGCTGAAACAGCGCAAGGTCTGTCTGCTCGCGAACCACGGGATGATTGCCGTCGGCAAAGGGCTGCAGGCGGCCTTCGACCTAGCCGTGAAGCTCGAAACCCTTGCCCGGCAGTATCTGCTCGCCTGTCAGGCCGGCGCACCCGCGATCCTTGCCGATGACGAAATGGCGCGGGTGGTCGAGCGCTATGGCAGTTACGGCCGCGCCGCTCTGCCGGCCTGAGAAGGACAGCTCCATGGAGATCACCGGCAAGACCAAGATCATGTTTGTGCTCGCCGACCCGGTCGATCATGTGCGGGCGAGTGCGGTCATGAATGCCTATTTCGGATCGATCGGCGACGATTTGGCGGTGTCGCCGATCCATGTCCTGCCCGGCGATCTCGGCCAGGTCGTCGCAAGCATCAGGCTCATGCGCAACGTCTTCGGCTTCGGCGTCACGATCCCGCATAAGACCTGCGTGATCGAGCATCTCGATGAGATCACGCCGACGGCGCGACTGATTGGTGCGGTCAACTTCGTCAAGCGGACGGCGGAAGGGCGCCTCGTTGGCGACAATCTGGATGCGAGGGGATTCATCGCCAGCCTCGCTCAGCACGACGTTGCGGTTCGCGGTCGGAAGGTGCTCCAGGTCGGTGCAGGTGGCGCGGGACGTGCAACTGCATTCGGCCTGGCGGAGGCCGGCGCGCGCGAACTCACGATCATGAACCGGGATGAGGAGAAAGCTCGTGCGCTTGCGGCTGCCGTGGCTGCGCATTATCCCGCCACGAAGGTCAGCGCCGGCCGAGCCGAGGCGCGCGCGTTCGATCTCATCGTCAATGCGACGTCGCTCGGCATGAAGCCGGATGATCCGCTTCCGTTGGACATCGAAGGTGTCGGTCCCGGCGCCACCGTCAGCGACATCATCGTCAATCCAGCAGTGACCCGGCTTCTTGCAAGGGCGGCTGCGCAGGGCGCAAAGGTCATCGGCGGAAAGCCTATGCTTGATGCGCAGATGGCCCTTGTCGCGGGGTTCATCGCGCGATAGCCTGATATATCAAATATTATATCGACCGTGCCGGCGGCTTTGGATTGGGTGCAAGAGCCGCCCGCATCGAGGGCAAGACGGAAGGGAAGCGAGGCTCCGTGAATATTGCATCGGCCAGGCAATCGGCGTCGGGCGCATCGATCCGCATCAGTGGCTTGGAGAAGCGCTTCGGTGCCGTGTCCGCCGTCGATGGCGTCGATATCGATATTGCTGCCGGTGAGTTTATCGCCCTGCTTGGACCCAGCGGCTCCGGAAAGACCACGATCCTGATGAGCGTCGCAGGATTCGAATTTCCGACCAGCGGCACCATTCACGTCGATTCCGAAGACCTGACCTTTGTCCCGTCGAACAGGCGCAATCTGGGAATGGTGTTCCAGAATTACACGCTGTTCCCGCACATGTCGATTCTCGACAATGTCGCCTTTCCCTTGAAGATGCGCGGTCTCCGGACGGCTGAACGTCATGCGCGCGCCGAAGCTGCGCTCGCGACCGTGCGTCTGGCAGGCTATGGCCACCGACGTCCGAATGAGCTTTCCGGCGGTCAGCAGCAGCGTGTGGCGCTTGCGCGTGCGATCGTCTATCAGCCGCGCGTCCTCCTGATGGATGAGCCGCTCAGTGCGCTCGACAAAAATCTCCGCGAAGACATGCAGCTCGAGATCAAGCGATTGCACGCCGAGCTTGGCATCACCGTCATCTTCGTCACCCACGACCAGAGCGAGGCGCTGACCATGGCCGACCGGATCGCCGTCCTGAGGGATGGCAAGATCCAGCAGATCGGGCCGGCGCGCCAGCTTTACGAAAGGCCCGCGAACCTCTTTACCGCCGGCTTCATCGGCGAGATGAATTTCGTCGACGTCGCCGTCCAAAGCGTCGGCGACGACATCTCTGTGACGCTGCCCTGGGGTGAAACATGGCGCCTGCCGGCCACGGCGGCCGTTGAGCCGGTTGCAGCCGGCGACGCAGCGGTGCTGGCCGTGAGGCCCGAGCGGCTGCAACTCGGCGCCAGTCCCGCCGGGCAAGTCATCACTGTGACGCTGAGCGACATCGTCTATGCCGGGGCAGCCCTGCTCCTGATCGGACGTCTGCCTGACGGCACCGAGATGCGCGCGCGAATCCCTGGCGCCTCGCAGCTCAGCTCCTTGGCCCCGAGTGACGTTGCGTCCTTCACTATCCCTGCGGAGGCGATGCTGCTCTACCGGGGAAAGCGGCAATGACGGAGGCGGGGCGATCGCATTTCTGGCATTCCGACGGCCGCCGACTGAGCGGCCTGTCGACGCTGCTCCTGCTGCTGCCGTTCTTCGCCATCATCGCCTTCGTCTTCGTCTATCCGATCCTGCAGCTCCTGGTGATCAGCATCCTCGAGCCGCATCCGACCTTGGACAACTACGCGCGCGTCGTCGAAAATCCGGTTCACATGCGCGTCCTGATGCGCACGCTCTGGACCGCAACGCTGGTGACCGCCTTGTCCGTGGTCCTCGGCTTCCCGGTCGCCTATTACATGAGCCGGGCGAAGGGGACGGTCGCCGCCCTTGTCGCAGTCTGCGTCATCCTGCCGCTCTGGTCGAGCGTCCTGGTGCGCACCGCCGCCTGGTCGTTCCTGTTCCAGCGCAACGGGCTGATCAATTCGGCCTTGATGGCTCTCGGCCTGACCTCGCAGCCGTTCAAGCTGCTTTATACCCAGAGTGCCGTGGTCATCGCCATGACCCACGTGCTTTTGCCGTTCATGATCCTGCCGATCTACGGCGCATTGCGCAGCATTCCGAACGACTATGGGCGTGCGGCCGCCGTGCTCGGCGCAACGCGCCTGCGGACCTTTCTGGAGGTCATCCTGCCCTTGAGCCTGCCGGGCGTCGTCTCCGGTTCGCTGCTCGTGTTCCTCACGGCGATCGGCTTCTTCATCACGCCCGCGCTGCTTGGCTCGCCGCAGGAGATGATGATCTCGACGCTCGTCTCAAAGCAGATCCGTGAGGTCCTCGATTGGCCGTTCGCTGCGGCGCTGGTCGGAGTGCTGACCGTATTCGTGACGTTGCTGGCGATCCTCTTCAGCAAGACGCTCCGTTTCGACCGGCTGATGGGGAATGCCTCATGAAACCGCCGACCGACCGCGGATCGCTCGCGCTGGGGGCCTATGTCTATGCCGTGCTGGCCTTCATCATCGTGCCGTTGGTCATCGTCATTCCAATGTCGTTCAGCCAGAACGACTATCTGGCATTTCCGCCGTCCGGCTTCACGCTGAAATGGTACGCGGAATATTTTGACAGCAGGCAATGGCGTGCAGCCACCTGGCTCAGCGTGCAGGTAGCCTTGCTGACCGCCCTTTTTTCGTCGGTCATCGGCACGGCCGCGACCTATGCAATGATCCGCGGCCGCAGCCGGTTGGTCACCGCTTTCCAGGTCCTCCTGATCGGGCCGATCATTGTGCCACATATCGCGCTCGCTGTCGGCCTCTATCTGTTTTTTCAGACGATCGGTCTCTCCGGGACCATTCCCGGCTTCGTGCTGGCGCATACGGTGCTCACCTTGCCGTTCGTCGTTTTCACGATGGCCGCCGCCTTGGGAAAGGTCGATGCCAATCTGGAGGCGGCTGCCATGAGCTGCGGCGCGACACGGTTCCAGGCCTTCCGCCTGGTCACGCTGCCACTCGTCCTGCCGAGTCTCGCCAGCAGTGCGCT